>JBFKXO010000281.1:0-1770 GCA_041638115.1 Litorivivens sp. | reverse complement strand
CAGCCCGCTTGCCCATCAATTCCGACCGCCTGCATGACAAACGGGATTGAACCACTGGCCAAGAGAGCTGCGCCGAGATTGGTTTCATTGAGCGCCGGGAGTTTTGTCTGAAAGCCGGGGAACGCCGTTGGAGGCAAAGCACCATCACGGCAATCAGTAAATACCTGTCGCTCCAGAAAGGCGCTGAGCAGATTGCGGTTTACCGTATTGATCGCAGTAGCCAGTCCAAAGCCTGCCGCCATTGGCAGGGTCGCGTCACGTCCCGTCCAACCCCGACACAAGGCCGTCACAATATGCAGTCGCGCCCAGGGGTGGGAAAGGATTTGTTTAGCCCCATCTGGACCCAATAGCTCCGCGACCAGCCGTCGCGCCGTGTTGGTGACCGTCGCATAGTCGGGCTTACCCGCGTAGGTTTGTTCGATGTACAGCGACTCCAAGCGGTCTATCGCTGCCAGCGGGTCGTTCTGCGCCCAGGCGGCAAAGCGCCAGCTACCAATCGACGAACCCACCAATGGCAGCGGCTGGTTACGCGATTTCAGCCAGTGGCCAACCAGTAATCGATCAATCTCTGCCAGCACCAGCCACTTGGGGCCGCCAGCGGCACCGGCAATAGCAGAGACGGTGTCTGCGTGAAGCCCGTCCTGCTCAATTTTTTGGCGGGCACGAGGCCCGGCTTTAAAAACGAGTGGTGCAGCCATGCATCCTGCCTGCGCTTACTGCTCGAGAATCTGACGCTCGGCGTCCAAATCGCGATTAACCGCGTCGAACTCGGTGAACTTGTTCGGATACCGCGCACGCAATTTTTCGATATTCACTTTCATCGCATGTTCAAAACTGGCTTTATCGCCCACATCCACTTTCAACTCATCCAGCAGAATGGCGATGTACCAAAACACGTCCCCGATCTCTTCCACCAGATTGACCTTGTCCAACGGTGTGCCGTAAAAAATGTGACGTTTGACGGCATCTGTCAGTTCACCGGTCTCTGTCTGCAAACCCATTAGCGCGTGCAGTATGCGCAAATTGACCCGCGACAATTGTTCTTCGCTCGGCTGGGATTCTGTCTGTAGCGCGTGTTGAATATAGTCATTACCTTTCATTAAACACTCTCCTGAAGGTTAGTAGTCTCATTCTGTTCTGGCTTGCGCACGCGAGCAAAGAAGGTATAAAGCACTGGCACAGCAAACAGCGTGAATACGGTGCCGATCGACATCCCCGCGGTTATCACCAAGCCAATACTATAGCGGCTTTGAGCACCGGCGCCTGTGGCCACCAGCAGTGGCAGTACACCGAAAACCATTGCTGCTGTGGTCATCAAAATGGGGCGTAACCGCACCGCCGCAGCCCGCTTGGCTGCCTCACGGATACTCAACCCTTCCGTCTCTTGCAAATTGTTGGCGAAATCGACGATCAGTATCCCATGCTTGCTGATCAGACCGATCAGGGTGATCAAACCTATCTGGCTATAAATGTTCATGGTGGACAATCCCACAGCCAGCGGAATCAATGCACCACAGATCGACATAGGTACGCTGATCAGCACAATAATCGGGTCACGGAAACTTTCGAACTGGGCCGCCAGTACCAGATAGATCAACAGCACCGAAAAGCCGAAGGTCGCTACCAGTACATTACCTTCTTCAAGGAACTGACGAGATTGGCCCATATAATCGTGACTGAAGCCATCGGGCAGCAAGCGCTCAGAAACCTCATCAAAATAATCCACCGCCTGCCCCATACTGACACCCGGCGCCAGCATCGCGCCGATGT
>JBFKXO010000280.1:0-1966 GCA_041638115.1 Litorivivens sp. | reverse complement strand
GGCTTTATCCACAAGGATGCCATTCCGGTGGCGAAGCAGGTTTTCGCGCGCTTGATAGAGGCTCAGGACTGGGAGGTCTACCAATCAGACAATGGCGCAGTTCATTCACCGGAGCTGCTGTCGCAATTTGATTTCATTATCTGGAATAACGTGTCCGGGGATGTGCTCACTGAAGACCAGCGAGCTGCCTTGAAAAGCTGGGTCGAAAACGGTGGCGGTTGGCTGGGTGTACATGCCTCGGGCGGCGATTTTTCCTACGACTGGGACTGGTATGTGCAAACCCTGATTGGTGCGCAGTTTATCGGCCATACCATGGACCCCCAATTTCAGGATGCTCACGTGATGGTGGCGGACCCCTCGCTGCCTGTCACAGCCCACCTCCCGCAACCCTGGCAGGTTAAACAGGAGGAGTGGTACGCCTTTGACCAGAATGTGCGCGACAAAGGCTATGAAGTTTTGTTGACCCTGGATGAAGCGAGTTACCTCACTGTGGGCGAAACCTGGGTGGGTAATGACAGTATGCCGGGTGAGCATCCCATCGCCTGGCGGCATCAGCTGGGTGAGGGGCGGGTGCTGTACAGCGCCATTGGCCATCAGCCCTATACTTATGAACTGCCTGAATACCAGGAGTTTCTGACCAAAGCCATGCATTGGGTGAGAGGGGCAGACGCCAGTGAGCAGTAAACGCAAGATTCGAATGGGCATGGTCGGGGGCGGTCCCGGCTCAATGATCGGGCCTATCCATCGTATGGCCGCCGCGCTCGATGGGGACATTGAATTGACCTGCGGGGTGTTTTCCAGTGAAGCCGCGACGTCGCAGCACATGGGCCAAGAGCTGGGACTGGAACCACAACGCTGCTACGCAGATTTTGCAGAGATGATGGCGAAAGAGGCCGCGCTTGATGCGCAAACGCGGATGGATTTTGTTGCGATAGTCACGCCAAATCACCTGCATTTTCCCGTCGCCAAAGTTGCTTTGGAGCACGGCTTCCATGTACTGAGCGACAAACCGGCCACCCTCAATCTGGAGGAGGCCCTGGCCCTGGATGAGCTTGTGAAGACGACCGGATTGCTCTACGGGCTGACGCATACCTACGCCGGTTACCCGATGATCAAACAAGCTCGGGCTATGGTCGCCGGCGGCGCACTCGGCGCAATTCGCAAGGTGCTGGTGGAATATCCGCAGGGCTGGCTGTCGAATGCGAATGTAGAACACAGCAGCAAACAGGCGCAATGGCGGCTTGATCCGACGCGGGCTGGCGTGAGCAGTTGTGTTGGCGATATAGGCTCTCACGCTGCGCATCTTAGTGAATATGTTAGTGGCAGCGCTATTAGCGGTATTTGTGCTGACCTGGGTAGTGTGGTGCCCGGTCGCCGCATGGACGATGACGCCACGGTGATACTGCGGTTTGCTGATGGTGCCCGAGGTGTGTTGATTGCCAGCCAGATATGCGCCGGTGAGGAAAATACCTTGAAACTGCGCATTTATGGCGAGCAGGGCGGGCTGGAGTGGTCTCATGCCGACCCGAACACCTTGCTGCATAAACCGCTTGATCAACCCATGCAGATATTGCGTGCGGGAGGCTCGGGCCTGAGCGAGATTGCCCAAGCCAATTGCCGCACACCGGCCGGGCACCCGGAGGGGTATCTCGAAGCTTTCGCTAACCACTACCGTAATTTTGCCGGACAAATTCGCGCCCGATTGGAGAATCGTCAGCCCAACGCGGTTGAAGCCGACGTGCCCGGCATCGCCGATGCACTGCGCGGTATGCGATTTATCGAGGCGACGGTTGCTGCGTCTGCGTCGCAACAAAAGTGGGTGGCACTGGCGCCGCTCGCTGCATTGAATGAGGAAAATGTATGAAAGGTCCGGCCATATTTCTGGCGCAGTTTACCGGTGACCAGGCACCCTTCAATTCCCTTGATGGTTTATGTCGCTGGGCGGCAGATCTCGGTTACAAAGGCG
>JBFKXO010000279.1:0-2167 GCA_041638115.1 Litorivivens sp. | reverse complement strand
TGCCCCTGATTGGGGCGGTTAGGGGGTTACGCTGCGATCCGTTCTTTACGGAGTTCGAGTGTGTTCGTATCCGCGTGAAGGAACCAGAGATATTGATCCCAGTCACCCAATACGATCCGTTCGGCGGTTTTCCCGTGAACGGTCAGCGTGTGCCGGGCCGGACGGTGGGTATGACCGTGAATCAGGCGGGTGCAGTTGTTGCTGGAAAGCGCCTCGATGACCTCGTCAGGCGTGACATCCATAATGTCTTCGGCTTTATTGCTGGTAGCCTCTGAGCTGGCCATTCGCAATTGCTCGGCCAACTGGCGGCGGGCAGCGAGTGGTTGCGATAACAGTTGCTGCTGCCAGTCGACTGAACGCAACTGTCGTCGCAGTTTTTGATACTCGGTATCTGCGGTGCACAGACTATCGCCGTGCATTAACAGCGTCGGCGTGCCGTAAAGATCGATTTTGCAGGGGTCGTTCAGCAGGGTTCCGCCGGTTTCTTCAGCGAAGCGCTCTCCCAGAAGAAAGTCCCGGTTCCCGTGCAGAAAATACAGTGCGGTGCCGCTGTCGGCTAAATGGCGAAACGCAGCGATGCTCTCGCGCGCCAGCGGTGCGTCGTCGTCATCGCCCACCCAGGCTTCAAACAGGTCACCCAGCACATAGAGTGCTTCAGCGTCTTTTGCGGTGGTCTCCAGAAAATGTAAAAACGCCCGGAAAATGTCCGGGCGTTTCTCATCTAGATGGAGATCTGAGATGAAGAGGGTAGACATTATTCGGCGACGTAGGCCTTTTCGATAACCACATCCTCGGCGGGCACATCTTGGTGGCCCGCTGCCATGGTAGTGCGCACGCCTTTAATGGCGTTAACCGCGTCCATGCCGTCAACGACCTTGCCAAATACCGCATAGCCCCAGCCCTGGGCGGTTTTGCTGCTGTGGTTCAGGAAGTCATTGTCTTTCACATTGATGAAAAACTGGGAAGAGGCTGAGTGGGGATCCATGGTGCGGGCCATCGCCAAAGTGCCAAGCTCGTTCTTCAGACCATTGTCGGCTTCGCACTCAATGGGGTCGCGGGTGGCTTTCTGCTGCATGCCGGGGGTGAAACCACCGCCCTGGATCATAAAGCCGTCGATAACCCGGTGGAAAATGGTGCCGTCATAGAAACCTTCTTCGACATATTGCTTGAAATTGGCCGCTGTATTGGGAGCCTTGTCGAAATCCAGCTCGATTTTGATATCACCATGATTTGTTTGAAGAATAATCATTTTACCGCCTGTGTTGATCAGTGTTGAAAGTCGCTATAATACCCGCCTTTTGCGTTGGACGCGAAACCCAATCCCACCCTGCTGGAAGAGTGCATGAGCAAACCCGAAAACCAGGCCACCAACTTCGTTCGCGACATCATCAAGGCCGACATCGACGCCGGTAAATTAAAGCCCGAGGAGGTGGTGACCCGATTTCCGCCGGAGCCCAACGGCTACCTCCACGTAGGTCACGCCAAGTCGATCTGTGTCAATTTCGGTCTCGCCGAGCAGTTTGGCGGCCAGTGCAACCTGCGCTTTGACGACACCAACCCGGCCAAAGAGGAGCAGGAGTACGTTGACGCGATCAAGGAAGACGTGCGCTGGCTGGGTTTCCAGTGGGGCGGCGATGTGCGGTTTGCCTCCGATTATTTTGATCAGTTCTACGAATGGGCCCAGCACCTGATTCGTCAGGGTTTGGCTTATGTCTGCGATCTGAGCGCGGAAGAGGCCAGTGAATACCGTGGCTGGGCGACCAAGCCGGGTAAGCCGAGCCCCTATCGGGAGCGCAGTGCCGAGGAAAATCTTGATCTGCTGGAGCGGATGAAGAATGGCGAATTCGACGAGGGCAGCAAGGTGCTGCGGGCCAAGATCGACATGGCCTCGCCCAATATGAATCTGCGCGATCCGATTCTGTACCGCATTCGCAAGCAGTCACACCACCACACCGGTGACAAATGGTGTATTTATCCCAGCTACGATTTCGCCCACGGTCAGGAAGACGCCATTGAGGGCGTGACGCATTCCATTTGTACGCTGGAGTTCGCCGATCACCGCCCGCTGTACGACTGGTTTCTGGAGAACCTGCCGGTTCCCTCGCGTCCTCACCAATATGAGTTTGGCCGCCTGAATCTGGATTACACGGTTACCAGCAAGCGCAAG
>JBFKXO010000278.1:0-2176 GCA_041638115.1 Litorivivens sp. | reverse complement strand
GCGCTTTTTGCGTTACGCTTTTTCTGAACCGACAACCCACATGGCGTAGAACTGTGCACCACCACCGTAGGCATGCCCCAGGGCAAGCTTGGCACCATCAACCTGATGATTACCGGCATCGCCGCGCACCTGGCGGGCCGCTTCCGCAAAGCGGATCATGCCCGAGGCACCGATGGGGTTACTGCATAGTACACCACCGCTGCAGTTCCACGGGATGTCACCTTTGTCATCTAAAGAGGTGGCACCTTCCAGGGTCAGCTTCCAGCCTTCGCCCTTCTCGGCGAAACCGAGATTTTCCAACCACATGGGCTCATACCAGGAAAACGGCACGTAGACTTCGGCACAATCCAGATCCTTGCGAGGATTGGTGATGCCCGCCTGAGCGTAGACATCCTTGGCACAATCAATACCGGCTTGTGGGCTAACTTCTTCCCGACCGGCGTACATCGTCGGCTCGGAGCGCATTGCCGTGCCGCGAATCCAGGCCGGCTTCTTCGGTGACTGGGCGGCGAGCTCTTCATTCGCTATAACCATGGCACAGGCACCGTCGGAGGACGGGCAGGACTCCAGGAAGCGCAGAGGTTCCCACAGCATGGGGCTCTCTTCCACTTCCTTCATGGTGATGTTGGGCAGTTGCAGGTGAGCCAGCGGGTTGCGGGCGCCATGCAGACGGTCCTTCACCGCGACCTTGATACCGGCATCGCTCGGCGCCTTGGTACGACGCATGTATTCGCGAATAATCGGCGCGAAGAAGCCGCCGGCACCCGCATTCAAGTGAACCGAAAACGGCTGGGCGTTCGAAAGCGCCCACATAGCGTTAGACTCGGATTGCTTCTCGTAGGTTACCGTGAGAATGCGCTTGAACGTCCCACTCTGCACGTAAGACGCAGCGACAATGGCAGTCGAACCACCCACCGAGCCAGCGGTGTGAACCCGCAGCATCGGTTTGCCGTTACATCCCAAGGCATCGGTCAGGTAAAGCTCGGGCATGATCATGCCTTCGAACATGTCCGGCGCCTTACCGACGATAACCGCATCGATATCGTCCCAGGTCAGCTCCGCGTCCTGCAGGGCCTTGAGCGCGGCATCGCGCACCAACCCGGCAACGGAAACAGTTTTGTGTTTGGTCTGGTATTTGGTCTGGCCAATACCAACTACTGCAGCTAATTCAGCCATTATGCTCCCTCCAGTACCGCGACCAGGTTCTGTTGCAGCGCGTGACCTGAGGTCGCATGCGCTACGCCGCGTTTGATTTCACCCTTGATGATGCGATTGGCCACTTCACCAACTCGCGACAGACCTGAAGCCATCATCTGGTTGCCTGCCAGAACGCCACCAGACGGGTTGATCACTGTGTCATCTCCCAGTCCGAGCGCTTTCTTCAGAATGATTTCCTGATGGCTGAAAGGCGCGTAAATTTCGGCCACTTCAACCGGCCCGTCGGTTACACCCACTGCCTTGGCTGCGATCTCGGTGGATACCGAGCGGGTCAGGTCACGAGCGCCAAAGTGATGGGATTCAATACGATGGTCGATACCCTTCAATACGGCGTACGGCTTGCCCCACTCTTTCGCTTTCTCAACCGTCGCGATAATCATGGCGCTGGCGCCGTCAGAAATCGGGCAGCAGTCGTGCTTGCGCAAGGGTGACAGGTAGGTTGGCTCGGCCAGCAATTCATCCACACTCACATCGCCCTTGAGCTGGGCGTGGGGGTTGGATTTGGCATTTTTACGCGAGCGCGCTACCACCTCAGCCATATCAGCTTCAGTCGCTTCACCGCTATCGAGCAGAGCGCGTGCTTGCAGCGCCGCACTACTGACCGTATCCAGCCACAGCGGTGACAGGTAGTAGGGATCAAGCTGCTGTGACAGAACAATCGGCAACTCGCCCGGAGAGGATTTACCGAAACCGTACAGCAGCGCAGAATCCGCCTGCCCCATACGAATCTTCAGGACCGCTTCATACAGCGCCCAGGCCGCGTCCATCTCAACGTGAGATTCCTTAATGGGCGGTACCGCACCCAGTGCATCTACACCCAGTACGAATGCAAAGGCTGCGCCCTGCAGGTAGTCACAGGAACCGGAACAGGTGAAGTCCACGTCCTGTGCGCTTTGAATGCCCACGTTATCCAGCACTTTGCGAATAACCGGCATGATCAGTTCCACTTCGTTCAGGG
>JBFKXO010000277.1:0-2270 GCA_041638115.1 Litorivivens sp. | reverse complement strand
CTGAACATGGTGATTACCGAAACCGGTGCTGCCAAGGCCGTTGGCAAGGTCATGCCCCAGATGGAAGGCAAGCTGACGGGCAACGCGATCCGCGTGCCGACGCCCAATGTGTCCATGGCGATCCTCAAGCTGAACCTGAAGCGCGAAACCAGTGTTGAGGAAATCAATGAGTATATGCGCAAGGTGGCCCTGCACTCGCCGCTGCGCAAGCAGATCGATTTTTCAAACTCACCGGAAGTGGTGTCCACGGATTTTGTTGGCTCGCGTCATGCCTGTATCTACGATAGCGAAGCGACCATTGTTAACGGCAAGTCCGTGGTATTGTATTGCTGGTACGATAACGAGTATGGCTATAGCTGCCAGGTGCACCGTGTGCTTGAGCAAATGGCCGGAGTCAGCTACGCCATTTATCCGAAAGAGCAGTAAGACGTTTTCATTGAACTGCCAACGGGGGAGAGCGTAGGCAGTTCCTGAAGAGACCCATCGGGTTTCTTTAGCCTGGGCAAGTATTGTATTGGCGCCGTGTTCAACACGGCGCCTGCACGACTACTGCCGGTATTCTCCAAGTGACTGTATTGCTGAGGTATCCGTTACGGTCGCGGTTTCGCTATTGCTTTACCTGACGAGTGAATGACAGCCTAATGATCAAGATTACAAAAGGTCTGGACCTGCCCATAACCGGGGCGCCGGAGCAGCGTATCGAGGACGGCCCCAAGGTCCGCTCGGTAGCGGTCATCGGCTTTGACTACATGGGCATGAAACCAACCATGGAAGTCAAGGTGGGTGACCGGGTCAAAACCGGACAGATGCTGTTTACCGACAAAAAAACCAAGGGGGTGAGCTATACCGCCCCCGCCACTGGTGTTGTCTCAGCGATCAACCGGGGTGAAAAGCGGGCGCTGCAATCCGTGGTCATTGATGTTGAAGCCGATGAGTTCGAAAGCTTTGACAGTTATTCGCTAGAACAGCTGGCGACACTGAGTGCCGAGCAGGTACAGGATAACCTGCTGCGATCCGGTTTGTGGACAGCACTGCGCACCCGGCCTTTTAGCAAGGTGCCAACTCCGGGCAGTTCACCGGCGGCACTGTTTGTCACTGCTATCGACACGCATCCGCTGGCGGCTGACCCCGCAGTGGTCATAGCCGAAGCCAGTGAAGACTTCCAGCATGGCCTTCAGGTGCTGAGCCATCTGACCCAGGGCAATGTTTTTGTTTGCAAGGCGGCGGGAAACAGCATTCCTGAGGCACCCGCCGGTAATATTCGTGTCGAGGAATTTTCCGGGCCGCATCCGGCGGGTCTGGCGGGAACCCATATCCACTTTTTGCAACCGGTCAGCGCGACAAAGAGTGTCTGGACGATCGGCTATCAGGACGTCATCGCCGTGGGGCGCCTGTTCAAAAGCGGCCAATTGCGTTGTGAGCGCGTTATTGCCCTGGCTGGGCCACAGGTAGAGCAGCCGCGTTTGCTGCGTACCCGTCTGGGTGCCAACCTTGAAGAGCTGACGGCAGGGCAGGTGGTACCCGAAACAAATCGCCTGATTTCCGGCTCGGTGTTTGGCGGTCGCCACGCCCATGGACCCCTGGCTTATCTTGGACGCTTTCACAACCAGGTGAGTGTGCTGAAAGAAGGCACGGAACGTGAATTTATGGGATGGCTGTCGCCCGGCACCCAGAAACACTCGCTGCTGCGTATTTACCTGTCGCAGTTTATGGGTGGCCGCCTGTTTGACTTTACCACCAATACCAATGGGAGTGAGCGCGCCATGGTGCCGATGGGTACCTATGAGCGGGTAATGCCCCTGGACATTCTGCCAACGCAGCTGTTGCGTTCACTGATTGTGGGTGATACCCAGGTTGCACAGCAATTGGGCGCTCTGGAACTGGATGAAGAAGACCTGGCACTGTGTACTTATGTCTGTCCGGGTAAATATGAATACGGTCCGATTCTTCGTGACAATCTGACCCGAATTGAGCACGAGGGTTGATGATGGGGCTTAGAAAAATTCTCGATGATCTCGAGCCGCACTTTCACAAGGGTGGCCGTTTCGAAAAGTGGTATGCCCTGTATGAGGCAGTGGATACCATTTTCTATTCACCGGCTTCCACTGCCAGAACCACGGCACATGTCCGCGATGGGGTAGACCTCAAGCGCATCATGATCACAGTCTGGTTCTGCACATTCCCGGCCATGTTTTTCGGCATGTGGAATGTCGGTTATCAGGCTAACCAGATATTGGCTGAAGGTGCTCTGAGCATGGCTGCCAATGACT
>JBFKXO010000276.1:0-2296 GCA_041638115.1 Litorivivens sp. | reverse complement strand
GCGCAGCGACATCTTCATTAACATCGTAGGTGAGATTGACACTCAGACCAGGGTCATCAGCCAGCAGGGCATCGTACTCCTGCTGGGCACATTCAGGATTATCGCGCAGCGACTGAATGGCATAACTGGTTTGCGACCACAGACGCTGGCAATACGTGCGCGGCTGATCAAACAGCACTTCGGCGAAGCGGCGAATACGCACGTGATCGTCATTGCCGGGCGCACCAATTTCTATCACTTGCTCACTCAGGCCAAATCCGGCAAAGGCCTTTTTAACTGCCTCCAGATCCTTTCTGCGAACCTGCAACACCGCGCCAGGCTCTTCAGCAAACAGAACACCGAGGCTCAGCCCCTGAATCGCTGACAGATCAATCTCCAAACCACAGTGCCCGGCAAAGGCCATCTCGGCCAATGTAACGAACAAACCACCGTCAGAGCGATCGTGATAAGCCAGGATCGATTCGTTTTCGAGCAGCAGCTGCATGGCACCGAAGAAGCCTTTGAGCTGCGCCGCGTCGTCCAGATCAGCAGGTTCGTCACCGATCTGGTTGTATACTTGCGCCAGGCAAGAGGCGCCCAGGCGGTGTTTGCCATTGCCGAGATCTACCAGCAACAGACAGGTGTCCTCGTCCAGGGCCTTGAGTTGAGGCGTGACCGTTTTGCGAACGTCGACCACCGGAGAGAACGCCGAAATAATCAGCGACATGGGCGCGGTGACGGCCTTTTGTTCGCCCTCCTCGTCCCACACTGTGCGCATGGACATGGAATCCTTGCCGACAGGCACGGTAATCCCCAGCTCGGGACACAGCTCAAGGCCAACGGCCCGCACGGTATCGTAGAGCTTTTCATCTTCGCCGGGGTGACCGGCCGCACACATCCAGTTGGCAGACAGTTTCACATCCGCCAATTGGCCGATACGCGTCGAGGCGATATTGGTAATCGCCTCGGCAATGGCCATACGACCCGATGCCGGGCCATCAATCAGCGCCATCGGTGTACGCTCACCCATTGCCATCGCTTCGCCGGCATAGCTGTCATAAGACACGGTCGTCACTGCACAATCAGCCACCGGCACCTGCCAGGGACCGACCAATTGATCGCGATGAACCTGCCCGGTCACGGAGCGGTCGCCAATGGTAATCAGGAATTGCTTGCTGCCCACCGTCGGCAGTCGCAGCAAACGCTCGGCGGCTTCTTCAATATCGATTCCGTCGAGTGCCAGTGCGGCCTTTTCATAGTGAGCACGCTGTATTTCGCGGTGCATTTTCGGTGGTTTACCGAACAGCACCGACATCGGCAGGTCGACCGGGTTGTTGGCGAAGTGGCGATCACCGACCCGCAGGTGCTTCTCATCCGTAGCCTCGCCCACCACCGCATAGGGGCAACGCTCACGCTGGCATATCGCTTCGAACGCTGCCATATCCTCTGGCTTGATCGCGAGCACGTAGCGCTCCTGCGACTCGTTACACCAGATTTCCAGCGGCGACATACCGGGCTCCGCATTGGGAACATTGCGGATATCGAAGGCTCCACCGGTACCGCCGTCTTTAACCAACTCCGGGAAGGCATTGGACAAACCGCCGGCACCAACGTCGTGAATAAAAGCAATGGGGTTGTTGTCACCGCGCGACCAGCAGCGGTCGATCACTTCCTGACAGCGGCGCTCGATTTCCGGGTTCTGACGCTGTACCGACGCGAAATCCAGGTCTTCACTGGATGCACCACTACTCATCGACGACGCCGCACCGCCACCCAGACCGATCAGCATCGCTGGACCACCGAGCACGACCAGCTTGGCCCCTGCGGCAAAAGGCGGTTTATCGACGTGTTCAGCTTTGATATTGCCGTACCCACCGGCAATCATAATGGGCTTGTGATAGCCGCGACGCTCTTCGCCATTGGCGCCAATCACGGTTTCTTCGTAGGTGCGGAAATAACCGCAAATATTGGGGCGCCCGAACTCATTGTTGAAGGCAGCACCGCCGATGGGCCCCTCAACCATAATATCCAACGCAGAAACGATGCGATCCGGTTTGCCGTAAGCTTGCTCCCAGGGCTGAATCGCCCCCGGCAACTCCAGGTTGGAGACCGTGAAGCCCGTCAGCCCGACCTTCGGCTTGGAGCCACGACCGACAGCACCCTCGTCGCGGATCTCGCCGCCGCTGCCCGTCCCGGCACCGGGGAATGGCGCAATCGCCGTGGGATGGTTATGAGTTTCCACCTTCATCAACAGGTGAATATCTTCCTGATGGTAGCGGTATTCAAAGCTCTCTGGTTCCGGGTAAAAACGTCCGGC
>JBFKXO010000275.1:0-2372 GCA_041638115.1 Litorivivens sp. | reverse complement strand
CCAGTGTCATGGTGGTGATGCCGAGCATCAGCAGCATGCGACTGCTCTGAAATTCAGTGGCTAGCGGTACAACCGCGACACTATAGGCGTAGACCACGGCGCCGGTGGCGACCGCTTGAACCATTACCGCGACGACGACCTGCCACCAACCCAAAAACAGCGGCTGTTTCATGGTGCTACCCCGATAGAGAGAGGCTCAAGGGTGAAAGCCAGATGATAGACGACTAAGAACGAAAAAAGGCGAACCGGAGTTCGCCAAATATGGCCTGGATGGCCGTACCTCATTTACGACTTGGGTGGTGCGCCGCTGTCACCAATCCAGCGGGTGCCACTAATAGTGTCGGCAAATGGCCAGTACTTCTTGCCATCCAGTTCTCCGGCGAGGGTAATGCTGCGGTCTTTAAAGATGGGCGTCCACAACCGTGCGGAAACCTGTTCCAGCATCGGCAATTTGGTGGCGATAGGGTCCCAGGCGCTTTCGCGCAGAATAATGTCGCCTTTGAGCTCTTGTAGATAGGCCGTTCCGTATTTGGTGTGTACGTCTACGACGTGGGGCGGGAAGTCATATTTCTCGGGTTGCATATCGACCGAGCGTACAGATTTGATCCACCATTCATGCTCTTCATGATCGGCAGGATTTTCCAGGGTTTCAACCACATCACCGGAAAATTCAATAAAGGTTGTGCCCTGGTGTTCCACCTTGGCTTCAACGTGGTCCATCAGGCGGAAGTAGGTGGTTTTTACTGGATACTTGGGTTGTCCCCAGAGTTCCTGGCACACAAATAACGGAGCTTCCTGATCAATGCCCAGGGCAATGGTGTAATCACCGGGGGTGCCGTTGTAATCCGCGGCGACGTTGAGTACGTATCCCAGTTCGGGTTCGTTTTGGACCGGGAAGTTGTAGATGGTGATGGTCACTATCGGGTCTTTGCCGGGCGTGATGCCAGGCGGCAGAAGGGCCGCGAGTTTTGCCGGGTCGGTGCGGTATTTCAGCTTCAGCATCGGCCAGTTGAGAATATCGCCGGGGTTGCCTTGCGGGGCGCCAGTGTTGGTCATGATGATGTTCCCTTCAGTGGAGGCAGGTGGTGTACCAGCCAATTATCGTTATGGTTACGTCAAACATCAGGCTAGCACAGTGGTGGGCCAACGGAATGCCTCCCATGCAATTGTAATCTGCTGTTCATGTAGCCCCGACAGTGGCGGGTCACTTTGCTTTTTTACCCCACAAACAGTACTTTGTGCGGCTGCATGGGACAGTGAATAGAGAGATGCCTGTAGATACCCTCACGACGATTGAGATTACCAAAGAGGACCTGAAATTCTCGGCGGCGCACTTCACCATTTTCTCGGCAACCGAACGCGAGCGCCTGCACGGCCACAACTTCCGCGTATCGCTGGATATCACCGCCGAAGTTGGCGCCAATGGGATGTGTTTCAGCTATGTGGATATCAAGCAGCGCTTGCGCAAGCTGGTGGCGCAGTATGATGAATATCTCGTGCTGCCGGCTCAGTCGCCCTATTTGCAGATTGTTCAGGATGGTACGAACTACCGGGTAACGTTTAACGGCGAAGAGATGACCTTCTTGTGCAGCGATACGCTGCTATTACCCATTCGCAATACCACCGTGGAGGAATTTGCCCGGCTATTGTTGGAGCGCTTACTGGAAGATGGTGATTTTATTCACGGCAATGGCGTGCAGTCTCTGGTGATGAAAGTTTCCTCGGGGCCGGGCCAGTCCGGCTCTGCAAGCTGGCAGCAATAAGAGGTTATGATGAAAAAAGTATTGGTGATCACCGGTGGCAGTAAAGGCATTGGCCGGGCGACTGTCGCCCATTTTGCCGAGCAGGGTTACCGGGTGATCAACTTGTCCCGCAGCACGCCCGATCTGGACGGTGTGATTCAGATTACGGCAGATATGGCGCAGTTGAATTGGGTCGACGAATGCGAGGGCGCGCTGGCGAGTGAGCTGGAAGGTGCGGACAGCATTTGTGTCGTTCACAACGCCGCCGTTTTGAAAAAAGACAGTGTGCGCGATACCACCGCCGAAAGTCTGCAGCAGGTTTTTCAGTTAAATGTGATTGCCGCCATGCAGCTCAACCAGCTGGTGTTGCCGCATATGAAAGGCGGTTCATCCATTATTTACGTGGGCTCAACCCTGAGTGAGAAAGCCGTGGCCGGCAGCTGTTCCTAGGTCACTTCAAAGCATGCACTGGTCGGTTTGATGCGCGCGACCTGCCAGGACCTGGCGGGCAGTGGCATTCACACCGCCTGCGTTTGCCCCGGTTTTACCGACACCGAAATGCTGCGCGATCACCTGGGGCATGATCCGGCTATCCTCGATGCCATCGCCGGCGGTGTGACTCAAGGGCGT
>JBFKXO010000274.1:0-2372 GCA_041638115.1 Litorivivens sp. | reverse complement strand
CGGTGCGGATCGCGATCGCGGTGTCCATGCTGCCGTTCCAGGCCAGGTAGCCCACCGCGCCGGAATAGATGCCGCGCTTGGTGGGCTCCAGTTCATCGATGATTTCCAGCGCGCGGATCTTGGGCGCGCCGGACAGGGTGCCGGCGGGGAAGCTCGCGCGCAGCACATCCACGGCGCCGGCGCCCTCGCGCAGCTGACCGGTGACGTTGGAGACGATGTGCATGACATGGGAATACCGTTCGACAACCATCTGGTCGGTCACCACGACGCTGCCGGTTTCAGCAACCCGACCCACGTCGTTACGCCCCAGATCGATCAGCATCAGGTGCTCGGCGATTTCCTTTGGGTCAGCCAGTAATTCTTCTTCCATCGCCTTGTCCTCCGCCTCGGTGTGACCGCGACGACGGGTGCCGGCGATGGGACGCAGGGTGATTTCGCCGTGTTCAACCCGGGCGAGAATTTCCGGACTGGAGCCAACGATATGAAAATCGTCCAGATCCAGATAGAACATGTAAGGCGAGGGATTCAGGCGGCGCAGCGCCCGGTATAGATTGATGGGTTCGGCGTCAAAGGGGGTCGACAACCGCTGCGAGGGCACCACCTGCATAACATCCCCGGCCAGGGTGTATTCCTTGACCCGCTCAACCATGGCGCTATAGCCAGCCTCACCCACCTCCGATTCAAACGCCGACTCCGGCAACTCACCGGGCTCGGTGTTGGGCCGGGCAAGCTGCGGGGCTGGGCCCGCCATCAGTGCCTCAAGCGCATCCAGACGCGCCTGGGCATTGCTGTACGCGTCAGAATCGGCAGGATCGGCGTGAACAATCAGGGTGATCACACCCGCGAGATTGTCAAACACCACCACCTCGTCTGACACCATCAAGAGAATATCAGGATTGCCGAGCTTATCCGGTGGGCAGGTCGCTGCCAGTTTCTTTTCCACATAGCGAACCGTGTCGTAGCCGAAATAACCAACAAGGCCGCCGTTAAACGCGGGCAGCGCATCGAGGTCCGGCGCGCAATAACGAGCCTGAAACGCCTCTACGAAAGCCAGCGGGTCATCGCTGTTTTCCTGCTCGACAATCTGGCCGCCACGGCGAACTTCAACCGCGTTGCCCCGCACGGTGAGGATGGTGTCGGCGCGCAAACCAATAATGGAATAGCGTCCCCACTTTTCGCCACCCTCAACAGATTCGAAGAGGTAGCTGTAGGAGCCACGTGCAAGCTTTAGATAGGCGCTTAAGGGCGTATCAAGGTCAGCCAGCACATCGCGATAGACCGGAATACGGTTATAGGGCTGCTGGGCCAGTTCGGCAAATTGTTCGGGAGTCACAGGGCTTTCCTTCAAAAACGGTGAATAACGATGTTTCGGGCGTGCTTACGCGTACGCAGGGGCCTACCATCGCCATCGGCGGGTATCAGATTGCAGCGCTGACAGAGCGGAGCAGATCACCGTTTTCTCCAGATGAAAGGATTGTTGCAAAGCGGCATTCTACCCCAGCCACCCGGTTTGTAAAACAGCGGATTTGCGCCGCCGAAATGGCCTCGTTACACTGCCGCCGAATTCTTACGCAAAAGCCCCCCATGGCCGCCCTGTTCAGTATTGGCTACGCCACCAAAGCCATTGAGGTGTTTACCGCCCAACTGCGCGACCACACTATCGACGTGGTGGCTGATGTGCGCTCCGTGCCCTACAGCAAGGCTTTTCACGACTACCACCGCGAAAACCTGATTCAGCATTTGCGCCGCGCCGGGATTCGCTATGTATACCTGGGCGAAGAACTGGGTCCTCGCTCCCCCTGCGACGAGCACTACCTAGACGGACAAGTCCAGTTTGATCGCCTGCAACACTCTACCCGCTTCCAGCACGGCATTACCCGTTTGCTTGACGGTTTGGATAAGGGCTTTCGCATTGCGCTGACCTGCGCCGAAAAAGACCCGGCCGTGTGCCACCGCAGCCTGTTGATTGCGCACTACCTGCGCCGCGAGCATGGCATTGATATTCAGCATATCGACCATAACGGCGGGATTGAAGCTGACTCGGTATTGGCTGAACGACTGATGACAGAGAACGAGCCAGTTATGACGTAAGTTGACCCAACAAGTGGAAGTTCGTCTGCGCTCTTTTGTTCTATGACAGGCCAATTGACTCCAGCATCTTTGAGTTGCTCGATGATTTCAATGTTCAGTGGCTCGCGGAAAAACGCAAAGACATGCTGGGCGACTATGGCACCAACATCATTTACTTCTTGCAAGGCTTCAATATCTGCTGACTGAATATCTTCCAATGTGAAGAAGTGGTTTGCCAAGTTGGCGGCTGTGGTTTCCCCTACTTCGCGAATGCCAAGTGAATACAAAAACTTCGACAGGCT
>JBFKXO010000273.1:0-2427 GCA_041638115.1 Litorivivens sp. | reverse complement strand
GGACATCGCTTATTCTGCCTACGAGGAAGCGGCCCAATGGATGGTGGACTGGCTTGCCAGTGTCGACACGCGCAAGCAGAATCCAGGGGATTTTGTCTATCGCTGGGAGCCGGCTGCGGTTGACGACGGACTGGGTATCGGTCCCCAAGGTGCCTGGTGGCTTTCGAGTATGAGTGCTACAGAAGGCGCCGATTTTGCCGAAATTCGACTGGAGAGTGGCGGGATCGCCGAAGCTTCGATTGTGGTAGTTCCTGGCTCACCAGAATTACTGCCACCCAATCAGCAGACATTGAGCCCTGCGCTGCGCGAATCACAAGGCTGGCAACTCGAAGCATCTCAGCCGTTGTCGGGAACAGTCGATGTTGTGTTGGAAAATGTGGCCGCGCTGACTCTGGATCTGGCGGCGGCGGGTGTTGCCGGGCGAACTGATAAGCGTCTAACCCTGGCCAGCAACGCGCCGGTGGCATTGACCCTAAGCGGGCTGCAGGACGGTTTAACCGTCAGCGCTGGTCTAGTGACCGAAACGGTTAGGGATTCTCAAGTGACCCTGCAATTACCTGCCGGTAACAGCCAGGTTGTCAGCTTCTCCCGCTGAGCAATAGCACGGCGAGGTGTGAGGTATCAGCCTCGCCGTGTCACCCAGCTAGCTCATCTTTTCAATAATGTCCTCGGCATAGCGTTTAACGCCATCAATTTTCTTATCAATGTCGTCAGTTTCGCCGTGGTAGAAGGGCCAGGGCATGGTAAGGATGTGCGTAATACCGTGGTCTTCCAGCTTTTTGTAGCCGTCGACGGTGAACGCATCGGAAGGCGTTGCCATCACGCTGAAGGGAAGATGATCTCTGCCGTACTCTTTGCGGTAGGCATTGACCTTGTTCACGCACTCGATGATCTCATCCGAGGTCTGCAGGTCGGTCACCCAGCCGTCACCGAGTCGAGCGGCACGTTTCATCGCCGCATCACTGATTCCGCCGACCCAGATGGGCACGTGCGCGGTGGGCGCGGGGTTCATTTCCAGCTTGCTGAATTGATAGTGCTTACCCTGATATTCCACCATTTCGCCTGACCATAGCAGGCGCATCACTTCAACCATCTCGTCGGCGCGCTTACCACGGGTATGAAAGTCTTGCTGCATCAGCTCGAACTCATCTTTTGACCAGCCGACGCCGATCGCCGGGATGATTCGGTTGTCTGAAATAATGGCGGCGGTGCTGATCGCTTTGGCCACCAGAAACGGGTTGCGCATGGGCAACACGAATATGTTGTTAGTAAACTTGAGCCGTGTGGTGATGGTCGACAAGGCGCCTGCCATCACAAATGGGTCGGGCCAATCGGTAAATGCTTCCCAGCGACGTGAACCGTCGTCCGTGTAAGGGTAGGGCGTACTGATGGACTCAGGGTGCACAACGTGATCCGAGAAAGACATCGCTTCCCAGCCGGTCTGGTCGGCGACCGGCGCCAGCTTGGTCAGATGGGCAACTGTACTGAAGGATGTTGAAAGTACAAATTTCATGATCGTGTTAAATCCCGTGTTTTTGTCTTATATGGTCAAGTAAACCGCTGGCGGCTTTTTCCAGTGAAGCGATCACTGAGTCAAAAGCGTCGGCTTCTTTGTAGTAGGGGTCGGGAATCTGGGTATTCCCGCCGTTCTTGCAGTAATTCATAAAAAGCTGAATTTCGCCGGTAAAATCCTTGGGTGCCCAGGCTTCAACATTGGTGAGGTTGATCCGATCCATCGCAATCACGTAGTGAAATCGTTCATAGTCTTCGTCACAGATCTGGCGCGCAATCTGACCACTGATATCGTATCCCGCACGCAGGGAGGCGGCTTGTGAGCGAGCATCCGGGGCTTTGCCGACATTAAATGCCGCGGTGCCGCAGGAATCGACATGGATTTTGCCGGTAAGGCCGGCCTGAGTAATCTTTTGCTCCAGAATGCCCTGGGCGGCCGGCGAGCGACAGATATTGCCCAGGCAGACGAATAACACACCAATTGACATGGGTACTCCTTGAATTGACAGACAGGGTAAGGGGAGGGGCGATGGGGCGCATCACCCGTATGTAGGGGTGTTATTGCGTGCTAGTAGAGAAGGATTTCCTGCAAACGGCGTCGCTCGTCAGGGCCAAGGCCCAGGCCCTGGGTGAGGTAGTTGTCCATGCTGCCATAATGTTGATCGATGGCTGCAAAGGCTTCATTCAGGTAGCTTTTGTCAACTTTGAACAGGGCGCGTACAGCTTCATCATTGGCTTGAAACAGGCTGCCGATTTCGATCAGCATCACCATTCTGTCGATGTATTCGGCGTTATAGTGATTGCTGGCCAGGTAATCTTCCATGATCGTTGCCCGCGGTACATTGAGGGCGCTGAGCACCAGTGCAGCGGCAAAGCCGGTACGGTCCTTGCCCGCCGTACAGTGAAATACGGTGG
>JBFKXO010000272.1:0-2582 GCA_041638115.1 Litorivivens sp. | reverse complement strand
GTGCAACCCTCTTTATTCCCGACTCGTGGCTAAGTAATACGGCAGACAAAACCGGTCTCTTTGCCTTTTTCGGCTTAAGTAATTTTGCGCTGGTGGGGTTTGACGATGGCTATTTCTCACCTCGGGCCGAATTCAATATCTTCACTCATACTTGGTCGCTGGCAGTAGAAGAGCAGTTTTACCTGATTTTTCCGCTGTTAATTTTCGCCTGGTTTCGTTTGACCGCGAGTGGTGGTTCGCGCGCACAGCTTGGTTGGTGTCTGCTGCCTGGTCTGGGCCTTGCGTCACTGTTGTATGCGGCCTATGCCTCATTTCATTCACCCATGCAGGCTTACTATCTATTGCCGAGCCGCTTCTGGGAGCTGGCAGCCGGAGGTTTGTTGTATATGGCGCAGCACCAGGGGCTATGGCGCGAACTATCGGCGCGGGCACAACAGGGATGCATGGTGGTTGGTACAGGATTGACAGCGTTGGGGTTTGCGCTGGCTAGCAAGCAGGCTTTTCCCTTTCCTGATGCGTTGTTGCCGGTGGCAGGTACCTGTCTGCTGATTCTTGGTGTCAGCTGCTCAGTACCCAGTACCGCAAAACTGCGGGGTTTTTACGAAAGTGCGCCGGCCCGCCAAATCGGAAAATGGTCTTATTCGCTGTATCTTTGGCACTGGCCCGTCTACGTACTGTTCCGCTGGACAGTTGGCTTGGAGTCAATCCTCGATGCTGTGTTGGCGGTTACACTGGTATTTGCCCTGGCGGCGTTGTCTTACTATTTTCTTGAGCAGCGTGTGCAGCGCAGTGTGCGCACGTCAGTGCGTCCATCGGGGCAGGTGTTGGTAGCTGGTGTAGGCGTTACCGGGTTGGTCTGCGCCCTGTGTTTGGGGATTTTTCTGGCGCAAAGCAGTCTGAGCCTGAGCGTTACGCGTGACCGCCAAACCTGGTATCCAGAAGCCTGGCCCGAACAAATTGCTGAAACGGAAGGACCTTTTGCCGGGCGGCGGCTGTTTGCCATCGACGACTCACATACCAGCGCCTACACCACCTTGTACCACATGGTGGAAGATGAGCTTGGCGCGGAAGTGCACCAGTATTTTACAGCGGGCTGTGGTATCGCCACCCTGTTACGACCGGCGGCGATAATCGATGACAGCTGCGAAAAGCGCACCCGGCGGACCCTGCGTGCGTTTGAATCCCAGGCTCAACCCGGCGATGTGCTGTTGCTGGCCTCATTGCGCGTTGCGCGCTTTGGCGATCAGTGGAAATCCTTCGAACTGGATGACGTTATTGAAGAAGAGGGCAGTGTCGAAGCGGCGGTGCTTCGACAAGGCGCGCTGGAAGAAACCCGCGCTTTACTGGCGCGGTTTATGGCCAAAGGTGTGACTGTGATTATCGACGCACCCAAGCCGGTCTTTCATTCGCCCCCCTTTCGTTGCGTGGATTGGTTTAATCGCCACAATCCGATCTGCGAAGGTGGCCTGACCTTTGACAGAGCTTTTTTACAAAGGCATCGCCAGCCGGTGGTGAACTCCATTAATGTTTTGCTGGAAGAATTCCCCGGGCTGATTGCCTGGGACCCGTTTGACACGCTCTGTCCCGGTGCGGTTTGCTCTGCGTTTGATGCCGAGCAACCGCTGTTTTTTGACGGCGACCACCTATCTGCGCACGGTAATAGAGTGCTATACCCTGAGTTTGCCCAATTGCTGACCAGCCTTTGGTCGGATAGTCAGCTGGCAGGGTGGTATCCACAAAGGCCTTTGTCAGGTGGATAGCCTGGGAGTTTACTTGGCCAACAGACGTTCAACCCCGCTCCGCCGCCCCAACAACAAAACATCCGCCGGCCGGCAGGCAAAGATCCCGTTGGTAACCACACCGACGATATTATTGATCTGTTCTTCAATCTTGCGTGGCGTCGCAATTGGAAAGTTGTACACATCGAGAATGATATTGCCATTGTCGGTGACGACACCTTCACGATACACCGGGTCGCCCCCCAGCTTTACCAGCTCGCGGCCCACATGGCTGCGCGCCATCGGCAGCACCTCGACGGGCAGCGGAAAGGCGCCAAGTTGGTCTACCAATTTGCTTTCATCGGCGATACAGATAAATTGCTTGGCGACTGCGGCGACAATTTTCTCGCGGGTCAAGGCCGCGCCGCCGCCCTTGATCAGCTCGAGGCGGTGATTGGTTTCGTCGGCGCCGTCCACGTAGACCGCCACGCTGTCGACGGCGTTTAGATCAAACACTTCAATACCGTGCTTGCGCAGCCGCTCGGCGGAAGCTTCAGAGCTGGCAACAGTGCCCTTGATGTCGTGTTTGAACTCGGCCAATAGGTCGATAAAACAGTTGGCGGTGGAGCCGGTGCCAATGCCGATAATCTCACCGTCGTGAATGGCCTGTTTTACTTCCTCAATGGCGGCAGCCGCTACGGCCTGTTTCAGTTCGTCCTGGGTCATGGGGCACCTGTTGGATAAAAACGGAGATTATAGTGGTTGGGCCGGTGTAGTAGCCAGTCGACTATTGGGGTCTGCGCCGTATTCACGATAGACTGCGCGTTTCGCGAATTTAAACCCAAGGAACTACCGTGTCTGAGC
>JBFKXO010000271.1:0-2640 GCA_041638115.1 Litorivivens sp. | reverse complement strand
CGACAGAGTCACCGCAAACCCTTTCACGGGGCCGGTTCCCACCGCATAGAGAATAACCGCCACCAGCAACGTAGTGATGTTCGCGTCCATAATGGTAACGAAGGCGCGGTCAAAGCCAGCGGAGATCGCTTGCTGTGGCGATGCCCTGTTGGCCAGCTCTTCGCGAATCCTCGCAAAGATCAGTACGTTCGCATCCACCGCCATACCCACGGTCAACACAATACCGGCAATACCCGGCAAGGTTAGCGTCGCCGACAACACGGACATCACGGCAATCAACAACACAATGTTGACTGACAACGCAATCACTGCCGCCACCCCAAATACCCGGTAATAGGCCAGCATAAAGAGCGCGACCAGCCCCAAACCAATCTGCACCGACAGCATGCCCTGCTTGATATTTTCTGCACCCAGCGACGGGCCTACTGTTCGCTCTTCAACAAAGTCGATAGGTGCCGCCAACGCACCCGCTCTCAGCAGCAGAGCCAGTTCAGCAGCTTCTGCGGGGCTGTCGAGACCGGTAATACGAAACTGAACACCCAGGGCATCACGGATGGTCGCCAGACTGATGATGTGTTTCTCATCGTAGGGAGTTTTAACGACCTTTTCCTCACCAGAGGCAGTCTGCACATAGGTTGTTCGCGTTTTACGCTCGATGAAAAGTACACCCAGACGGCGATTGATATTGTGCCGCGTAACCCGATGCATCAGGGTACCGCCCTCGCTGTCCAGCGTGATATTTACCTGGGCTTGCCCGGTCTGCTGATCAAAGCCGGCCTGTGCATTGGAAACGCGCTCACCGGTAATAACAATATCCTTCTCCAGCCAAGCGCCACTGTCGCCGTAGCGGTCTGAGCGAAATTCGAAATACTGACGCTCAGACGCTGGCGCGTCGTAGCGAGCTTCGAGACGGAATTCGAGATTGGCCGTTTTACCCAGTATCCGCTTGGCTTCCGCGGTATCCTGAATACCCGGTAACTCAACAACAATGCGGTTTTTGCCCTGACGTTGAACCAGCGGCTCCGAGACGCCAAGTTCGTTCACCCGATTGCGCAGCGTCGTCAGGTTCTGCTCAACGGCGTAATTTTCAATTTCTTTACGAGTCTGCTCACCGATAACAGCGCTCAGGAAAAACTGATCGCCTTCCTCGCTTTTTTCTACCTGCAGCTCACTGTATTCCTCGCGAATAACGCGAGCCGCACGATCACGCAGTTCTTCACTGGTAAAACGGCCTTCAATCGCCCCGCTATCCTGCAACTGTATCAAGCCGCGGATACGCTCCTTGCGCAGCTCGCGCTTGATGCCGGTGCTGTAAAACTCCTGTCGGCTGGCAATGGCGCTGTCGATATCCACTTCCAACAAAAAGTGCACACCCCCACTGAGATCCAGGCCCAGCTTCATCGGCTGACCGCCCCACGCAGTGAGCCAGTCAGGTGTGGTCGGTGCCAAATTGAGGGCAACGATATAACCATCCCCCAATGCGCGTTGGATCAAGCGTTGCGCCGTTAACTGCTCGTCGCGATTCTTGAGCCGCACCAGTGCAGAATTGCCCTTCTCTGATATGGTTTCACCGAAATGCTCGATCCCTTCGGCCTCAAGCGCTTTGGTGATTTGCTGCAATTCAGCTTCACTGATGACGGTACCGCCACTTTCACCGGAAATCTGAATTGCCGGGTCTGGGCTGTAAAGGTTGGGGGCGGCGTAAAACAGCCCAAACGCGACGACTACGAGAATCAGTGCGTTTTTCCACCAGGGGTACTTGTTCATTTAATGCTGTCCACCATTATTGTCGGCCCGCTCACGGCCTGTGGTTGCGGCCAGTGCCTGTTAAAAGCGAGGGAGTATAACAAGCACCGACCGGGTTTGCTGTCGCGAAGCGCTTATCCGAGCCAGACTCTGGCATTTCGGAACAGGCGCAGCCAGGCGCCATCTTCCTGCCAGTCGTCCGGGCACCAGGAGTTAGTCACTGCGCGGAACACCCGCTCCGGGTGAGGCATCATAATGGTCACGCGACCATCTTCCGAACTCAGGCCGGTTAGCCCTTCAGGTGAGCCGTTCGGGTTAGCCGGGTACATTTCCGTCGGCTGCAGCTGGGTATCGATATAGCGCATCGCCAGCGTGCCGCTATCGAAGCATTGCTGCTGATGCTCTGCCGAGCGAAATTCCGCTCGGCCCTCGCCGTGCGCCACCGCAACCGGCATATGCGAGCCTTCCATGCCTGCCAATAGAATCGAGGGAGATTTTTCGACTTTAACCAGCGAAAAACGCGCCTCAAACTGCTCAGAGCGGTTGCGAACAAAGCGCGGCCAGTGCGCCGCACCCGGAATCAGGTCCCGCAGGTTGGACATCATCTGACAGCCGTTGCACACACCCAGGGAAAAGCTGTCCTCGCGATTAAAATAGGCCTCAAACTCCTCGCGAGCTCGCGGATTAAAGAGAATGGTTTTTGCCCAACCTTCGCCCGCACCCAGCACGTCGCCATAGGAAAAGCCGCCGCAGGCCGCCAGCCCCTTGAAGTCCGATAGCGAAACCCGTCCGCTGAGAATATCGCTCATATGCACATCGACAGCGGTAAAACCGGCGCGATCAAATGCGGCCGCCATTTCCATCTGTCCATTGACACCCTGCTCACGCAAAAGT
>JBFKXO010000270.1:0-2668 GCA_041638115.1 Litorivivens sp. | reverse complement strand
TCACTCACGGCAACCTCGCCGCTGCAGCCACCGAAACCAAGAATCGTATGGTTGGCGGCGACGAGCCGCACCGCATGATGTCTTACTTGCCACTGGCGCATATTACCGAGCGTTCTGTGGTTGCAATGACATCACTTTACGGGCAGGTAGAATTATTCTTCTCAGAAGGCCTCGAGACCTTTGTCGACGAGCTGCACCACTGCCAGCCTACAGATTTTATTTCCGTACCAAGACTCTGGGCCAAGTTCCAGGCGAAGGTTCTTGCGCAAATTCCTGACGAGCAACTGCAGGAAATGTTGGCGGGTGATGGTGGGGATGCGGTGGCGGCTGCCATTCGTGAAAAACTGGGCTTTGCATCATGCAAAAACTACGGCTCTGGCTCGGCACCCATCTCACCGGCCTTGCTCGCCTGGTTTCACCGCTTGGGCGTGGACATCGCAGAGGGCTGGGGTATGACAGAAACCTCTGGCCTAGCATGCTCCAATCAACCGTTCACCGTCGAGAGCATGGGCACCATCGGTGTTCCACTGGCCTGCAACGAAATGAAAATCTCGGAGGAAGGTGAAGTATTGATTCGTGGCGCGGCTATTTTCAAGGAGTACTACAAGAATCCCGCCGCCACCAAAGAAGCGTTTATTGATGACTGGTTCCGCACCGGCGACAAAGGTGTACAAGATGAAAATGGCGCGTTCAGCATTACCGGGCGAGTCAAAGAGCAGTTTAAAACCGCTAAAGGTAAATATGTCGCACCGGTTCCCATCGAAAGCCGACTGGCAACCAACTCGTTGATTGAGCAGGTGTGCGTGTTGGGAGCTGGGCGCCCTGCCCCGATGGCGATTGTTGTGCTCAACGATCAGGGCCTGAGTAGAGAACAGATCAAGGCGAACCTTGAACAGACACTGGCAGCTGTGAATGAGCAGCTGGAATCTCACGCTCGCCTGGATCGCATCGCGATTTCGGCGACCACCTGGGACGTCGAGAACGACCTGCTAACACCCACGATGAAGTTAAAGCGCGATAAGATCGAAGCTTTTTATAGTGCTTCGATCGACAGCGAGGCGGACCGTGGGGTTTACTGGATCGATCAATAAGCGCGTTACCGTTACGATGATGAGCCAAAAGCCCTCAGCGTAGGGCTTTTGGCTCATTCCTCATGTTCAAAGCGCCGCCGGAGCACAATCTACGCTAAAATCCGCGATTGACATTTTTCCGGAGTCCGGCAGTACATGATCGACCCCCGCTATACCGCGTTTTTTCACTCCCCAGATGGTGAATTATTTTGTGGCAACGACCCCGCCCGTGGCCCCTGGGACGCTAATGGCTGCCACGCTGGCCCTGTGACTGCGCTGATCGCCCGCGCCGTCGAACAACGCCTGCCTGACAAGCAACTGGTGCGGTTGTCGGTTGAACTGCACCGCCCCGTTCCTATGGATGGGTTCCGGATAACTGCTCAGGAGACCAAGCAAGGCCGCGGCGTCTCCATGGCTAGCGCTGAAATCCAAGATCGTAACGGCAAACGCGTGGCGGTAGCACAAAGCCTGCACATCGTCGTCCGGGACCTGGGGCCGGTACCCACACACCGTGTCCCGACACCTGACTTTGACAACGCACAAATAGGCGAATTTGCCGTCGCCAAACCCCGTCACGGTTTGCCTTCCTTTCGCGATGGTGTTGAGGTCCGCTACCCCCCAGGCGAGAAAAACAGCACTGGGCCGACCACGTTCTGGATGAAAACCCTGCCGATACTCGAAGGCGAAGAACCCAGCCCGTTCCAGCGTCTGTGTCCGCTGGCGGATTGTCCCAACGGAAGTTCAAGAAACCTGGAGCTGGATCAAATGGGTTTCGTAAACCCGGACATCACCATCGTGATGTTCCGCCCCCCCAACTCCGAGTGGCTGGCACTCAGCTCCCGCTCATTCTGGGAACCCACCGGTATAGGGCTTGCTGAAGGCAGCCTGTTCGACCGCGAGGGACCGGTGGCGGAAGTCATGCAAACCCTGTTTTTGCAGCCGGCAGAATAGGATCTACTGAGTTGACTCAAGTGCCCGGCAACCCTGAGCCGGAATTGCGTCCGCACCGTCCGGCAAGGGTTCTGTGCAATCTGCCAAAGTCGGCAGAGGAAAATGCGAACAACCACAGCCCGGTGTATTACCCTTCGGGATGTCAGCAGCCACTTTCCCCGTACCGTCCAGCTCGGGCAGCTAACAATAATTCAGCGTACTGCCATCACCTGCCAACGTCGCCGGGTCTGTGGTCAACGGGGGGCGTGGTGACAGAAACGCCAGGCTGAACACCGCTGCTGCGACAACCGCTAACACAGCGAGAATACGCAGTGCCCACTTAATCATTTTGAAACACCTTTTCGGTTATGGCGTGAAAACAACACGAAAAGCAGGAGGACGATTGCGAGCACGATAACGACGAGCAGCTCACCACGAAAACGGTCGTGCAACGTATTTAACGCCACTTGTCGGATATGGTTGTATCCTTCCGGCGGCTGCAATACCCCATTCTCCTGCTCGAATCGCTCGTACAGGCTCAACATGGCTTGAAATCGCGCTGGATCTTCAGCCTTCAGATCGCGGGTCTCGCCGGGATCGCGGACTATGTTGTGCAAATGCCAGGTATCGTCGCCCACCGGGCCACGAATCTTCAGCAGTTTGTAGTC
>JBFKXO010000269.1:0-2703 GCA_041638115.1 Litorivivens sp. | reverse complement strand
TGCGCACCAGGATGTGGCGCGCGCGCACCTTCTCCTGCCCGTCCTCCGTCTTCCTCTCCTCCACCTTGATCAGGTGGTAGAGCTCATAGAACACCACCGCCGTGGCTCCCAACCCGGCGTAGAGATACAGCGCAAGCAATGCCCCGCCCACTAACCGGCGCGGCGTCACCGCCACGGTTTTACGCTGTGTACTCAAAACATTAACTCCATCGAAAGACCCGCGACGCGCGGCGGCAGATTCCCGCCCAGTGTCAGGATATTTGGTCGGTCAGCCCCCAGCGGTACCGGGGCTGCGTTAAAGAAGAGGTCGCTGTTGTCTTCTATATTCTCGACGAAGGCGGTCACGGTGACCTGCCCCTCAACACTTTCCCAGGCCACACGAACCGAGCTGTTACTGTGAGACTCGATGCGATCTTCGTCGTTACCCAGGCCGCGACGATCCAGCTCATCTGTCCAGCTGGTCTGCAACGACGGGGTCAGACTGCCCCAGGCACCAAGGTCGAAACGGTAGCTGGCCAGCAGCGACGCAGAAAACTCCGGTGCTGCCGGCAAGGTGTCGCCTGAAAAGTCGAACGGGTTATCCTCATCGCAGCCGGGTTCCGGCGCGCTTTCCATGCGGGCGGGATCATTGCCGCAGTAACTGTCGTAGGTTGCATCGGTCCAGGCAAAACCGCCCTGAAAACTCCAGTTCGCCGTGGGTATCCAACGAAAATCCAACTCAAAGCCGCGGATGGTGGCCTGCGCCGCATTTTCGGTTACCACACCACCCACCGTAATCTGGCTGACTTGGAGATCCTTGTAGTCGTAGAAAAACAACGCCATATTGGTTTGCAATGACTGATTCAGAAAGCTTGCTTTCCATCCCAGCTCAATAGCGTCGAGAAATTCCGGATCGACCGGGTTCTGGATAACGCCTTCATCCAGGGTTTCCAGCCGTTGCGCTAACCCCGGCTTGTAGCCGCGTGCGATTTTGACATAGGCCATGGCGTGGTCCGCGTAAAACCAGCGGGCACCAATTTCGCCAGTGGTTTCAGTGAACTCGGCAAACTGGTCGATATTGTATTGCTGGATGACCGGCGTCGGTCCCAGCCCAGGCATATTGATCGACTGGACTGAGCTTTCAGTGTTATTGCTAAATTCGTCCCGGTTACGGCGGATACCCGCCGACAATTCGATATGGGGCAAAGCAAAAAAACGCGATAAGTCCGCATTAACATTGAGGAAAACCGCCTGACTGTCGTCAATAATTTCGACGCCCCGCACCTCGACCTGCGCAGTAATGGGAATCGGCGCCAGGTCCAGTGCACCGGGCAAACCAACCAACGACGGCGTGAAATACTGGCTCGCGGTAATATCCTGATACCAGTCATCAACCTTGCGGTAATCGAACACGCCGAGCAGCCAATCTAAGCCGCTGTCGTTAGAAGAGACCAGCCGCAGTTCACCCGAGCGGCGAACATCGCTGGGATGCACACTCTGTCCGTCAACAATCGCGGCCTCGGTACCGTCAAGGTCAAATACGGATTTGAACTTACGACGCAGTTCACCACCCACCAGCACAACATCAACGGCGCCCAGCACCGGCACATTCTCTAGAGACCAGGTAATGTCGCCATCAATACGCGTGAATTCATCGGCAAACGTGCCATAGCGCTCGTGGGCAGTAGAGCGAACCTGTGTCAGGTCGTTTGGCAGTGGCTGCGCGCCGAGCCCTTCAAGCTGCCCACTGCGGCGCGCCTTTTCGCTGGGAGAAAACACGATTCGGCTAGCCTGGCTGTTGAGCTCATAGCGAATGGCACGCAATCCAACCTGGACCGAATCAAACAGATAACTGGTGAGGTAGAGCCGGACGAAACTGTCTTCAAAATTGCCGGGATCTGATGCGTCGTCCACCAACAGATTATCCAACGTGCCGTCTTGATCACGAGAAAACGCAGCCAACCGGGCCAGTAACCGGTCATCACCTTCGCCCAGCACAGGCACATTGACATAAGCGCGCAGCTCTTTAACGCTCAATGATGAATACCGAAAACCGCCGCCGGCACCCCACTCCACTTCAGGCTGCCGCCACTTGGCATTGATTGCCCCGGCAGTGGCGTTGCGCCCGTAGGCCGTGCCCGAGGGGCCTCGCACCACTTCTACGGCCTGCAGATCGTAGTAGGGTTCGCCGCGCAACTCGATGAACATATCATTGACGTGAAAAGCCACGGGGGATGGGCCGTCCCGTGTGCGGGTAATGCCACGAATCGCTACCTGTTCCCGGCCGGGCTCCTCGCCCTGAACGACCATACCCGGAAGCAATTCCGACAGGGAGCGGAAATCCTGCACATTGTTTTTCGCCAGCATCTCGCCAGACAAAGCCGAGACCGAACCCAATACATCCTGCAGCGACTCACTGCGCTTGGAAACGGTAACCACAATTTCTTCGATCTGAAGCCCCGCAGCGGTGTGCGAAGGTTGCGATTGGGCTTGAGCGCCAGCCAGGCTTGGAAGGCTGACCAGCAGCAAGGTTAAAACCCGTCTTCCAAAGGCACAGGTAGATTTCCGCATTTATTATATTCTCGCGATGTTATTCCGCTGTAATCGTTTACATCATAGCGACATTTTCCGACAGAGACAAGCCGCCCGACAGGGTGAATGAAATGGGTTCGTGCAGGTTAGAACTGCAGGGAACAGACCTTGAAACCGCCCTCGCTAAGCAAC
>JBFKXO010000268.1:0-2723 GCA_041638115.1 Litorivivens sp. | reverse complement strand
GGCAGAACTGCGCTGATCATCACGCGCTGGAACTTCAGCTCCATATTGTCGGCGACCTGCAAGACAACGTAGTTGTCGTCGAGGCGCACGACCTTGCCGAGAATACCGCCGCTGGTGACGACTTCATCGCCCTTACCCAGGGCCGCAACCATATCGGCGTGTTCTTTCTGACGCTTGCGCTGAGGGCGGATGGCCAGAAAGTAAAACAGCACGAACAACAGCACCAGAAAACCCAGCTGAAACAGTTCGCCGCCGGGTGGTGGCGCAGAACCGGCGGCTTGTGCATGGGCCTGGGAGATAAAGAAACTCATCGCTAATCCTTAAAAATCAATAGTTTGTTGATCACTCTTGAGGAGCCATCTGATTGTAGTTCAAACGTGCCCGTCATTGTAATCCATATTGACCGGAAAGCGAGACTAGCCGGCAGATACCCCGCCGTCCAGCGGCAAGGCCACCCCGTTCAAATGACGGGCATCGTTCGAGGCCAGAAACAATACCGAGCTCGCCACATCTTCCGCTTCCGCCATTTCAGTCAACGGCATATAGCGGGCCATCAGGTTGAAATCCACATCGTCGGGGGCGGAAAAGTTTTTCACCAGTTCGGTCTGTACACCGCCGGGGCAAATGGCATTGCAGCGCACGCCCTGCTTGGCGTATTCCAGTGCGATGGATTTGGTCAGCATGACCACGGCGCTTTTAGTTGCGCAATAGGCTGAGGTATAAGCCTGCCCCATCAAGCCGGCAATCGATGCCATGTTGATAATATTGCCCTTCTGCGCGATCAGGTGCGGCATGGCCGCGCGCGACAAATAGATCACACTGGAAACGTTCACGCCGACAATTTTGTCCCACTGCTCGTCAGTAAGATCGTGGAAATGATGGGTCATGGCGATCCCGGCAATGTTGCACAGCACATCCAGCTGCCCAAAAACTTCCACCGCTTCGGCCACAGCGCCTCGGCAATCCGCCGACGACGTGACATCCAGCAGCCGAGTGGCGACCTTGCCCGGCAAGGCTTTGGCGACGGCTTCCAGGCCCTCGCCGTTAATATCACAGAGAAACAGGTTGGCGCCCTCAGCCGAAAAGGCCTGCGCTGCCGCCCGACCGATACCTGACGCTGCGCCGGTAATGAATATGGTTTTGCCGGAAAATTTTGCCATCGAAACAACCTGATAAACGTGAGGAAATTATCGTGGCCACACTAGCACGGCGTCCTCGTCATGCCATACACCGTTCGGGCTAGGCGGTTTTACCGTAAGCCGTTATCGCAGCTAGCACCTCGTCATCACCGGGAAGATCACCCGAGTCGCGCTGACAATACCGATAAAGCACCTTACCCGAGGCCGACAGTAACACCACGCCACCCAGTTGCCGGACATCCTTGCCGGGTTTACGGACATCGCCCAGCCGTTTGATGGCGCGCAGCGGCTGGCGCAGCATCGGCCCCAACGTTACCTGCCACCAGCTACCGCGCGGCAATGCCAGCTCACGGTACAATGCCAGGGTCGGCTCGCCATAGACCGGAAAACGAAGCGACAATTCCTGCTCTAACAGCAGCGCTTCGGGCCCATCGTTCTGGCAAATACCAACCACTTCACAACCTGCCGCGCGCAAATCGTCCAGTAAGCCTTCGGTGACGACCAGATGTTCTCGGCAAACAGGGCAACCGCTGTGTCGCAATAACACCAATAAGGTTTGCCCGCCAGCCAGTAACTGGGCCAACGGTCGCTCCTCATTGCCACGAAAGAGCGTGATCGTGTTGATTTCCATAATGTATTCTCTTCGTCACAGTGACCCTGACCGCCCAATTACGCCGGCAGCAAAGCCCTTATCAGCTAAAGCCTTGAATGTCACGGTAGAATGCCCCAAACTCATCTCAGATGGTGCTAAAATCTCTTTAATAATCTGCACCCAAAACAAAGGTGTCCGGCCATGAACGTTATCCGACCTCTCAGCCGTACCGGTTTGGCAGGATTTGTGTCTGTTTTCCTGCTGGCCTGCAGTTCAACCGACTCCCAGGACTCTGCCGCCAATCCACCCTCTCAGGAAGACTTGATCTCTGGCATGCATATTGTCGACTGTCTTCTCCCAGGGCAGGTCCGCAGTCTGGGTAATCAGACCTATCTCACGGCACGACGGCCCATCAAGACGACCGCCGCAGACTGTAATATCCGCGGCGGTGAATATGTCGCCTATGACCGTGCAGATTACAAATCCGCACTGAATGTCTGGATGCCGGCAGCCAAAGCCGGTGACGCGGAAGCACAGGTCAACGTCGGCGAAATATTTGAAAAAGGTCTCGGCGCTGAACCCAACTATGAAGCCGCGGCAATCTGGTACGAAAAGGCGGCAAACCAGGGCAATGAACGCGCATTGTTTAACTTGGGAACGCTCTACGAACAGGGGCTGGGGGTCGAAGCCAACAAGCTGAAAGCACTCAACCTGTATCGGCAGGCCTGGGGCTTGCCGGAAGACAGCGTGATATTCCAGGAAACTGCGCGCAAGGAACAGGACGCGCTGCGCGCCACCCTGAGCCAGGAACTGCAAACCAAGGAAACCCAGGTACGCCTGCTGCAAAAGCAGATCGATAGCCTGCAACAAAAGCTGAAAGCTGCACAGGCCCAACAAAGCGCTTCGGCTGGCACTCCGGAAACGCCGCTGCAACGTGATCTACGGGTAGAGCTCGAATCACTTCAACAGCTCGTCGCCACGCTCCAATCATC
>JBFKXO010000267.1:0-2787 GCA_041638115.1 Litorivivens sp. | reverse complement strand
GTTGCTCGGAGCTGGCGAACGGCGTTACCGAGGCGACAAAGGACTCCTGGCCGGAGTTAATGTCGTGGTTACAGTAATACTCGCCCCACTGGCAAGTATCGAGGACATAGACACCGTAGTCGTCCCCCCAGTAGTCATAACCCAGGACATCGTCGAAGCCGCCCATGCCGTGGGCGAAGACAATGGGATAGGTGGTTTTGTTGGCGTCGCGCGCTAGCGCGGGATTGATAAGTAAGGTGCTAGCGACAACCAGGGCTGTTGCCAGCCGGGTTCGCATCTTCATACGTTTCTCCTTTTTCGTTATTGCTTGTTATCGTGGCCTTGATGGCCGGAGCGTGTATGACAAACTGCGTCATTGTGGGGTTTGGCTTATGGTCTTCCTCCGTTGCTAACTTTAGAAATAACGACGCCGGCGCAGGCCGGCGTCGAGGTTGAATTACTTCACCAGCTCGCGGCCTATGATCAGCTTCATGATTTCGTTGGTGCCACCGTAAATGCGTTGAACGCGGGCGTCTGCCCAGGCTCGGGCCACGGGGTATTCCCACATAAAGCCGTAGCCGCCGTGCAACTGCAGGCACTCGTCCATCACCTTGCCTTGCAGGTCGGTGCTGAGCAGTTTGGCTTTTGCCGCAGTCACCGCATCGAGTTTTTCTTCGATGTGTAGCTCCAGACAGCGGTCGATAAAGGTCATTGCTGAAGTCAGTTCCGTATCCAGCTCAGCCAGTTTGAACTGGGTGTTCTGAAAGGTCGCGATAGACTTGCCGAAGGCCTTGCGTTCGGTCACGTAGGTGATGGTCTGTTCCAGAATGCTCTGGGCGCTGTGTACCGCGAGAATCGCAATGTTCAGGCGCTCTTGGGGCAGATCCTGCATCAGGTAAACAAAGCCCATGCCCTCTTCGCCGAGCAGGGCGTCTTTCGGGACGCGCACGTCCTGAAAAAACAGCTCCGAGGTGTCCTGTGCCTTCAGGCCGATCTTGTTGAGGTTTTTGCCCTTTTCAAAACCGGGGGTGCCAGCTTCGACCAAAAACAGGCTGGTTCCTTTGGCGCCCGCTGACGGATCGGTCTTTGCGACTACGACGACCAGGTCGGCGTGCTGGCCGTTGGTGATAAAGGTTTTGGAACCGTTAATGACGTAGTCATCACCGTCTTTGATGGCGGTGGTTTTGATGCCCTGTAGATCTGAGCCCGCGGCGGGTTCGGTCATGGCAATGGCGGTAACGATTTCGCCGGTCACACATTTGGGCAGGTATTTCTGTTTTTGCTCTTCGGTGCCGTAGCGAACAATGTAGGGCACCGCGATATCCGAGTGCAGACCCCAGCCGATGCCGGTTAGACCCGAGCGGGCGCATTCTTCGTCGACAATCGCGTTGTAGCGGAAGTCGACACCCACACCGCCGTATTCTTCGGGCACGGTCGGGGCGAGAAAGCCCTGTTCGCCGGCCTTGTTCCACAGTGCGCGGTCAACCTCGCCATCTTTTTCCCACTGCTCGTGGTAGGGAGCGGCTTCGGTTTCCAGAAATTTGCGGACAGACTCCCGGAACATTTCGTGTTCGGGCTCGTAAACCTTTCTTGGGATCATGCTTGAATTCCTCTGGGTTATCGATGTTGTCACTGATCACAGAGCTTACTACGGTATCAGTGCCGATGGAGATCACCAAGCTTAATAGTGGATATTCACGTTGAAAAGCCGACATGAAATGTCAGGTAAGTGATTGATAGCGTTCACACTCGGCGGTTCTGCCATTATCATGCGGGTTCGCCCAAAGCGGAGAGTGCCGTGGCCATTAGCTACCGTGTCAATCAGAGTCTATCTGTCGTTAAGTTTGTTGATCTGCTCAAACGATCTGGCTTGGCCGACCGCCGTCCGGTCGACGACCGCGAGTGTATGCAGGGTATGCTGCAGGGCGCAAACCTGCTGATTACCGCCTGGGACGGGATGAACTGCGTCGGTGTGTCGCGATCGCTGACCGATTTTCACTATGCCTGCTATCTGTCTGACATCGCCGTAGACCGCGATTATCAGCATCAGGGCATTGGCCGTGAACTGATCCGTTATACCCGCAAACAACTGGGCCCCAGCACTCGAATCATTCTGTTAGCCGCCCCGTTGGCGCAGGACTATTACCCGAAGCTCGGTTTCAAACTGCATGACCGTTGCTGGGTGCTGGAAGCCGGTGAGGAGATTACGTGACGCCAGAGCGCAAGGCGCGAATCCGTCGCGTGCTGCAGAGCCGCCAGCCGGACCTCACCGTTGTCACAGACTATGTGCACAAGGGGCGCAACCTGTCGGCTATTGTACGCACTGCCGATGCGGTGGGGGCCATGGAAGTGCACTGTGTTATCGGTGATAAGGAATACAAAGCCTTTCGCGGCACTGCCAAGGGTAGCCACGGCTGGGTTAAGGTCAATCGCTACACGGCATTGAGTGAGGCCGTAGCGCCCCTGAAGGCACAGGGAGTGCAGATTGTTGCGGCAAATCTGTCTGAGCAGTCAATTGATTTTCGTGAGGTGGACTATACGCGCCCCACCGCCTTATTACTCGGTGCCGAAAAGGAGGGCGTCAGCCGCGCCGGGCAGCAGGCCGCAGATTTTGAAGTCACCATACCCATGGTCGGGATGGTGCAATCTTTCAATGTATCGGTGGCGGCAGGGATTATCCTGAGCGAAGCGCTGCGCCAGCGCCGCCAGGCCGGACTCTATGAAACGACCCGGATCGACGAGGCGACCTATCAACGCTTGTTTTTTGAGTGGGGCTATCCGAAGTTGCGCCATTTCTGTGAGCACTAC
>JBFKXO010000266.1:0-2788 GCA_041638115.1 Litorivivens sp. | reverse complement strand
AGGATGATGGTGCCGAAAGCGGGTCAGCAAAGCGGGTAGAAAATACTGGGCGCTGGATTCTGCGGCGATAGCCAGGGTGCCGCGCACCTCGCCCCTGAGTTCAGCCAGTTCCATCTCAAGGCTTACCAGCCGTTGCTGCAAGTCCCGTGCGGCGCGCTCAAGCAAGCGGCCCGCTGGGGTAATGAGCAGTTGCTTTCCAACGTAGTCAAAGACCCCCTCGTTCACCACTTGCTCCAACTGTCGAATCTGCGCGCTCACGGCAGGTTGGGTGAGCGCCAACTCGTCAGCAGCGCGTGAATAGCTCTTCACGCGACACACGGTCAGGAATATCTCAATCTGGCGCAAAGTGAGTCGGTGGAGGAATGAGGGTTGCATGATGCGGTTTAGGTCGTCAATTTTAATATAAGGTTTTTTTTATAGTTAAACACATAAATATCAATTTTTCCTTTTTCTTTGGATGAATTAGTGTGGGCCCTGGTTTTTCGCCCATCTTGGTAGAAGAGAGTACGGGACATGATCAAAAAGATACTGATAGCCAACCGGGGCGAGATTGCGGTTCGCATCGTCCGGGCCTGTGCCGAGATGGGGATTCGCTCGGTGGCGGTCTACACCGAGCCGGATCGCTACGCTCTGCACGTGAAGCGCGCCGACGAAGCTCACAGCCTTGGCAGTGATCCGCTGGCCGGTTACCTGAATCCCCACCATATCGTGAATGTGGCCGTGGAAACCGGCTGTGACGCCATCCATCCCGGCTACGGCTTTCTCTCGGAAAATGCGGAACTGGCGCGTATCTGCAAGCAGCGCGGGGTTAAATTTATTGGTCCTTCTGCTGAAGTCATTCACCGCATGGGTGACAAAACCCAGGCGCGGCAGGCCATGGTTGAGGCCGGTGTACCGGTCACGCCGGGCAGTGAAGGGAATCTGGCCGACGTCGCAGAGGCCAAAAAAGAAGCGGAGCGTATCGGCTATCCGGTCATGCTCAAGGCAACCTCCGGCGGGGGTGGTCGCGGTATTCGCCGTTGCGACAACGAGGCCGAGCTGGAACGCAATTACGAGCGCGTGATTTCCGAGGCGACCAAGGCCTTCGGTAATGCCGATGTGTTTATGGAGAAGTGCATCGTTAACCCGCGCCATATCGAGGTGCAGGTTCTGGCCGATAGCCACGGCAATGTGGTTCATCTGTTTGAGCGGGACTGCTCCATTCAGCGCCGCAATCAAAAGTTGATTGAGATCGCGCCGTCGCCGCAATTAACACCTGAGCAGCGCGCCTATGTTGGTGAGTTAGCGGTTACTGCGGCGGAGGCCGTGGGCTACGAAAATGCCGGTACCGTTGAGTTTCTGCTGGCCGACAATCAAGTCTACTTTATGGAAATGAATACCCGGGTGCAGGTGGAGCACACCATCACCGAACAGATTACGGGTATTGATATTGTGCGCGAGCAGATCCGCATCGCCAGCGGCCTGCCGCTGGGCTTTCGCCAGCAGGATATCAGCTATCGCGGCTATGCCTTGCAGTTGCGGATCAACGCCGAAGACCCGAAGAATAATTTCCTGCCGAGCTTCGGCAAAGTGAGTCGTTACTATGCGCCGGGCGGTCCGGGGGTGCGGGTGGATACCGCGATCTACACCGGTTACGACATTCCTCCTTACTTTGATTCCATGTGTCTGAAGCTGATTGTCTGGAGCCTGCAGTGGGAAGACGCATTGGATCGCGCTGTGCGTGCGCTCAACGATATGCGCCTGCAGGGTATCAAGACCACCGCGCCGTATTATCAGCAGATTCTGCAGCATCCGGATTTTCGCTCAGCCAGTTTCGATACCAGCTTTGTGGATCAACATCCGGAGCTGATGCAGTACTCGGAAAAAAGCCGGCCAGAGGATATCGCCCTGGCTATTGCCACCGCCATTGCCGCCTACGCCGGCCTGTAATTGTTTGGAGAACCCTATGAGCAAGCCTGTACAAATTACCGATGTGGTGCTGCGCGATGGCCACCAGTCACTGATCGCGACCCGCCTGCGCACGGAAGATATGCTGCCGATCTGTGACAAGTTGGATAAGGTCGGTTTCTGGTCGCTGGAAGTGTGGGGCGGCGCTACTTTTGACGCCTGCGTGCGCTTTCTGAAAGAAGATCCGTGGGAACGTCTGCGTCAGCTGCGTGAAGCTCTGCCCAACACCCGTTTGCAGATGTTGCTGCGTGGCCAGAACCTCTTGGGTTACCGCCACTATGCCGACGATGTGGTCGAAGCCTTTGTCGCCAAATCCGCTGAGAATGGCATTGATGTGTTCCGCGTATTCGATGCGATGAACGATGTGCGCAATGTGGAAACCGCGATCAAGGCGGTGAAGAAAAGCGGCAAGCATGCCCAGGGCACACTCTGCTATACCACCAGCCCGGTGCACACCGTAGAGGCCTTTGTCGAACAGGCCAAAGCCATGACGGCGATGGGCTGCGACTCGATTGCGATCAAGGATATGGCCGGCCTGCTCACGCCCTATGCCACCGGCGATCTGATCAAAGCCCTGAAAGCCGAGCTGGATTTGCCGATCTTTCTGCACAGCCACAGCACCTCGGGTCTGGCGCCGCTATGCCAACTAAAAGCGATTGAGAATGGAGTCGATCATATCGATACCGCGATCTCAGCCTTCGCCAGCGGCACCAGCCACCCGGCGACGGAATCCATGGTCGCGGCCCTGAAGGGCACAGAGTATGACACCGGGCTTGATCTGGAGTTGCTTAACGACATTGCGCGCCATTTCTGGGCGGTCAGAAAGAAATACCACCAGTTT
>JBFKXO010000265.1:0-2789 GCA_041638115.1 Litorivivens sp. | reverse complement strand
GGGTGCCGAGCAGCGTGCCGGGGCGCGGATGCGGCGTGCATTGGCCGCATTGTCAGCCCCTCTAGACCAGTTGCAATGCCTGGGGTTTGCGGGCGCCATGGGGGCCGAGTCTACCGCTGATATTCACTTCGAGGTGGTGGGTCGCGCAACCAGTGAACCGACTACGGCGGAAGATACCGTGCGCGCGGCTCAACAATTACGCGATGCTAAATGTGACCTGATTCTATTCGCTGGTGGCGATGGCACGGCGCGCGATATTTTTCGCGCGGTTGGCGATTCCCAGCCGGTACTCGGTGTGCCAGCGGGCGTAAAAATGCATTCCGGCGTGTACGCGGTTTCGCCGGAAAGCGCCGCAGAAATCGTGTCGGCCATGGTGCGTGGTGCGTGGGTTGATGTGGCGCGCGAAGAAGTTCGAGATATCGACGAGGACGCCTTTCGCCAGGGGCGGGTGAGTACGCGGTACTACGGTGAATTGCTGGTGCCTCGTGTGGGGCGTTTTCTGCAGGCGACCAAGGTGTCAGGTCGAGAGGTGGAAGAGTTGGTGGTCGCCGATATCGCCGCTGAAGTGGTTGAGCTGATGGATGACGACACGCTCTATATCCTCGGCCCCGGTACAACGACGGCTGGGATCATGGCGGAGCTTGGCTTGGACAACACCCTGCTGGGGGTGGATGCGGTGCGTGGTGGACAGTTATTGGGAAGTGATCTCAATGCCGCCTCGCTAGAGAGTTTGTGTCAGGCTCATCACGGTGATGTTGTCATCATCGTGACGCCGATCGGGCGGCAGGGGCATATACTCGGTCGCGGTAACCAGCAGATTACGCCGCAGGTGGTTCGTTGCGCTGGCCCGCAGAATCTGTGGGTGGTCGCGACCAAAACCAAGCTTAATGAGTTGGAATCCCGGCCCTTGCTAGTCGACAGTAACGAGCGCAATCTGGATCTCTCACTTGAGGGGTATATTCGGGTGATCACCGGCTATCAGGATTCGGTGTTGTACAGGGTGAGTGCCAGTGGCGCCTGATTTCAGTGCAATTGATGCCGCGCTTAACGCCGTGGTGCAACATCCTGACGGTCAAGCCAGGCGCGCTTTTCACGGTCGCGGCGGCTGTTATCCGGGATTGGATTGGCTAACGATCGACGATTTTGGCCGTGGTTTCTGGGTTGTGTTGTTTCGAGAGCCTGACGCTGCGGAATGGCAGCAATTGATAGCGTTACTTGAGCTCCACAAGCCGTTCCGGGAATTCGCCTGTATACAGCACCGTTACGAGCGTCCTGCGCGGTGTGAATGGCTTTGGGGAGGAGGGGAGCCGCCTCTCATCGCGAAGGAGGGTGATCTTCAATTTACGTTGCAGCTCGGCGGGCGACAAAATACGGGCTATTTTATGGACGCCAGGCCGGGCCGCGACTGGCTTCGTCAGCGCTGCGCGGGTCAGCGGGTCCTCAATCTGTTTTCCTACACGTGCGCTTTTTCCGTGGCTGCGCGCGCAGCGGGCGCAGAGCGGATAGTGAACGTGGATATGGCCAAAGCCGCGCTGCGAACCGGACGGGAAAATCATCGCCTGAATAGCCAGTCAATGCAGGGGGTTGAGTTCCTCGGTTACGATATTTTCCGCTCGTGGAAGCGGATTCGCACCTTGGGGCCGTACGATGTGCTGATTGTTGACCCGCCCTCGTTTCAGAAGGGCAGCTTCGATGCGCGCAAGGACTATGTTCGCCTGCTGCGTCGAATGCCGGAGCTGGCAGCGCCACAAGCAGAGCTTTTGTTGTGCCTGAATGCGCCTTATCTCAGTCGAGACTACTTTCAGGCACTGGTGGCTGCGGAGTTGCCTTCAGCTGACGTGATTGGCTTTCTGCCTGGGCGCGAAGACTTTCCAGAGGCTGGCGAACCAGCCTTGAAAATGCTGCACTGCCAGCTTCGGCAGTGATCGGTGTGTTAGCGTCGTCGCGCCAGGAAATTGCCGAGACGTTCAATCGCAACTCGTAGGTCGTCGGCGCGTGGCAGGGTGACAATACGGAGGTGGTCGGTGTTTGGCCAGTTAAACGCCGTGCCCTGAACCACCAGAATCTTTTCTTCGCGTAGAAGGTCGAGAATAAATTTCTCGTCGTCTTCGATCGGATAAATCGCCGGGTCTAACCGCGGGAACATGTACAGTGCGCCCTTGGGTTTCACACAGCTGACGCCGGGAATCTCGTTCAGCATTTCCCAGGCCAGATCGCGTTGCTCGCGCAGGCGGCCACCGGGACGAATCAATTCCTTGATGCTTTGATAGCCACCCAGCGCGGTCTGAATGGCTTGCTGTGCCGGCACATTGGCGCACAGGCGCATGGAGGTGAGGATATTGATCCCTTCGATATAATCTTCCGCCCGATACTTGTCGCCGGTAATCACCATCCAGCCACTGCGAAAGCCTGCAAGGCGATAGGTTTTCGACAGGCCGTTAAACGTGATGCACAGCACGCCGGTGGCCAGCCGCGCCATGGGAATATGCTCGGCGTCGTCGTAGAGGATCTTGTCGTAGATTTCGTCAGCAAACAGTACCAGATTGAATTCGCGCGCGACCGCCACCAGTTCTTTGAGAACCGCCTCGGAATAGACTGCGCCGGTGGGATTGTTGGGGTTGATGACTACGATCGCCCGGGTATTGCTAGTGATCTTGCTGCGAATATCTGCGATGTCCGGCTGCCAGTCGCTTTCTTCGTCACATAAATAGTGTACTGGCTTGCCGCCGGCGAGAGAGACTGAGGCCGTCCACAACGGATAATCCGGTGCCGGTATCAATACCTCGTCG
>JBFKXO010000264.1:0-2826 GCA_041638115.1 Litorivivens sp. | reverse complement strand
CTCTGGCGCGAAGTGGTGCAATCGATGGCGGCGGACTATCCCGAAGTCGAACTGAGTCATATGTACGTGGATAACGCGGCCATGCAATTGGTGCGTGCACCCAAGCAGTTTGACGTGATGGTCACTGGCAATATGTTCGGTGACATTTTGTCAGATGCGGCGGCCATGCTGACCGGCTCCATTGGGATGTTGCCCTCGGCTTCTCTCGATATTAATAACCGCGGTATGTACGAGCCCTGTCACGGTTCGGCACCGGATATCGCGGGCCAGGATAAAGCCAATCCGCTGGCGACCATTATGTCGGTCGCGATGATGCTGCGTTATTCGCTGGGGCTAGAGCAGCCGGCGAATGATGTCGACGCGGCGGTCAGCAGCGTATTGGATCAGGGAATAAGAACCGGTGATATCTACTCGGAAGGCTGCAAGCTGGTAGGTACAGCCGGAATGGGTGACGCGGTAATCGCGGCCCTGCGGGCGCAATAAAGCGCCTGAACAACAACGTTTTGCAGTCAGAATTGACAGCGAAGGATACACATTATGTTGAAAACTGGATTGGTTGGATGGCGTGGCATGGTCGGCTCGGTGCTGATGGGCCGCATGCGCGACGAGAATGATTTTGCCAACATTGACCCCACGTTCTACAGCACCTCTAACGCCGGCGGCGAAGCCCCGGACGTAGGCAAGGGTGCCGGCGTATTGCAGGACGCCGAGAACATCGATTCGCTCAAGGAAATGGACGTCATCATTTCCTGTCAGGGCGGCGACTATACCAAGGTGGTGTTCCCGAAGCTGCGCGACGCCGGTTGGGATGGCTACTGGATCGATGCGGCCTCGGCGCTGCGTATGAGCGACGACGCGGTTATTATTCTTGATCCGGTCAACGGCGACGTCATCAGTGATGCACTGGATAAAGGCGTCAAGAACTTTATCGGCGGTAACTGCACCGTCAGCCTGATGCTGATGGGAATTGGCGGCCTGTTCCGTGAAGGTTTGGTGGAGTGGGTCAGTGCCCAGACCTATCAGGCGGCCAGTGGTGCCGGTGCGCAGAACATGCGCGAACTGATTGCCCAGATGGGTACTATCAACAGCACTGTGAGTGATCTGTTGGCGGACCCGCGTTCAAACATTCTGGATATCGATAGCGCCGTGGCCAAGGCCATGCGCGGTGGTGATTTCCCCACAGATAATTTCGGTCACCCGCTCGCCGGTTCGCTGCTGCCCTGGATCGACACCCAGCTGGAAAATGGTCAGAGCCGCGAAGAGTGGAAAGTCCAGGCCGAAACCAACAAGATTCTTGGTCGCAGCGGTGCGCCCATTCCAGTGGATGGCACCTGCGTACGCATTGGTGCGATGCGCTGTCACAGCCAGGCGTTGACGATCAAGCTGAACAAGGATGTCGATATCAAAGAGATTGAATCGGTTATCAGCGGCGCCAACGATTGGGTGAAGCTGGTGCCGAACGAGCGCGAGGTAACGCTGAAAGAGCTGACGCCGACCGCGGTTACCGGTTCGCTACACATCCCGGTTGGCCGGGTGCGCAAATTGAATATGGGTTCTCAGTATCTGTCTGCGTTCACTGTGGGCGACCAGCTCTTGTGGGGTGCGGCAGAACCACTGCGTCGTATGCTGCGCATCATTCAGGAGCGCTAAGCCGAATGCGACTCGCGATATGCGGACCGCGCGGCCCGGCGGCAGAAGGGTTTCTTGAGCAACTGGAAAATGCCGGCGTCTCTGTGACGGCGCTGGCAGCGTTTGCCTCTTCGCCAGAAGAGGATGCCAGCTTCCGTTTTGATGGTAAAACGGTGCGCGTGCAGCCTCTGGCGGACGCCGAGTTTTCCGAATTCGATCTGTTGCTGGTCTTTGAGCCGGTGGCTTCGCTCGCCGACGTCGCTGACGCCGCTAACAGCGTTGGTTGTCACCTGATTGATGTGCTGGGGCAGGGCGAGGGGCGCGTTGTCGTCCCGGAACTGATGCAGGATGAGCGCGTTGACTATCCGGCCTTCTGGTCCTTGCCGTCAGCAGAGGTCAGCGCGCTGGCGCCGGTGCTTGATGGGCTTTTGGATGGCAACCGGGTTGTATCGCTGTCCGCGCTGGTCTGCGAGTCCGCTTCATCCTTGGGTGAGGCTGGTACCCAGCAGTTGGCGGCAGAAACGGCGCGCCTGATGAACGGGCAGGGGATTGAGGGCGAGGGTGTTCAACTGGCTTTCAATATGATGCCTGGCATTCCAGCCGACGCAGACCACAGTCTTCGCAGCCTTGAGGATTTGCTGGCAACGCAATTTGATCACGTTCGCCTTGAAAGCTTGCAGGTGCCACTGTTTTACGGTCAGACAATTCAGCTGCAAGTGATGCTAGAGGCAGAGTTTCAATTGTCTCAGGCGCTGCAGAACTGGCGTGAACTTGGTATCCATCTTATTGAAAATAATAAGAATTTCTCGCCAGTCTCGCTGGCCGAGGACGATCGAATACACCTCTTGCCCATGCCGCAATCCACTGGGGATGGTCGTAGCCTGAGTGTGTGGGTGTTGGCGGACAATGTCCGAAAGGGTGCAGTCGTTAACACAATCAAATTGATGGAAATCTTGATAAAAAGTTCCATATAGCTAATATTTACGTGAAGGTGTGGAGAGTTTTTCTAGCTTTCGCGACAAATCCGGCCTCCACAACAAGAATATGCCCGGACACCATAACGAATCCGACGGGTAACAAGCTGACTACGGGAAGTCTTTATGTTTACGAGATCGCTGGCCGGCGCAGTGCTGGTTGTAGGCCTGGGAGCCACCTCGCTCGCTCAGGCTTTGAGCCTTGGCGAGTTGCGGCTCAACT
>JBFKXO010000263.1:0-2846 GCA_041638115.1 Litorivivens sp. | reverse complement strand
TTGCGGCGATATTCGGTGGCTTGGCGTCGCCCTAGTGAGCACAGATAGCTTCCATTTTCCCGCCGTGGGTGTGTACGTCTAAAATCTCGGCGTGAGCCGGGCCACACCCATTCAGCGGGACGATTTTCTCGTCAGGCCGGAATTCCCAAAGCCCAACTGGTGACATAGCCCGCAACAGCGTAGGCTAGGCAGCTAATTTTACCTTTCGAACTTAAAAACGAGCGTTGCAATGGCTAATTCCCTGATTCTGCACCACTATGAAGGTTCTCCCTACGCCGAAAAGGTTCGCCTGATGTTTGGTCTGGCGAACGCCCAGTGGCTTTCCATCCTATCACCGGCCTGGCCACCGCGCCCCAATCTGGACCCGCTAACAGGCGGCTATCGTCGCATTCCGGTGGCGCAACTCGGCGCGGATATATTCTGTGATTCCGCACTGATCGCGAGGGAGGTTGCGGCAGCGACTCAATGCCCTGCATTGAATCCGGATAACGTGAGCAGTGATGCGCAGGCGCTGATGCAGCAGGCGGAAAAGGAAGCATTCTTTGCGGCTATTGGTACGGTACCGCCGATGCGTCTGGTTGGCACCATGCTGCGCAAGTTTGGCCCGGTGGGTACCTACAAGTTTGTGAAAGACCGATCCGGCTTGCTCAAAGGTGGCTCGGCGCGTGCGCCGCAACGTGAAGCTGCCGGACCCGTGTTGCAGGCGCTGTTGGATGCCTTGGAGGAGCGTTTGGGTGCACACGACTGGTTAGACGGTGCGGCGCCATCCGTCGCAGATTTGTGTGCCTATCATCCGCTGTGGCTCCACGTAAACTGCAATCGGCGGCCGCTGCAGGCTGGCCCGCGCGTATTGGGTTGGTTTCAGCGGGTGGCTGATATCGGCCACGGTAAACGGGAGGAGGTGTCTCAGGCGCAGGTTTTCACTGCAGCGAAAGACGCCACGCCGCGACCCTTGCCGGCGAGTATTGACGATGTGCCGGTTGCGCTTGGAACAAAGGTTCAGGTCGCTCCGTCGGACTATGGTGTACTGCCGGTCACCGGTACCCTGGCTGCGGTGACGGAGGATCGCATTATCGTGGCACGGGAAACGCCAGAGTTTGGTCTTGTGCACGTGCATTTCCCGCGCGAAGGCTATTCGCTAGTACCAGCCGACGCTGCTTAGCAAGCAGGCTGGTCTGTGGTGCATGCCGGGTTATGCAGCCCGGCATTGCGTTTGTGGTTATCAGGGGTTTTCCAGTTTATGAAGTTTGCCTATTCACTGTTGGCCGTGGCGGTGTTGCTTGTTGGCTATGGAACGCTTGCCTACCTCAAGCGTGGTGAAGTGCTACATACCCAACCGGGTGTGGTCACCCAGTGCGTACGTCTTGGCGGCGCTGATTCCTCGCGCTTTCACGCGACGATTAAAGCTGCCAGTGGTAGCTATCTCATTGCCGAATTGGCGGATTGCCGCGCGGATCGGGAAGTGAGTGTGCTGACCCGTCGCGGGGCGCTGTATTTCAATACGGTGTTTAACGCCGAATAATCTTCTGTTTTCTGCGCTGGCCTTAGCGATTGTCCGGCGCCCAGATATCTACCAGCAAGCGGCCGGTTGAGCCAATTAACATCAGGAATGAGCCGCTGATAAACAGCCATACCGCAAAGGTTTTGTAGGGCTCAAACGTTGGCAGAAATAAAATGCTGCCGACGAAAAAAGTGATGTTGCCCAGCAGCCCCAGTGACAGATGTATCCAGCTGTAGTCGTTGACGATGGTGCGGACGATATTGCTCATTGACCGGTCTCCTTGGGTTGGGGGATGGGGGGTTGTTGGTTCGGTACTGCGGTGTCATCGCGTGGAGCGTGGTGATGTGGTGATCTCGTGTAGCCACTGCCATGCGGTGGGAGATTGCTTCGCTGGGCTTAGCATGCCCCGCGAAGCGCTTTGGGTACGCAATGACGAGTTGGGTTGGGGGAGGACTTCGCCCCACGGCGTCATCGCGAGGAACGCAGTGACGTGGCGATCTCGTGCTATTGGCGCCTTGTTTTCAGCGGTAAAAATCTCCCTGACCATAGCCTCCACCATGCCTAGTGCTCCAAGCGGGCTATGAAAACAAATCAGAGAGGAAGGGTTAAGGCTTGATGCTGTGAGTTTTTGCCATCCCTGGCACGGCACTGCCGTCAGGATTTAATGTTTTCCGGGCCCCAGAAGGCGCGCATGGTGACAACTTTACCCTCGTCATTGAATTTGAATACGTCGATCACATCAATGGTCATGCCGGGGGCTGTTACCTGAAAAGGGAAGGCCACTTCACTGCCGGCGCAACGCGGTTCGCCGCTCAGTGCCAGTTTCACGCCCTTGCCCAGGCTAGCGCTGTAAAACTCTACGATCGCGTCGATCCCCTGATGAATGTCGGTGCCTACCGGGTCTTCCACTGTCGCATCGTCCGCATATAACGCGCGGATCAGGTCCATATTGCCGGTTTCAAACGCTTCAACGTAGCGGTGTACCGCGTCGATTTTATCTTGTGTGGTCATGGTGTAGTCCTCTTGGATGTAGTCCCAGTATAGACAGGGGAAGATTTACCCAAAATGGCGAAATCGGTCAGGCGGGGTGCCGCGTATGACAGTGTTGTGAAAGTTGCCGGGGCTGAATTCCACGTTCGTATTTTGGTCTAGACTGAGGTCAGTGGGGTGACGCTGGTTTGCCTGAGAGTACAAGGCGGCAGCTACGATCCGGGCAAGAGCATCGGTTCGATTAAGACGTAGCTAAAACGATAATTGGTAAGGAGCAAAAGGATGACTGCAGAAAGCAAATGCCCATTTAACCATACCGCAGGGGTTGGCCAGAGCAACCGGGACTGGTGGCCGA
>JBFKXO010000262.1:0-2906 GCA_041638115.1 Litorivivens sp. | reverse complement strand
GAAGGCGCTGGAACCGCCAGTGCTAAAACCGTCATCGACGTAGCCGTGGGTGGTGTAGCCGGAGTCCGAGGCGTGTACAACAACGGTAATCCCGGCTTCATTGGCTCGCGCCCAGAAGGGATCAAATTTGGGATGGGAGGGCGATAGCGGGCCGTCCTCGGTCCATACTGCCGCCGGTCGCATGCATACCGTGCGGGCACCCTGTTTCAAGGCCCACTCCAGTTCTTCGCAGGCAAAGTCCACGTCAGCCAGCGAGATATAGGGCGAGGCAAAAATCCGGTTCTGGTAGTTGCAGCCCCAGTCTTCATCCAGCCAGCGATTGAAGGCGCGGAACTGGGTGCGTACCGCTTCAATATCGTGTTTGAGTAATTCTTCATACAACACGCCCAGGGTGGGGAACAGCCACATGGCCTCCAGGCCCTGTTCGTCCAATACCTTCAAGCGTGCATCGCGATTGATATAGCAGTCGGGCAGGGGCTCGGGATCGCTTAGCAATTCTTCCGGCTTGAGTTTATTCGGATTGCCGCGAAGAAAGTCCGAAATACTACCCGGCTTGGCGATCGGGTCCCAGGTCGGGTTGGTGACTGCGCGCGACACCTTGCCGCCTACCACGTGGTACTTGCGGCCTTCAATCTCGGCCCACTGCACGCAGCGCGGGCGCATATGTTTGGGCACATGGCGGGTGAAGGCGTCGTGCGATTCGTAGTAGTGGTTGTCGCAGTCGAAGGGCTTGTAGCCGAGATCGCTCATCGTAGTCTCCAGAAACGGTACTGTCAGACAAAACAGGATACGCCGCGGCCTTGCAGCGAGCGATGTGCGTAGCGGCCACATTTTTATGGCAAAAATGCGCGACCGGCGACACTGCGATGAATGCTGTAGAATAGCGCGCTGTCTCGGCGGGCGGTTCTGCCGGGTGGGGATATAAGCTAGGTGCCCTAGAGATTTATGGACAGTTTTGCCGAGATTCGACCTTACAACGACCAGGAAGTGGCGCCGGTTCTGCGTAAGTTGTTGAACGATAATGAGTTGTTGGACACGATTGCCGGGCTGCGACTGCCCCGCTTGCAGCGCGCCTTTCCGCGACTGGTGCGGCCGCTGGTGCGTAACGCGCTGCGGCGGCAGCTGCGCGGTGTGGACACGGTCCGCCAGTTTCAGCAGGTGGTAAAGCTCTACATGGACGAGATGATTGAAACCACTACCGGCCGCTTTACCGTGTCCGGGTTGGACAACCTCGATCTCGGCCGACCCTGGTTGCTGATCAGTAACCATCGCGATATTGCTCTGGATCCGGCTTTTGTAAATTACGCCCTGTACCACAATGGGGGTGATACGGTGCGTATTGCGATTGGCGACAACCTGTTGAGCAAACCCTTTGCGGCCGATCTGATGCGCCTGAACAAGAGCTTTATCGTCAAGCGCTCGGCCAAGGGGCCCCGGCAGATGCTGGCGGCCTATAAAACCCTCTCGAATTATATTCGCCACTCGCTCACCGAAGAGAACAGCACGGTGTGGCTGGCGCAGCGCGAAGGCCGAGCCAAAGACGGCATTGATGCGACCGAGCCGGCGATTATCAAGATGCTGTGCATGAGCCAGCGCAAGGGCGAAGAGAGCTTTGGCGACTTCATCAAGACATTGGGTATTGTGCCGGTGGCGATATCTTACGAGTGGGACCCTTGCGATGAAGCCAAGGCCCGCGAATTGACCCTGCGCGAGCGCGATGGCAACTACCTCAAGGCCGAGTTTGAAGACCTGAAAAGCATTGCCATGGGTATTCGCGGCCAGAAAGGCAGGGTGCATGTGCACTTTGGCGAGCCTCTGGCTGCCGATTTCACGACGCCGGCAGAGGTGGCCGCGGCAGTGGATCAGCAGATCGTTCAGGAGTATCGCCTGCAACCGAGCAATATCTGGGCCTACGAGCAGCTCACCGGTAAGGACGACTGGCGCAATCTGCCGGCCGATGTGCTGACTGAACTGGGGGATCTGGATGCGGGTTCGCGCGCAGAATTTGACGCTCGAATAGCAGCCATCCCCGCCGAATACCGAACCAAAGCCGTTGCCATATACGCCAACGCGGTGCGTGCCAAGCTTGGCAGGTTGCCTGCCGCGGAGCCTGCCTGAACCGTGGTGGACGACAGTATCAAGCAGGAAATCCAGGCGGCCTATTCCGCCTTCCTGTCGTCCAAAGGCCTTTCGCCGCGGTATGGTCAGCGCCTGATGATTGCCCAGGTCGCGCGCACCCTGTCGGCAATCACCTTTGATGACGCCGGTCACCGTACCGGTGGCAAGCCGCTGGCGGTGGTGGAGGCCGGCACCGGCACCGGCAAGACCCTGGCCTATCTGGTGGCGGCCCTGCCCATTGCAAGGGCGCGCAATAAAACCCTGGTGATTTCTACCGCCACAGTCGCGCTGCAGGAACAAATCCTGCTGCGCGATATTCCCGACATTATTCAGCACTCCGGCCTGAGCTTTGATTACGCCTTGGCCAAGGGGCGACAGCGCTATCTCTGTCATGCCCGGCTGGATCAGCAGCTCTCCGGTGGTGGCCAGAATCAGCTGCTTTACCCCGATGAAATCGCCGCGCAGCCTGAAGCCCAGGTGCTCACCCTATACCAGAATATGGCTGACGCCCTGGCCCGCAATACCTGGGACGGGGATCGCGATCAGTGGCCCGATGCGGTGGATGACGAAGCCTGGGTGCGATTGACTACCGAGCCGGCCCAATGCACCGGGCGGCGCTGCAGCTTTATTCGCGAATGCACCTTTTTTAAGGCGCGGGAAAACCTGCAGGATGTGGATGTGGTGGTCGCCAATCACGATCTGGTACTGGCTGATCTGGCACTGGGAGGTGGTGCCATTTTGCCACCGCCGGAAGATACCATTTACGTCTTTGACGAGGCGCATCACCT
>JBFKXO010000261.1:0-2946 GCA_041638115.1 Litorivivens sp. | reverse complement strand
GGCGAAACCGGGGTCGGCAAGGAAGTGTTTGCCCGGGTACTGCACCGCATGAGCCCACGCGCCACACAGCCGTTCGTGGCGGTGAATTGCGCGGCGATTCCAGAAAATATGCTCGAAGCGATGTTGTTTGGCTACGAAAAAGGCGCATATACCGGTGCCGTCAATCATCATATCGGCAAGTTTGAACAGGCCCAGGGCGGCACGCTGCTGCTGGACGAAATCAGTGAGATGGATCTCGCGCTGCAAGCCAAACTGTTGCGCGTGTTGCAGGAGCGAGAGCTGGAACGGCTGGGCGGTCGCCGCACTATCCGTCTCGACGTTCGAGTACTGGCAACAACCAATCGGGATTTGCGCGACGCAGTGATGAGCGGCGAATTTCGCGAGGATCTGTTCTACCGCCTCAATGTCTTCCCACTGGTTATCCCGGCATTGGCGCAAAGAGCGCAGGACATACTGCCGCTGGCACAGCACTTTCTCGACCATCACGCCCCCGGCACCGGCAACCTGCTTTCCGGTGCTGCTCAGCAGAAGCTGCTGACGCATTCCTGGCCGGGCAATGTGAGGGAGCTGGACAATGTGATTCAACGCGCTTTGATTCTCCAATCGGACCGACAAATACAAGCCCACGATATCTATTTTGAAATGCCGAGTGTGGCGACTACACACCGTGGGATTGATGCGCACGAGCAGAATCTGGCCGACCGTTTGCGAGAGGAAGAACAACGACAAATTGAGCAGGCCATTACCCAGGGCGGTAGCAAGAAAGAAGCTGCTGCTTTGCTGGGCATCAGCCCACGAACCTTACGCTACAAGATGGCCCGCTTACGTGCTGCGGAAATGGGAGTTTAAATCATGTCTGATTCCATGCGTGTCGATCAGATTCTCAGCCAGATTCGCTCCATCCGCAACGAAGCGGGTGGCCAGCTGTCAGGTGTTGCAGAGAAAGTTGACAATACGGAAACCAGCCCGGCCAGTTTTGGCGAGATGCTTAGCGATTCGGTGAAAGCCGTGAGTGAAACCCAGAAATCGGCAGCATCCCTGGCCCAATCCTTTGAGCGTGGTGACAAGAATGTCAGTTTGGCAGAGGTCATGGTGGCCTCACAAAAGGCCGATGTGTCTTTCACGGCCATGGTTGAAGTTCGAAACAAGATGATTGATGCGTATCAGGAAGTGATGCGCATGTCTGTGTAAACGGAGCGGGATAGATGGCTGAAGCAGCAATAGGTCCGGCAGGCACAATCCGCGAGAGCATCCAGAGTAAACCCTGGCTACGCCAACTGCTGATGATGGTCGGGATCGCCGCCAGCGTCGCGGTGGGCGCTGCCGCGGTGCTCTGGTCGCAGGGACCGGAATACAAAACGCTCTACGGCGCGATGCCGCCGGAGCGCTCGGCCGCGGTGCTCGATGCGCTGTCAAGCGTGGGAATACCGTATCGGTTACAGGAGCAAACCGGGGCTATTCTGGTGCCAACTGATCGGCTGCATGATGCGCGTATCAAACTTGCCGGTAACGGGGTTATCAATGATGGCTCCGGTCTGGAAATGCTGCGCGAAGAAAAGGGCTTTGGCGTCAGCGACTTTATGCAGTCGAAAAAATACGAACATGCCCTGGAAACCGAATTGGCGCGCACCATTGAAAGCATGCATCAGGTACGAAAAGCGCGGATTCATCTGGCGATACCCAAGCAATCCGTCTTTGTGCGTGACCAGCGACAGGCAAGTGCCTCCGTCATGCTGGATATCTATGCCGGTGCAGTGCTTAACCGGCAGCAGGTTCGCGCGATAGTCAACATGGTGAGCGGCAGTGTGCCCGGTCTTGGCACCGACGCGGTTACCGTTGTCGATCAAACGGGGACGCTTTTGTCGGCGTTTGAGGACGGGGATGGTATCGAGCTCAATACTCGCCAGTTCGAATACCGGAAAAAGGTCGAAAAAGAGTACGAACAGCGTATTACCAATTTGCTGACGCCAATCGCAGGGCTTGGCAAAGTGAAAGTACAGGCAGCAGTAGAACTGGATTTTTCCAGGGTAGAAGAGAGCCGTGAAAGTTGGAACCCCGATGCACAGGTACTTCGAAGCGAACAGGTAACAACTGACCGTAAAGGCAGCGGAGAGGCCGCAGGAGGTGTTCCCGGTGCTTTGGCGAATCAACCGCCAGGGGCAGGTGGCATAGATCCGGGTACGACCTCCGCCGAGAGCAGCTCCATTACGCGCAACTATGAAATTGAGCGGGTATTGAACTACACCGCGCGGCCCGCCGGCGATATTCAGCGCCTGTCAGTGGCCGTAGTGCTGGATGATTCGTTGTCGCAGGATGCTCCTAAAGACGCTCAGGCGCCGCAGTATTCTGATGCGCAATTGGAGAAGCTGGCATCACTGGTGCGCGACGCGGTGGGTTTCGATGCTGAGCGCGGTGACCGTGTGACGGTAATAACGGCAAATTTTCAACCTGCTGGTATCGATAATAGTGATCCAGAAGCCCCTGCATTCTGGGAACAGGCCTGGTTTGTCTCGATGATCAAACAGGCGCTGACTGGTATCGCCGTAATATTGATCGTCTTCACTATTATTCGGCCGAGCATCAAGACATTGATGCAATCCCAGTTGCCCACCGGCGCGGCGCAGGGGGCAAGCACTGGCGGAAGTGATGGCGCCGTGTATTCGCACAATGAACTGAGCCCGGCGGTCGCTGCCCTGGGTGGCCCCAACAGTGTTAAACGGATGGAGGACAGTCTCGACGCCATCCGTGAGGTAGCCGATCAGGATCCGAAACTCGTAGCACAAGTGGTTAAAAACTGGATAGCACGCGATGGAAAATAATGCGATGTCAGCAATTAAGGGTAGTGAGCAGGCTGCTGTTCTGCTCCTGATGATGGGCGAAGAGCGCGCCGCCAAGGTATTGCAGCACATCGATTTTGAAAGTGTAGAAAAGATCGGTATCGCGATG
>JBFKXO010000260.1:0-2973 GCA_041638115.1 Litorivivens sp. | reverse complement strand
GTCTGGATACTTTTATTTGTGCTTAGCGCCCTTTCTTACATGGTGGACTACTTCCAGTTTCAGGGCCTGCTGCGCTGGACCTTGATTCTGACGTTCATGTTCCTCAAGGCGGGTTTAATTGTAGCTATTTTTATGCACTTCGCCTGGGAGCCGGCGACACTTAAAGTGGCGTTACTCTTGCCGACCTTGGCGATCGTCGTTTTTATAGTGTTTATCGCGATTGAGGCGGACTATATTTATCTCAATCGCCTGACTTATCTTGCCGGTGGCAAATAATGAATGCCTTGCGTTATGCAGGCCTGGTGTTGGTGGCAGGTATTGCGCTGGGTGCTGCGGTATTATTCTGGCCTACCGCAAAGCCGGTTCCGGATATTCAGGGTGCGGTCCTGCCAGCGCCTAAGGCGCTACCGGATTTTCTCCTGATCGACCACACCGGGAAACCGGTATCGGCTGACGCCTTTGCCGGGCAGTGGCATTTAGTGAGTTATGGTTTTACCCATTGCCCCGATGTATGCCCCACACTGCTGTCCGATCTGGCGCAATTCCATAAAAGTTTGCAACGGGAAAAACGCTATAACGATCTGCAGGTCTGGTTCTACACCGTGGACCCCCTGCGTGATAACACGGCAGCGCTGGCGAATTACGTGCCGTGGTTCGATAAAAGTTTTGTGGGTATTCGCGCCTCTGACCGCGAGGCGGCGCGCCGTTTTGAGCGTAGCCTCGGGATTCAAGCCAGCGTCTCTGGCTCGCCGGGTAACGACTATCAAATCAGTCACGGCTTCCGTCTGTTTTTACTGGACGATGAGGGTCGCTTGCGCGCGGCCCTGGAGCCCACCCGTACCCGAGAGGGACAACAGTTTTTCGAATCGCCGGTACTGCTAAAAGATTATCTGGCCTTGCGTGACTGGGTGGCAGGGTTATCGGAATAGTTCGGTTTTCACGCCGGCTCAGCGGTGACAGGTGCAGCGCCCGCGCCCAGCATAGTCGCCAATTCGGTTTCAATCCACGCTTCAACCTGAGCCGTCAGCGCACGGCTGTCGGTATTCTCGGTGGGAATAGGTTCGCCGATCACCACGGTAATTGTGCCGGGGTATTTCAAAAACTGCCGCGCGGGCCAACAGGTACCGGCGTTGTGCGATACCGGTACCACAGGGACGCCCGCGGCAATCGCCATATTGGCGCCGCTGCGGGCGTAGCTACCCTTCTTACCGATCGGCGTGCGGGTTCCCTCAGGGAAGATTAATACACGGCGGCCGTCTTTCAGTCGACGAGTCCCTTCATCCATGATGTAACGCAGGGCCGCTTTCGGGTTACTGCGATCAATGGCGATAGGGTCCACCAGCTTCAATCCCCAGCCAAAAAACGGCAGCTTCAGCAGTTCACGCTTGAGCACGATGCCGATGGGGAAAAACGCGTACTGCAGGTAAAAGGTTTCCCATTGACTCTGGTGCTTGGCCATCACCACGTAGTGGCCTTCAGGCACACTGCCGACGATGTTGTATTTGACGCCGCAGGAGAGTCGCAACCAGACTAGAACCCAGCGGTTCCAGGTAATCAGGTAGCGACCGCGAATGGCCAGCGGCGTGAACCAGAAAAGCAGGATGCCGGTGGTACTGAACCAGCCGGTTAGCAGAACGTAGCCGATGTAGAACAGCAGGGTTCTGGCAAACAGGACAGGTCGGCAGAGTGAGAGATTCATGATTTGGACCGCGACGCTAACAGGTCATCAACAAAGTCTGCGAGCGTAGCAAACACTTGCGTATGGGACAGTGACGCGTGTTGTGACAATTGCGCAAAACTCTTTTCACCTTTCCCGGTTTTGACAAGTATCGGCTGACACTCACGGGCTATGGCAGCTTGCAAATCCTTGATGGAGTCGCCGACAAAGGGTGCGCCCTTTACGCTGCTATTGAACGCGGTGGCGGCCTGATCGATCAGGCCTGGCAGCGGCTTGCGGCAATCGCAATTAGCGTCGGGCATATGTGGGCAAAAGAAAATGCCGTTAATCACACCGCCGTGGGCACCGACCAGGGCACACATCTTGCGATGCATGGCGGTGAGATCGTCTTCCGAAAAATACCCCCGTCCCAAGCCGGACTGATTGGTGCACACACCGACGGTGTAGCCGGCCTGACTCAAACGGGCGATGGCCTCAATACTGCCCGGCACCGGAATCCATTCCTCGGCGCTGCGGATATAGTTATCCGAATCCTCGTTGATCACGCCGTCGCGGTCGAGCAGTATCAGGGGCATCAGTTTTTACCGGGCACCAGCAGCGAAATATCAGCTACCTGCAAAAACAGTTCGCGCAGCTGGCTGAGCAGACTGAGGCGGTTGTTTTTCAGAGCCTTGTCGTCTGCGTTCACCATGACTTCGTCAAAAAAAGTATCGACAGGGGCGCGTAAGCTGGCCAGGGATTTCAGGGCGCCTTCATAGTCGCCTTTGTCCATGAGCGGTTGGAAGTTGGCGCTGGCCGTGTTGAGAGCTTCTGCCAGTGCTTTCTCGGCGTTTTCCTGCAACAGTGAGTCGTCGATCTTGCCGGCGCTGAAACCCTCGGCCTTGGCCAGAATATTGGATACGCGCTTATTGGCGGCGGCCAATGCTTCAGCTTCACTCAAAGCCGTAAAGCTGTTAACGGCCTTGATGCGACGATCAATATCCAGCGGCACGCTCAGGTTTTTGGCGGTGACGGCCATAAACACTTCTACAGAGATACCCTGCTCGTCGTAGACCGCGCGCAGGCGCTCGATCATATAGGCGAGTACGGTATTGATCAGCTCGTCATCCCCTTTTACGGCACTGTGCTGCCTGGCCGCCTGGGCGATCAGCTCGCGCAGATCCAGCGCCAGATTCTGCTCCAGAATAATGCGCAGCACACCCAGGCAGGCACGGCGCAGGGCAAAGGGATCTTTCGAACCGCTGGGCGGCTGGCCGATACCGAAGATGCCCGTAATAGTGTCGAGGCGGTCCGCC
>JBFKXO010000259.1:0-2982 GCA_041638115.1 Litorivivens sp. | reverse complement strand
ACGTCCAAACCTTCCAGACGCTGTTTTATGCGCTCATTGAGGCCGCTTTGCTGAAGGAAGTCCCGGTAGGCTGAGGCCGTCGTCGCAAATCCGCCCGGGACAGAAACGCCAGCGCCGGACAGCTCGCTGATCATTTCACCCAGCGACGCGTTCTTGCCACCCACACGATCGACGTCTTCCATGCCGAGCTCTTGAAACCAAAGTACGTATTCAGACAAAACGGGTTCCTCTAGTGCATAAGGTACGTGGTTTAAAGTTCGCGTATGATACTGGAATCCGGACAGAAATTCGCCCTGAAAGAGCCGCCTGATTGTGACAGAAAATAAGAAACGAACTGCCTTTTTCATCTCCGACAGCACCGGCATCACCGCTGAGGCCCTCGGTTCGAGCCTGCTGGCGCAATTTGAAGGCCTCCAGTTCGACCGGGTTATCCTCCCCTACATCGACACCGCCGCCAAGGCGCATTCGGCCGCGGAAAAGATCAACCGCGTGGCCGAGCGCGACGGGGTGGCGCCGATCATCTTTGATACCATCGTTAACTCAGAAGTTCGCGACATTATCAAAAACAGTGAAGGATTCACGGTCGATATCCTTTCCACCTTTCTCTCCCCTCTGGAAGAAGCGCTGGGAATCAAGTCTTCGTTCACGGTGGGTGGCGCTCACAGCGTAACCAACGAAACCAACTACAAGCACCGTATCGATGCTGTTAACTATGCGCTGGACAACGACGACGGGGCCAAAATCGACCGCTATAACCAAGCCGAACTGATCCTGGTAGGGGTGTCTCGCAGCGGCAAAACCCCCACCAGCCTTTATCTGGCGCTCCAGACCGGTGTGTTTGTGGCCAATTATCCGCTAACGGATGATGACCTGGATACGGGGCGCATTCCGCGCCCGCTGGCAGCTTACCGCGACAAACTGTACGGCCTGACCATCGACCCTGAACGACTAGCCATGATCCGCACGGAGCGCCGCGCCAATGCTCGCTATTCCACTCTGTCTCAGTGTGAATATGAGGTACGTCAGGCCGAGGTGATGTTCAAGCGCTTTGGCATTTCGTATATTGATTCGACCCACGCCTCCATCGAGGAAATTGCAACGCGGATTCTGGTTGATACCGGCTTGCGCGGACACAGCAAATAATATGACGCCACCCATGAACGAAGCCACTAAATCGATTGGTATGGTGCTGCCTGGTGGCGGTGCCAGAGCGGCCTACCAGGTAGGCGTCATCAAGGCACTCGCGACTCTGCACGGCGAGCGCGAAAGCAACCCCTACCGGGTGTTATGCGGCACGTCCGCCGGTGCGATAAATGCCGCTGCGTTGGCGACCCGAGCCGATAACTTTGTCGACGCCGCTCATTGGCTTGAATCCCTCTGGTCGCAGCTAAGCACGGATCAGATATACCGCTCTGACTTCCTGGGGGTTTTACGCAACGCCTGGCGTCTGTTGATTTCCCTGTTTAATGCCGGTGTAGCAGTCGGACGTCCGGTCGGCTTGCTGGATAATTCCCCCCTTCGCGAGCTATTGCGTGAAAAACTGGATTTCAGTGCCATCAGCCGGAATCTCTCCGCCGGGCATATCGATGCCTTAAGCATTACCGCGATGGACTATTCACAGGGTGTATCACTGAGTTTTTTTCAGGGTGGCCCTGAGCGGGCGGGTTGGCAACGCTGGCGTCGGCAGGGCATACCGACACCGATCGATCTGTCCCATGTCATGGCATCCACTGCCATTCCCACCATTTTTCCGCCAGAGAAAATCGGTAAACACTATTTTGGTGATGGTGCACTGCGCCAATTGACCCCCATCAGCCCGGCCCTTCATCTCGGGGCTGATAAAGTCCTGATCATCCCGGCAAACGGTCACCGCCGGGAATACAAGCGGCTGGCGCGCAGGATTCAATCACCGGCCTTTGGCCAGATTATTGGCCACCTGCTCAACAGCGCCTTTGTCGACAGCATTGAAACCGATATTGAGCGTTTGGAGAGAATTAACCAGCTGATCCGGTTGATGCCTGAACAGGAATCATTTACTGAGCATCAACTGCGTCCGATTGACGCGCTGGTCATTTCCCCGTCAGAAGATATCGATGCGCTGGCTGACGATTACGTCAACAGTCTGCCGCGAAGTATCAAGATGTTCTTCCGCAGCAGTGGTACCCGCTATAGTGGCGGTGTAAACGTGGCAAGCTACCTACTCTTCACCCACGAGTTCTCACAACGGCTGATACAACTGGGGTATAACGATGGGATGGCAAATATCGAGGACCTGCGCCGTTTTGTATACGGCGACTAAGCCTTCGTCATAGATTGGGCGCCAGACCGATAATGGCGTAAAGCCCTTTGAAGCTGACAGCGGGCTTGCCGTCCTGTAGCACTTGGGTGCGTAACTCGATCTTGGCCTTACCGCGCTCGTCAAAGTGCTGAAAAAAACGATCCCAATCGGCTTCTTCAACCGGTATTGACGACGCGATAATATCGGTCGGCACCGGCGCCAGATATTCAATCTCGCCCTTGGCCACTACGATATTCGGGTCAATGCCACGCTCCCGACAGCGCAGGTAAACCATCCCCCACCCCGCCATAACCGCTACCACGTAGAGACTGCCACCAAAGGCGGTGTGCTTGTCATTGATACTCGGGCCAAGCGGTGCTCTGAGGGTGAGCGACGCACTGTCGTAGTCGGCAACTTCGATTTCCAGCGCGCGGGCGGTCGGCAGGTGGGTCTGAACAAACTCGGTCAGTTTGTGCGCAACGTCTTTCATCAACCGGCCTTGAACAGCAAATCAATCAGCGATTTGGCCGCCAGATACGGGGTGGTTTTGCCCTCGGTGACCTGACGATCCAGCTCCGGCATCTGCTGCTTTACTTCCGGGTTTTGCTTGAGCTTGAGGTCGAGCATCTCATGCAGCAGTTTATGCATCCATTCCTGGGCCTGACGGGCACGCTTTTCATGGAAGGCCTTGTTCTTGATCGCGT
>JBFKXO010000258.1:0-3007 GCA_041638115.1 Litorivivens sp. | reverse complement strand
TGTCCCGCGGCTGGATTCTGCTGGAGGATCTGGGCGACCGGCTTTACAAGGCGGCCTTTGAGACCCGTCCCGGTGTGGAAGTGATGAGTGAGATTCTACCGGTGCTGCAGATGCAGACCCGGGTGAATACCGACGGCCTGCCGCTATATGACCGCGCACGGCTGCAGCAAGAGCTCAACCTGCTGCCCGACTGGTATTTGGCTGTGCATACTGAGCAGGTCTTCGATGCCGCTGAAAAGGCGCAATGGGAAAAGCTTTGCGAACACCTGATGAGTAATGCTGCGGAGCAACCTCAGGTCTTTGTGCATCGCGATTTTCATTCCTGCAACCTGATGGAGCTTCCGGGCAGCGCTCCCGGCGTCATCGATTTTCAGGACGCGGTGTTGGGGCCTGTAACCTACGATTTGATGTCGATTCTTTTGGACCGCTATATCACCTGGCCGAGGCCTCAACTGGAGGCCTGGATGGAGGATTTCCGGCAGCGCGTAGCGGCTGATATCCCGGTTGAGACCTGGATACGCTGGTGCGACTGGATGGGGCTGCAGCGCAACCTCAAAATCATCGGTATTTTTGCACGCCTTGCCCATCGCGATGGCAAAACAGGGTATCTTTCCCTTATCCCGCGATTTTCGGAATACGTGCGCGACGTGCTACAGCGATATAATGAATTGAAGCCCTATCGGAGGCTTCTGGAGCCTCGTCTATGAAAGCCATGATCCTGGCTGCCGGTTTGGGTAAGCGCATGCGCCCGCTGACCACGGTTCGGCCCAAGCCGCTGCTGAAGGTCAACAATAAAGCGTTGATCGACTATCACCTGGAGCGCATTGCTGCTGCCGGGATTAGCGAGGTGGTGATCAACCACTACTGGCTGGGTGAGCAAATCGAGGCCCATATTGGCGACGGCTCAGCCTATGGTTTGAAGGTTGATTATTCTCGCGAATCTGAATTGCTGGATACCGCTGGCGGCATGATCAATGCCCTGCCGCTGTTGGGAGACGATCCCTTTCTGTTGGTCAATGGCGATGTGTGGTGTGATTTTCCCGTCGAATCGCTGCTATCTCGACGCCCCGCAGGCGCGCATCTGGTCATGGTGGACAACCCCGAGCACAACCCTGGTGGGGATTTCTGCCTGCAAGGAGAGCAATTGGCCCTTGAGGGCAAGCAACCTTTGACCTACGCCGGGATTGCGGTAATCAATCCGCGATTGTTTGCTGGCGCGCAGCCCGCCTGCCTGCCGCTTAAGCCTTTTCTGGTGGATGCCATCGAACGCGGCGAGGTAACGGCAGAGCACTATCCGGGTGAGTGGGTGGATGTTGGTACCCCGGAGCGCCTGCGCGAATTGGATAGTCGTGTCAGTGCGGCGGTGCCGGCCTAGGTCTTAACGTCTATTGGGCACACTCGGCCTGTAATAGCGCCCCCCAAGCCGGTAAACTACGCGCATTTCCCGACAGCGCGAGCCCTACCCATGTCTGATTACTGGATTGCCCCCTCCATTCTCTCCGCCAATTTTGCCCGCCTGGGTGAAGAGGTCGACAACGTGCTGGCCGCCGGCGCGGACGTGGTGCATTTTGATGTGATGGACAACCACTACGTGCCCAATCTCACGATTGGCCCCATGGTGTGCAAGGCCTTGCGCGACCACGGCGTGACAGCACCCATTGATGTTCACTTGATGGTGCAGCCAGTCGATGACCTGATCGGGATGTTTGCTGATGCCGGTGCCAGTTACATCACCTTTCACCCGGATGCCTCGATTCACGTTGACCGGTCCCTGCAAATGATTCGCGACGCCGGCTGCAAGGCGGGTTTGGTGCTTAACCCGGCGGTGTCTCCCGATTGCCTGAAGTATGTGATGGACAAGCTGGATATGATTTTGCTGATGTCGGTCAACCCGGGTTTCGGCGGGCAGAAATTTATTCCTTCGACCATCGATAAGGTAAAAGAAGTGCGGCAGCTGATCGACGCCAGTGGTCTGGATATCCGGCTGGAAGTGGACGGCGGTATCTCTGCGAAGAATATTGCCGAAATTGCTGCGGCTGGGGCGGATACCTTTGTCGCTGGCTCGGCGATCTTTAACGCCGACGACTACAAAACCGTCATCGACGAGATGCGTCAGCAGCTGGCCAGTATTTGATGGCGCTGGATGCCTTGTTGGGGCGTCGCCCCGACGCTCTGTTGTTTGATCTGGACGGCACGCTGATCGACAGTGTGCCGGACCTGGCCCATGCCGTGGATTACACCCTGCAGCAGGCGGGTTTGGCTCAGGCCGGTGAAGCTCGCGTGCGTACGTGGGTTGGCAATGGGGCCCGCAAACTGCTGGAGCGCGCCTTGCTTTACGCCAACGGCGAGGCCTCCGAGGCCGAACGGGCGACTGAACTTGATAGCTTGCTCCCGGTGTTTTTCGAGCGTTACGAAATCTGCTGTGCTGACGCAACCGGCGTTTATGCCGGTGTGGCGGAAGCTCTGAATCACTGGCACGCCGCCGGTATCCGAATGGCCTGTGTAACCAACAAGCCGGAGCGCTTTGCGCAAAAAATCGTCAGGCATTTCGGTTGGGCGGCCTCTTTGCCCGTCGTGCTCGGCGGTGATAGCCTGCCAATGAAAAAGCCGGCACCCGAGCCATTGTGGGAAGCGTGTAAACGGCTCGACGTGGACCCGGCAAACACGATCATGGTGGGGGATTCCGTTAACGATGTGCAGGCTGCACGCGCCGCGGGCATGAAAGTTATTGCAGTGCCTTACGGCTATAACTACGGCAGCGATATCCGCGAAGCTGAACCTGATCTGGTGGTAGAACGGCTGGATCAGTTGCTGGGTTGAGCGGTCTGCTTTAGCCAGTCCTGAGCCGTTTCTTATTGAGGCCGGCGGTAGGCAAAGCGACGGCTCTGTGCTTGCCAGGCCTGCTCCAGACATTCGCTTTCATTGCTAAGCATATCGGGCACAATGTCGTTCTCGCTCATCAGTCTGACAGCCAATGCCGAGTCTGGCTCAATCGCACCCTCGTGAT
>JBFKXO010000257.1:0-3010 GCA_041638115.1 Litorivivens sp. | reverse complement strand
GCGTGGAGCTCAGGCCGCTCGGGCAAGGCGTTGAGGGCATGAAGTAGAACACTGGAATCCAGCCCACCACTGAAGGCGACCACCCAGCGCGGGCGGTCGAGATAGGGCTTGAGACAATCGAGCAGTACGGATTCCATATTGAATCCGGTCGGTTATCAGCCGTTGCCGTAGGACATCAGGCGCTCATAACGGCGCGCCAGTAACTCGTCCATCGGCTGGGATTGCAGATCCTGCAGCTGTTCCAGCAGGTGTTTCTTGAGGCGCTCGGCCATCAAGTCTATATCCCGGTGGGCACCTCCAAGAGGTTCGGGAATCGTTGCATCCACAATACCCAGCTCTTCGAGGACTTTGGACGTCACACCCATGGCTTCGGCGGCGTCTGGCGCTTTCTCACTGGTTTTCCAGATGATATTGGCACAGCCTTCCGGCGAGATAACAAAGTATGTGGAGTATTGCAGCATCGCCAGGTGATCACCAACGCCGATGCCAATTGCACCGCCCGAACTGCCTTCCCCCACCACCACGCAGATAACCTGGGTCTTCAGGCGCGACATCACCGCCAGATTCTGGGCGATGGCCTCACTGATACCCCGCTCTTCACTGTCGATACCGGGATAGGCTCCAGGGGTGTCGATCAGGGTAATCACCGGCAGTTTGAAGCGCTCGGCCAGCTCCATCAGGCGCAGGGCCTTGCGGTAACCTTCCGGTTTCGGCATACCAAAGTTGCGCTTGACCTTTTCTTGCACGCCACGGCCTTTTTCCTGACCGATAACCATCACGGGCTTGCCACCCAGACGGGCGATACCACCAACAATAGCCTTGTCATCGCCAAAACGACGATCGCCGTGCAGCTCGTCGAAATCATCAAAAATGCGATTGATGTAGTCCAGCGAATAAGGGCGCATCGGATGACGCGCTACTTTGACAATATCCCAGGAAGTCAACGAACCGAAAATTTTCTCGGTGAGCTTGGTGCTCTTTTCCCGCAGTTTGTTGATTTCCTCAGTAATGTTGAGATCGTTGTCATTGCCCACCAATTGCAGTTCCTGGATCTTGGTTTCCAGTTCGGCGATGGGCTGTTCAAAGTCTAGGTAGTTCGGATTCATTACTGGGCTGTCTCTGTTTGAGCGTCCAGCGAGTTAACACTGAACACTTATTTTTTCTTGAAAAACAATACGTAAGAACGCAACATTATACGTAAATCGTAGTCTATGACCACGTTATTAATGCCGCAGTCATCACGTAATCGGTGAATCAATTCGTCGCTCGGACGCACTTGCCACTCTTCACCCAGACGGATATCCGCGCTGCACTCGGGGCGTTGATAGGCGATAACCACCGGACAGGAGCCACCTTTGGCATGGTGCAAATGCGACTTGATCCGCTGCATAAACTGCCCGGCCAGCTGCTCGGCGCTGAGCTGTAAGCGCAAACGGCGAGCCCGCGCCTCGCGCGCTTCGGCCAGGGTCAGGAGGCTATCGACCGACATTTTCAATCCACCGGTGAAGTCATCGGGCGAGACTTTCCCTTCCACCACCAGTATCTGGTCCTTGCCCAGCTTTTCACGGCACTGCTGAAAGGCCTCGGAATACAGTGCCGCATCGATGCGGGCACTGCGATCGTCCAGCGTGACGACTGCCATATCGCCGCGCCGGGTTTTGATCACTCGCATGCCCACCACCAGGCCGGCGACCTTGCTGGGCTGGTTGTCCGGTTTGAGATCAGCAATGCGTTTGGGCACAAACTGGCGGATTTCCGCCTCATAATCATCGATAGGATGGCCGGTAACATAGAGCCCCAGCGTATCTTTCTCGCCCTGCAGACGCTCACGCGTATTCCAGCGGCGCACATTGCGGAAATCCTCGTACACATCGCGATCATCGGCGGCTAATGTCTCGCCGAACATATCGAGCATGCCCGCTTCTTCATTCTTGGCTGTTTGTTCGGCGCCCTTTACAGCCTCTGTCAGACTGGCCATCAATACCGCGCGGTCTTCACCGAGCGAATCAAAAGCGCCCGCCCGGATCAGAGCTTCCAGCGCGCGTTTGTTGACCTTGCGCGGATCGGTGCGGGTACAGAAATCGAACAGATTTTTGAAGGGGCCGCCTTCCTTGCGCGCGGCGATCAGGTTTTCGACCGGGCCTTCACCCAGCCCCTTGATCGCGCCCAGGCCGTAAATAATTTCACCGCCATCGTTAACCGTGAACTTGTACTCACCCTGATTCACATCCGGCAGCTTGAGCGGCAACTTCATCGCCCGGCATTCTTCGATGAAGGTCACGATCTTGTCGGTGTTATCCAGTTCCGAGCTCATGACTGCTGCCATGAATTCAGCCGGATAATGCGCTTTCAGCCACGCCGTCTGATAGGAAACCAATGCGTACGCCGCAGAGTGCGATTTGTTAAAACCGTAGCCCGCAAACTTTTCCATCAAATCGAAAATATTCGAAGCGAGATCTTTATCAAAGCCCTTACCGGTCGCGCCCTCCATAAACAGGTCGCGCTGCTTGGCCATTTCCTCGGGTTTTTTCTTACCCATGGCCCGACGTAATAGGTCAGCGCCACCCAGCGTATAACCACCCATCTCCTGGGCGATCTGCATGACCTGTTCCTGGTACAGAATGATGCCGTAGGTGGGCTCCAGTATGGGTTTCAGACACTCGTGCTGATATTGCGGGTGAGGATAGGATGGCTCTTCGCGGCCGTGCTTGCGGTTGATAAAGTCATCAACCATGCCGGACTGCAGCGGCCCCGGACGAAACAGGGCCACCAGTGCCACGATATCTTCAAAACGGTCTGGCAGCAGCCGCTTGATCAAGTCTTTCATGCCTCGGGATTCCAGCTGGAATACCGCGGTGGTTTCTGCACGCTTCAGCAGCGTAAAGCTATCGGCGTCATCCAGCGGAATCGCCATGATATCCAGCGCGTCTTCACCCACCTTGGCGCGCTTGCCGTTGATGATTTCCAGCGCCCAATCGATGATGGTGAGTGTACGCAGACCGAGGAAGTC
>JBFKXO010000256.1:0-3022 GCA_041638115.1 Litorivivens sp. | reverse complement strand
TTGAGGAGAGAGGGTGCGCGACGTTCATTAGGGTCAGGGGATAGCCACCCCACCAAGAGACCGGCTATACGCACGCATCGGCTTTGTTTTTTTATGAAATCGGAGCTTGCCAACCGGAGAGGAGTCCCTATACGCAATGACAGCAGCGTTTATTCGCCCGTGAAGTTTGCTGGGCGCTTTTCCTTAAACGCGCGCATCCCTTCTTTGGCATCTTTAGATGCGAACACCGGGCCGGCGAGCTCGTCGGATTTCAGCATGGCTTCCTCTTCAGCGATATCGGTCTGCAGTTCACGCAGTGAACGGGTAATCGCCTTCAGGGCCAGCGGACCCGTTTTACACAGCTCCTCGGCCATTTTCTTGGCTTCCGCCAGGGCCTGACCTTTCGGCACGATGCGGTTGATCAGGCCCCACTCCAGCGCCTCCTGTGCGGTGCAGTGGCGACCCAACAGCACCATTTCAGCGGCGCGACAGTAAGGGATCTGACGCGGTAGACGAATGCTGGAGCCCGCCATCGGATACAGACCGCGAGCCACTTCAGTCACACCGTAGATCGAGTCTTCGGCGCCTACACGCAAATCGGTACCCGCCAGAATCTCGGTACCACCGGCCAACGCATAGCCTTCAACCGCCAGAATCAGCGGCTTGCTGGGGCGGTTATCGCGCAGCAGTGCCTGCCAGTGGACATTGGGTACCGTACCCATCAGGTTCATGAATTCTTCGGAGGCGCCGTTGTCGCCATCCGGGCCCGCTTTCAAATCCATACCCGCACAGAAGGTATCTCCTACCGCGGTGAGTATGGCGCACATCAGCGAATCGTCTTCATCCAGGCGGCGCCAGGCCTTGTACATGCCCAGCAGCATTTCCGGGTTAAACGCGTTTTTCGCTTCCGGGCGATTCAGGGTCACGATCAGGGTTTTGCCTTCCTGTTCGATAATGCAGTTCTTGGTGCTGATATCGAGTTCAGCCATAGTGTTTCTCCGTTATCTTTGTGCTGTGGACTTAGGCGACTTCACCTTCACCGCTCAGCGCATAACTCTTGGCGGTTTTATAGTCGGGCTTGCCACTGGGCGCACGTGGCACCTCGCCAATAACGTATACCGCACGCGGTACCTTGTAACCGGCTATGTGATTACGGCAGTGATCCTGCACATCTTTCAAGGTCAGGCTGACACCTTCTCGCAGTTGCACTACAGCGGTGACCTTGCTGCCCCAACGATCATCCGGCGTCGCGACAACCAGCGCGTCGAAAATTCCGTCGTGGGCCTTCAGGGCATTTTCAACCTCTTCCGGGAAGATTTTTTCGCCACCACTGTTGATACAGTTCGAGCCGCGACCGAATACGGTAATAGACGTATCTTCTTCCAGCTTTGCAGCATCACCAGTTAGCAGCCAGGTTTTACCGTCTACTTCGACAAAGGTTTTTGCGGTTTTTTCTGGGTCGTTGTAGTAGCCCGCAGGGATGTAACCTGAGCGGGCGAAGATACCGGTTTCGCCGGGCTTGGCGTGTCGGCGAGGCGTTTCATCGTCGATAATGACATCCATATAGTCCGTCCGGGTCACGTTACCCAGACCGGATTCGGATTTCTTCTGCCCGTTATCCATCCCCATCTGGCCACCTTCCGATGAACCAAAGCTGTTGGTAATAAAGACGTTAGGGAAATGTTTGCGGAAGCCGTCCTGCTTCGCTTCGGAAAATACCGCACCGCCGGAGCCGACGTTAAAAATCGAGCCTAGATCCCAGCGATCGGGATTGGCTTCAAGCGCATCCAGCAGAGGAATCGCCATCGCATCGCCCACGATCTGAACGGCGTTTACCTTTTCCCGCTCACACACATCCCAGACATGCTCGGCGTTGAGGGAATGTTGATCGTTCAACACCAGTTTGTTCCCCGCCAGCAGCTGAATACAGGCATACCACCAGGAAGCACCGTGCATCAGTGGTGCCAGTGCGATGCCACACAACGGGTGCTCAGCAACGCGGGTTTCAATATCTTCCGGTTTTTCACAGGGACCATTGGGAGAGAAGTGGCCACCGCCACCCATGGCGGCAAAGAAAACATTCTTGTGCGGCCACATGACACCCTTGGGCATGCCGGTCGTGCCGCCGGTGTAGAGAATAAAGTAGTCATCGCCTGAGCGCGCTTCAAAGTCACGCTCGTCACTTTGACCATTCATCGCAGATTCGTATTCAACTGCACCAATCGTGTTCAGGTCGGCGCCGCTGTCATCGTCAACCGCGATAAACGTTTTCAGGTCGGGAGCTGCACTGCGAATTTCGGCAATGTGAGGTGCAAACTCGCGGTGGTGAACACAGGCCACCATATCGGCATTGTCAAAGATGTAGAGCAGCTCGTCTTTAACATAGCGATAGTTGACGTTAATGGGCACTGCACGAATCTTGAAGCAGGCCAACATGGCCTCCATGTATTCGTTGCAGTTGTACATGTACAGGCCAACGTGATCGCCGCTTTTCACACCTTGCGAACGCAGGTAGTGGGCCATGCGATTGGCGCGCTTGTCCAGATCACCAAATGTGGTCCGGTGAGCACCACAGACCAGCGCCTCGCGCTCGGGCACTTTGTCCGCCACCACCTCAAACATATCTGCCAGATTGAATTCCATCTTTCCCTTCCCGTAAATGACACCGGCCACAGAAGTGGCCGGCAGGTTAAGCGCTTTTTGCGTTACGCTTTCTCTGAACCGACAACCCACATGGCGTAGAACTGAGCTCCACCGCCGTAGGCATGCCCCAGGGCAAGTTTGGCACCATCAACCTGATGGTTACCGGCATCGCCGCGCACCTGGCGGGCCGCTTCCGCGAAGCGGATCATGCCCGAGGCACCGATGGGGTTACTGCATAGTACACCACCACTGCAGTTCCACGGGATGTCACCTTTGTCATCTAAGGAGGTCGCGCCTTCCAGCGTCAGTTTCCAGCCTTCACCCTTCTCGGCAAAGCCCAGATTCTCCAGCCACATGGGCTCATACCAGGAGAACGGCACGTAGACTTCGGCGCAGTCCA
>JBFKXO010000255.1:0-3033 GCA_041638115.1 Litorivivens sp. | reverse complement strand
TTTCCCGCGCCAGCGCACGGCTTTTGCTACTCAGCGCCTTATCTTCAAATTCTTTTAGCTCGGGCGTGATAAAACGTTCGGCATTCTTCAAGGTCTGGCGTCGGGTGTATTCCACCGGGGCATCGCCGGCCTGCGAGCGACTGATTTCAATGTAGTAGCCGTGCACCCGGTTGTAGCCAACCTTGAGCGTGCTCAATCCGGTGCGTTCGCGTTCGCGGGTTTCCAGCTGCACCAGAAAGTCGCCGGCATTGCTGCTGAGATTGCGCAGTTCGTCCAGTTCGGTGTCGAAGCCTTCCGCGATAACGCCGCCATCGCGGATGACCATGGGCGGGTTTTCTACCAACGCGCGATCCAGCAGCTCGGTTAATTCGGGGAACTCGCCGAGCTGGTTGGCCAGCGCCTGCAGATGATGGTTGTCGATTGGCCTCAGTAGAGCGACCAATTGCGGTACTGCTGTGAGCGAGCGGCATAGACGGGTGAGATCCCGGGGGCGCGCCGAGCGCAGCGCAACCCTGGCCAGAATGCGCTCCATGTCGCCGATCTGTCGCAATTCGTCGCGCACAACATCGAAACGAAAATCCTGAAGGAGACTGGCTATACTCTGTTGCCGCGCCTGCAGCGCGTGTAAATCCCGAAGTGGTCGATGTAGCCAGCGGCGCAACAGGCGGCCGCCCATGCTGGTACGGGTCGTACCCAGCACTGAGAAAAGTGTATTGTCCTCGCCACCATTGAGATTGATGTCCAGTTCTAAATTGCGTCGCGTCGCGGCGTCGATGGCAACACTGTCACTGCGATTTTCATGCTGGATACTGCGAATATGGGGCAGGTCGGTGCGTTGGGTTTCCCGGGCATATTGCAGCAGGCACCCGGCAGCGCCGAGCGCAACGGTTAGTTCGCTGCAGCCGAAGCCTTGCAGGTCTTTGGTGCCGAACTGCTGATTAAGCAGGCGGTTGGCGGTTTCAAGCTCAAATTCCCAGGGCGGGCAGCGACGGAAACCGCTGCGGGTTTCCAGGCGACTCAGCGAAAGTGAATCATTGACCAGTAATTCAACGGGATTCAGGCGTTGGATTTCTGCCAGCAGGGCGTCTTCACCCTCGGCTTCGAGCACGACGAAGCGCCCGCTGCTGATATCCAGGCAGGCAATGCCGTAGGTGTCATCGTGACAGTGTACTGCGACTAATAGATTGTCGCGGCGCTCTTCCAGCAGGGCTTCATCGCTGACGGTGCCCGGCGTGACGACGCGTACGATTTGACGCTCTACCGGGCCTTTACTGGTTGCGGGGTCGCCTATCTGTTCGGCGATGGCGACCGATTGACCCTTGCGTACCAACCGGGCCAGATAGGACTCAGCTGCATGGAAGGGCACACCACACATCGGAATAGGTTCGCCGGCTGATTTGCCGCGTGCTGTCAGTGTGATATCCAGCAGTTCGGCAGCTTTTTTTGCATCGTCAAAAAACAGCTCGTAGAAATCCCCCATCCGGTAAAATACCAGCTCCCTCGGGTGCTCAGCCTTGATCTTCAGGTACTGTTGCATCATGGGGGTGTGCTGGTCTTGCTGCCGGCTGGCTGTGGCGCTGCTCATCGATAATTATGCTGTGACAGGTTGTTATGGAAGCCTGCGATTGTACGGGGCGCCCGGCGGCAGGGCAAAGGTCTGGCGGTGAAATCTGGTGCTGGCAGCCCGAGCTGAAAAAAGTTGCTGTCAACGGTTGACAGTGCGGGTGGATATACTGATTATATATACAGTTAAACTACTGTATACAACTTAACCCCCGGGGGCACTATGGATGATAACAAGCAGAAAGCGCTAAGTGCAGCGCTGTCGCAAATCGAGCGTCAATTCGGCAAAGGCTCCATCATGCGCATGGGCGAGCAGGAGCGTGTCGCGGTGCCGGTTATCAGTACCGGTTCCCTGGCGTTGGACATCGCACTGGGTGTGGGCGGCCTGCCGCGCCGCAAGATTATTGAAATTTACGGGCCAGAGTCTAGCGGTAAAACCACGCTCACTCTGCACGCTATCGCGGAAAGCCAGAAGAAAGGCGGCGTTTGCGCGTTTATTGATGCCGAGCACGCATTTGACCCGAGCTACGCGGAAAAACTGGGCGTTGATCTGGATAACCTGCTCATGTCACAACCCGACACCGGTGAGCAGGCCTTGGAGATCGCGGAGACGCTGGTGCGCTCCAGCGCGGTAGACTTAATCGTTATCGACTCTGTGGCGGCATTGACACCCAAGGCGGAGATTGAGGGCGAAATGGGTGACAGCCACGTGGGGCTGCAGGCTCGTCTGATGAGCCAGGCCTTGCGTAAACTCACCGGCACCATTAACAAATCCAACTCTACCGTGATATTCATCAACCAGATCCGAATGAAGATTGGTGTGATGTTCGGTAACCCGGAAACCACCACGGGTGGTAATGCCCTCAAGTTCTACTCGTCTGTGCGTCTGGATATTCGTCGAATTGGCGCAATCAAACAGGGCGAAGAGGTTGTCGGCAACGAAACTCGCGTCAAGGTGGTCAAGAACAAGGTAGCCCCGCCATTCCGCCAAGCGGAATTCCAGATCATGTACGGTCAGGGCATCTACCGCATGGGCGAAATTATCGACCTTGGGGTGCAACAAGGGCTGATCGACAAGGCGGGTGCCTGGTACGCCTACAAGGGCGACAAAATAGGGCAGGGCAAGGCCAATGCGGCTAATTACCTGACCGAAAATCCGGAAATTGCCAACGAAATTGAGGCGGGTATTCGCGCGGCCTTACTGCCCAGTGCCAAGCCGGCAGAAAACGGTGAGACGGCGGTATCTGCGGAAGAAGAGGACGCGTAAGCTTTCTCTTGATGAAAATAGTTCTTGACTGAAATTCTCGACAGATCTCCTTGGAGATCGCATCCTTTGGGCGCCTGATGGCGCCCTTTTTTGTTTGCCCAGCGAAGCTGGCAAACCCGTCAGGCTGAAAGAAGCCTGAATCACCCCGACTGAGGGGAAGATAATCCGAATGGCAAGGGCGTCGCTGGCTAACGGCGAGGTCT
>JBFKXO010000254.1:0-3062 GCA_041638115.1 Litorivivens sp. | reverse complement strand
CTGTTCCGGGCGCTGCCCCTCTTTCACGCCCAGCATCAGTTGCTGGCTAGGGCCGTAGATATCCGCATCCAGAATCCCCACCTTGGCCCCTTCCGCCGCCAGCGCCAGTGCCAGATTGACCGAGGTAGTAGATTTGCCGACGCCGCCCTTGCCAGAAGCCACGGCAATCACATTCTTTACCCGCTCCAGATTCTGGGTTTCACCCACGGCGGCAGTGGCCTGAATCGAGGTTTTCAGGGTCAGCTTGCACTTGTCGAAGCCAGTGGCGGAGCGCATTTGGGCCAACAGGGCCTCTTCGTAGCCACCCAGCCGCGAATGGGCGGCAAAATGCAGGGCAACCACGGCGTCCGCACTGCTGCCAGATACACTGACCTTTTCCACCGCTCCGACCAGGCTCAGGGGCAGGTCGAGACCCGGCAGATGACAGGCAAGCAACTGCTCGCGCAAACTTTGTTCAGCATCAGGCATGATAAGTAGACTAGAGAGAAAAAACGGAGGGCGAGTATACGCTCTCACGCCAGCCCCCTCAATGCGGCGGCCGGTCACCAGCCCCACGGCAATAGCCACAGCTCCGCAGATGCAGCGAAGGCCCAAAAAGGCTATAGTACGCCGCCCCGAAATCCCCGAAATGACTGTAAGGTAGACATGTCGAAACGTCAGATACTGGTTACCAGCGCCCTGCCCTATGCCAATGGCCCGCTCCACCTCGGCCATTTGCTGGAAACCATCCAGACCGATATCTGGGTACGCTTCCAGAAACTGCGCGGCCACGACTGCACCTACCTGTGCGCGGACGACGCCCACGGCACCGCCATTATGCTGACCGCAGAGAAGCTGGGCATTAGCCCCGAGGAGCAGATCAAACGAGTTCAGGCGGATCACCAGAAAGATTTCGACGGTTTTCTCATCGGCTTCGACAATTATTACTCCACCCATTCACCGGAGTGTGAGCACTACGCCACCGAGATCTACAAGCGCCTCGACGCCAACGGCCATATCGAAAAGCGCGAAATTACCCAGTTGTTTGACCCGGAAAAGAACCTGTTTCTGGCGGATCGCTACATCAAGGGCGCGTGTCCCAAATGCAAAACCGACGATCAGTACGGCGACAACTGTGAAGCCTGCGGCGCGACCTATACGCCCGCCGACCTGATTAACCCGCGCTCGGTCATCTCCGGCGCAACTCCCATTGAAAAAGCCTCCACTCACTACTTTTTCAAACTGGGTGAATTCACCGACTTTCTGAAAGCGTGGACCCGCTCCGACAGCCTCCAGCCACAGATCGCCAACAAACTGGGCGAATGGCTGGAAGCGGGCCTGCAATCCTGGGATATCTCCCGTGACGCCCCTTACTTTGGCTTTGAAATCCCCGGCGCCCCCGGCAAATACTTCTACGTATGGCTGGATGCTCCCATCGGCTACATGGCCAGCTGCGCCAACTGGTGCGAAAAAAACGGCCGCGACTTCAATGAATTCTGGGCCAAAGATTCCAAGGCCGAGCTCTATCACTTTATCGGCAAGGACATTATCAATTTCCACGGCCTGTTCTGGCCGGCCATGCTTGAATCCGCCGGTTTCCGCACCCCCAGCTCGGTGTACGTACACGGCTTTCTCACGGTCAACGGCAAGAAAATGTCCAAGAGCCGGGGCACCTTTATCAAGGCCAGCACCTACCTCAAGCACTTCCAGCCGGAGTATCTGCGCTACTACTTTGCCGCCAAACTCTCCGGCGGAGTCGACGATATCGATCTGAGCCTCGACGACTTTATCCAGCGGGTAAACGCCGATCTGGTGGGCAAACTGGTCAATATCGCCAGCCGCAGCGCCAAATTTATTCACAAGGGCAACGACGGCAAATTGAGCGGCGAACTGCATAATCCCGAGCTGTGGCAGCGTGTGACCGGCAAGAGCAATGAAATCGCCGACTTCTTCGAGCAGCGCGAATACAGCCGCGCCGTGCGCGAGATCATGGCACTGGCCGACGCCGTGAACGAATACTTCGACGCCGAAGAGCCCTGGAAAACCGCCAAAAGCGAAGCCACCGAGCACTTGGCCGTGGCCGTCAGCTCCCAGTGCATCAACCTGTTCAAGGTATTGATGACCTACCTGAAGCCGGTGGTACCCGCGCTGGCCGAACAGGCAGAAGCCTTCCTCAACACCGAGCTGCGCTGGGATGGGGCATTCGCGCCCCTTTTGGATCACAAGATCGAGAAGTTCAAAGCGATGATGACCCGGGTCGACAGCGACACCGTCGACAAGATGCTGGCCGAGAGCAAGGAAGAGGTGGCTGCCGCCCAGGCGCCGGCTGTGGAAAAGACCAAGAAAAAGGCGGACAAGAAAGCATCCAAAGCTAGTGAGCCGCCCGCTGAAATCGAATTTGACGACTTTGCCAAGGTCGACCTGCGCATTGCCGAAATTGCCAATGCAGAGTATGTAGACGGCGCCGACAAGCTGCTGAAACTCACCCTGAACGTGGGCGACGAGACCCGCCACGTGTTTTCCGGCATTCGCGACGCCTATGAACCCGAGCAGTTGATTGGCAAACTGACGGTCTTGGTCGCCAACCTGAAGCCCCGTAAAATGCGCTTTGGCGTATCAGAGGGCATGGTGCTGGCCGCCGGACCCGGTGGAAAGGATATTTATCTGCTGGAACCCCATGAGGGGGCGAAGCCGGGGATGCAGGTTAAGTAGCAACAGATTCCCGTCATTGCGAGCATCGCGAAGCAATCTCCTGACCATGGCACGGTCGGCTGGAGATTGCTTCGTCGCTTCACTCCTCGCAATGACGGCTGTATTTGTACTGAAAGCGTCACCCAAACGGCCGATTTTGCCAGTCCTTTCAAGGGCTTTTAAATTGAACGCTTGTTCGAAATAAAATAGACTACCGCCTGTTTTTTGAGCTTCGGCTCCTTTTTATTACGGGTTTTTACCCGCCGCGCGCACAAACTAACTCTCATCGTCGAGGCCCACGATGTTGGCGGACTATTCTGTTCTGTTGATCAGCGCCATTCTGGTCAACAACTTTGTACTGGTACAGTTCCTCGGACTGTGCCCTTTCATGG
>JBFKXO010000253.1:0-3106 GCA_041638115.1 Litorivivens sp. | reverse complement strand
GCTGGCGACTACGCCCTCACCTATACACTCTGGTATTACCTGGAAGCCATCCCGAATACCAAAGTCACACGCACGGTGCGCCAGCATTTACTGGGCACCCGCTTTATGATCAACCAGAAAGTGTTTGAAGAATCCATTGCCCAGGGCGTCGACCTGTCAACACCGATACTGGTCAATCAGACCGAGAAGCATGGCCGCCGACCACTACCGGCTTCGCCTACTAACAACCGACCGGCCCAAACCAAAAACCGCGAAGGCAACGAGGGAATCCAGGGCAAATAGCATGCCCTTGCTCTTCTCACTCGTCGAGAATCGAAGCGTCCGAACGCAGCTCGCGTCGCGCCATGGCTTCCCATAAAAACGGGAAGCCATTACCGTCGATCATCTCACCGAGCGAATCAGCAACAGAGGGCACCATGACCTTGCCACCACCGAGCGCTTCAACCTCATAAGCCGTGCGCGCCCGATACTCAAGCGTTGCCGCCCGCAAATGCGCCTGCCGGATAGAATCGGCCACTATGAGAATGCCGTGATTAGCGAGCAGCGCCCACTTTGCATCGCCCAACAGCTCGGCACAGCGTGCACCTTCGCTAGCGTCATTCACCGCCGCGTTGTATTCGTCCACGAGCTTTAATTCGCCGTTGACCTGCGCCGAGGTCTGATCGTAAATCGGCGGCACACGCCCGGCGTTTGCCCAGAGCGTACCGTAGCGGGAGTGGTTGTGAATGATCACGCGAACGTCGGGGCGACGGGCGTGAATCTCCGTATGCAGATTGACGGCCGGGGTCACATTCCAGCCGCCTTCGATGACTTTACCATCACCGTTGACACGCACTATATCGCCGGCAGTCAGCTCATCCCAGGCCAGCTCCCAGGGGTTAATCAAAAAGGTGCCGTCGTCCTGCAGGTAACTGATGTGGCCTGCAATATGATCGTTATAGCCTTCACGAAACAATACGCGACACAGCAGCGCCAATTCCGCCTGCGGGGTGAGCTCGGGCAGTAGCGGCCGCTTTTGAGATACGGGGGCGAGCATTTTCAGCAGTTCGTTATCCATGACGTCACCATATCAGTTCAGCATTTGATTTGAGCCGCACCGCTAGGTACCGGCAACTGCAGCGGCGATACAATACCAACCTCGGCTGCGCAGACAGCAGGAATCGCATTCACCAGCCGGTTGGCTGCTGTAGCGTTTCCGCCCGCTGCCGCTCCCGCATCAAAGTGATCGTGAGCATGCAGAGTAATCTCTAAATCCGGATCACCTGAAATCAGCACCCGGTGACAGCCACCCTCTGTCGGCGGATAGGGCCAATCCGGAGCACAATCCGCATCGATCCGCGTAATATGCTCGGCAATCACCAACGGCTTGCCATTTTTCATCCCCATCACTTCAAACCGGAAGGCGCCCTGCCCACCCTGCTCGAAGGTTCCCATACCCTTTACGTCAACGCTGCGCTCCAGCGGGCGTCGTTCGACCTGAGTGGTCACCTCGTCCAGCTCAATATTGAGCCCCTGAGCCACCATGCGCACCATGGGTTCCCAGATTTTCAGCAGCACTTCACTGTGTAGCATCAGCGGCAATTCTTCCATGGGCTGCCCAAAACCAATGACGTAGCGGACAATATCCGGCGCATCGTAAAGGGCGTAATTGAATATTTCCTGACAGCGTATCTGGGTAATGCCCGACACCATGCCGCTGGCAAATAGGGGCATGATGTCCATCGCCCAACCCGGATCAATGCCGGAAACAAACAGGCTCGCATTGCCTTCACGACAGGCTTCTTCTACCTTTTGTCGGGTTTCAGCCGGCGCCAGCGCGGGGTGCAGAAAATCATAGAAGGAGGTGCTGACCACATTGCAGCCCGCGCGAAGGCAACTCAGAAGATCCGCCATCGCCTCGTCTGGCCGGATATCCGCCGAGGCGGTATAGATCATGGCATCCAACCCCAGGGCAAGCACTGACGCCGCGTCTTGCGTGGCAGTAACCCCTACCGGCGCAACACCGGCGAGCTCACCGGCATCGCGCCCGGCTTTAGCATCGCTGGACACGATAACACCCGCCAATTTCAGCTCTGCGTGATTGAGCACCGCTCGTATTGCCGGGCGCCCGACGTTACCGGTGCCCCATACTGCTACTTTCATAGACCTGCCTCATTATACTTATCATCTGCCATCATAAATTCGCACTGCAGGCTGCGCCATTACAAGGGGTTAAAGTGATAGTACAGCGTCGAACAAGCAAAAAAATGTGCGGCCTATGCTATCGCGACCCATGTAAACTACGCCGGCCGGCGCACTGCGCGGCCAACGTTCAACAACTCACTGCAGGATGCCACCATCCTCGCTGTCATGGAAAAGCGTCATGCCCAGTTTGCAGCAACTCTACTTCTACCCAATTAAAGGGTTACAGGGCATTGCCCTGCCCCGCGTCAGTGTTGAGCCCGGTGAGCGCCTGCCGTTTGACCGACGTTTCGCGATTGGTGACCAGACGACGGTCTTTGACGATGCCAATCCCAGTCACGTCAAAAAGCAGAACCTGGTGGTCCAGATGAAGTACGAGAAGTTGGCCGCACTCGAGGTCGCCTTTGACACCAACAGCGCCACACTTTCATTAGGATTGGGCTCGGACACGCAGCAATTTGCCCTGGAAACACCGCAAGGTCGCCGCGACTTTGAACGCACCCTGACCGCCTTTATGGCGCCGAACATCGTGGGCCCCGCACGCCTGATCTCCGCACCCGGACTGGGTTTCACCGACCTGTCACACAAATCAGTTTCGCTGATTAATCTCAATAGTGTGCGCGCACTGGAAGAAAAGCTGGGGTATCCGGTCGATCCTCGCCGCTTCCGCGCCAATTTGTATATCGACGGTGTGCCGGCTTGGGAGGAAGAATCCTGGCTGGAAAAAACGCTGGAAATCAGCGGCGTCTGCCTAAAGGTTTACCGAATTACCGACCGCTGTGCTGCGATCAATGTGAATCCGCAAACCGCTGAACGCGACGCCACCCTGCAAACCATGCGCAAGGTCATGGGCCATATCAACATGGGAGTCTACGCAACGATCGAGAACGCCGGTGAGTTGGTGTGCGGCAGTCACTTTGCGATG
>JBFKXO010000252.1:0-3153 GCA_041638115.1 Litorivivens sp. | reverse complement strand
TTAGGCCGCAGCTTTTCCGCCGCCCGATTTGATATTGCCCACCGCCGCCTCTACACGGAAAGCCGTCGTTTCGAAGCATTCATGCAAGACTACGACGTATTTTTGACGCCTACCTTGAGCGGCCCACCAGTCGAACACGGCTATTTCAAATCCCGCGGTCTCGACAAGTGGCTCGCGCCGCTTGCCAGCCGACTGCCACTGGGGCCGTTGGCCGCCAACCGTACCACGCTGCATCGCTTAGCCGAACAGGCCTTTGACTGGGTCAGTGCAACAATGGCCTTTAATATTACCGGCAACCCATCGGTGTCTCTGCCGCTTCACTGGAGCGATGATAGACTGCCCGTGGGCATGATGTTCACCGCGCCCTTCGGGCGCGACGACCTGCTGTTTACGCTGGCAGGACAGTTAGAACAGGCACAACCCTGGTGGCATCAGCGACCGCCCGTATTTTCTGAATGAGCGCAGAGAGATCACTCACGTACACCAACCCCAAGTCCGAACGGAGCAGGTAGCGCAACATGGGATTCCAACACCAATGGCAGGATGGGCAAGCGATTGAGCTACAAACCGGCAAAATCGTCTGCGCCGGCTTGAATTACGCGCTACACATTCAAGAGATGAACAGCAAGGCCGCAGAAGATGAACCGGTCCTGTTCATGAAACCTGCGACCGCACTGCAAAGCCTACACAACCCCGTACAGATCCCGACGCAGCGCGGCGCGGTGCACCACGAACTGGAAATCGCGGTGCTGATTGGCCGCAGGCTAAAGGATTGCAACGAAGCGGAGGCCCGCGTCGCTGTAAGCGGTCTGGCCCTCGCACTTGACCTTACCCTGCGCGATTTGCAGAGCGAGCTTAAAAAAGCCGGCAGACCCTGGGAGAAATCCAAAGCCTTTGACGGCAGTTGCGCGCTGTCGCACTTTGTCCCGGTTAGCCAGTGCCCACCGCTGGATCGGATAGATATCAGCCTGTCGGTGTCGGGCACACTGCGTCAGGCGGGTAACAGTCGAGATATGCTGTTCCCCATTCCGCGGCTGTTGTGCGAGATCAGCCGGCACTTCACGCTGGAACCGGGTGATATCGTGTTAACCGGTACACCGGAGGGCGTTGGCCCACTGCACAGCGGCGATCAGCTGTCCGTGACGCTGGCCAATCTGCTAACAGTAGAAACGCAAGTTGCCTGAGGTTTCGGGCTAATAGAACAACAATGGGTGGGTTTTGCTTTCATCGAGCAGCGCATCGATATCAAAGCTTTCATCTTCCGGATACAGCGTGAAAATACTTAAGCGCGGCTCTGACGCAAAGGCGTTTGGCCCCAACGCACCCGCCATAGTACCCACACTGAAAAAGCGCTTGAGGGTGCCATCAATAGGGATCTGCACTCTGAAACTCGCCATCGGTTCAGTCCGTGCTGCACGCTGAGGCCAGTCGTCGGGAACACTCGGATATTTCTGCAAGCGCTCCAGTGTTGACCACACAGTTTCGTCGTTGGTAAACAACGCTGTCTGCTGTATCGACATCAAAATCGCAGACAACGTGTCCTCCCAGTCGCTGACAATATTGCCCGCGCCGTGCCGGTCAAAAATAAAATCATACAGATTGGTCACATGGTTGAGCTCATCATCTTTCACCACATGGGAATAGAAGCTCACCCAACCGCGGTTTACCATCAGCAGGTTGGCCGCGCCATCCACCACCGAAGCCGGATAGGGGTCCAGCGCACGCAGGTTCATAATCATCGCCTTGCGCAGCCACTTTAATTCCGGCGAATTGAAGTCGCGACCTTCATTCAGAGGCGCAAAGCCAGCAGCCAGCAGCAGATGATTACGATCACGCGAACCCAGTGACAAGGCCTGGGCTATTTCAGTAACCATAGCCTCGCTGGGGCGGCTAGAACCGTTTTCCAGGCGACTGATATGGCGAGGGGAACTGCCCAATCGATGCGCGAGCTCCTCCTGACTCACCTTGTGCACACCGCGCCAATAGCGCAAAAAACGGCTAAATACGCTGGCAGTTTCGGATTTGGAGTTTTCGATTTTGGACATGCTGGTGCCGGTACACTGCGATGCGCCATTCTTTACGCGCTGACACCAGATTGCAAGTGGACAACCTGCTGGCAACGCTTGCCAGCAGGCGCGACAGACTAGCCCTGTTTGCCCGGCAGTGTTCCCATCATCTTGCAGATAATACTGAGCATGACTTCATCGGCACCACCGCCAATCGAGGTGATTCGAGTATCGCGATAGGCTCGGGCCACCGGGTTGTCCCACATAAAGCCCATACCACCCCAGTATTGCAAACAGCTATCGGTGACTTCGCGCAATAACCGACCGACTTTTAATTTGGCCATGGAGGCTTTCATGGTGACATCCTCACCATTGATATACCCCTCCACCGCGTCGTAGGTTAACGCACGCAGAGCCGCCACCTCAGTTTGCAGCTCGGCGAGACGGAAATGAACCACCTGATTGTCGAGCACGGACTTGCCGAAAATTTTCCGGTCTCTCGTGTATTCGATCGTTTGCGCAATCAGTGAATCCATACTTTTCAACGAGCCGGCAGCCGCATAGAGACGCTCCTCCTGAAACTGCAGCATCTGATAAACAAAGCCCTGTCCCTCGTCACCAATGCGATTGCGCTGCGGCACCCGCACCTCATCAAAAAACACCTGAGCCGTATCTGAAGAACGCATACCGAGTTTATTCAAACGCTCGGAAAAGGAAACGCCTGGCGTATTGGTGGGCACGATGATCAACGACTTGTTGAGATGAGGCTTGCCATCACTGGTATTGGCCAAGACGCACAGATAGTCCGCCTGGGTGGAATTGGTAATCCACATCTTGCTGCCGTTGATCACATAATCGTCGCCATCTTTGCGCGCAGTGGTTTTAATCGCTGCGACGTCGGACCCTGCGTGCGGTTCGCTAACGGCAATGGAAAACACAGCATCACCGGCAATCGCCGGCACCAGAAATTCCTCGCGCAAGGCATCACTGCCAAATTTGGCCAGGGCCGGGGTCGCCATATCCGTCTGCACGCCAATACCCATGGACACGCCGCCGCTGGTGATCAAACCCAGCTCTTCGATAAAGACCATTTGATAGCTGTAATCCAGCCCCATGCCGCCATATTCCGTGGGTTTATTGATCCCCA
>JBFKXO010000251.1:0-3234 GCA_041638115.1 Litorivivens sp. | reverse complement strand
TTGTTCGGCTCAGATTATCCTCACGCGGAAGGACTGGAAGAGCCTGTAAGCTTTATCGACGATATCGCCGATTTTTCAGCACAGGAACAGCGCCTGATCATGCGCGAGAACGGCATGGGGTTGATTCAGAGACAGGGTTGATCTTGGATTCCCTACAACGCTACTGTCATTGCGAAGAGCACAGCGACGCGGCAATCTCGTGAAACCGCTGCCATTGCCCGGAGATTGCTTCGCTAAAAACGCTCGCAATGACGGGGATTAAACGTTTGAATTCCCTACAACGCCCCTGTCATTGCGTACCCAAAGCGCTTCGCGGGGCATGCTAAGAAGCGCAGCGACGCGGCAATCTCGTGACGCCGTTGCCATTGTCGGGGGATTGCTTCGCTAATAGCGCTCGCAATGACCAATAGACTTAAGCGACCTATCGCAGATACTGCGCCCGGTACTCCGCAAACTGCTTTTTCAATCCTTCTTCAGAAAAACCAAACTGCTCCAGCGTATATTCATGGCTCGGCCGCGCTTCGCGTTTATTTTCTTCGCGCCACTGCTGCATGGCTGCTTTGGCTTCGTCGGTAAATTTCATCCCGATAAAATCGTAGACCGCCTGGGCCGGCACCATCGGATCAACCACCGTATCCTTATACCAGACATCGATAAAGGCATCGGGTTTGGCGTTGCGTGTTTGCAGGGTGTGCAACATCCCGCGCGCGTATTTGGCCGCCCATTGCTCGCCGACCACTTTCGGGTCCGGATCATCTGCACACATAATCCACAGGTTGTAATTCATGCTCGCCGCGGACGGGATGGTTTGCAGCGGATCGCGGTGGGTCTGGATTATTTTGGCATCCGGAAATACGCGCAGCAGCGTCGCCACATGGTGCAGGTGGTGGGGTGTTTTCAACAACCAGCGTTCGGCCTGCTGACCCTTCTGTTTTTTCTGCCACTGCAGACTCTGCAGTTGGCGCTTCAGGTATTCGTAACCCGGCGTGTTGTCGTGGGTATCATTCCATTTACCGTAGCTGGGCACATTACAAAAGGCATCGGGAACGGTGCTGTAAAAACTGTGCTCCAGCAACATAATATCTTCATCGGGCGCCATCGGGTCCATCGGATGAATGGCAGCAAGCTCGGGGTTGGCCTCCAGCATTGCCGCCACTTCGGCCTCACCCTCCACGATGCGCTGATCCACACCACTGGGTTGCCAATCCATATAGGGCGCCGGATTGCGCACCTCATACCACAGCGGCGCGTAAAAACGCGAGTCGCTGGCCAGCACCCGGTGAAACATCGTGGAGCCCGTGCGCTGTAGCCCGATAATCACAACCGGGGCAGTAATTTCTTCGTCGAGAATCTCCGGGTGTTTTGCAATCCAGCCTTCTGTACGCAATCGATTGCAGAGAATGTTGAGAATTCGCTGGTACTGGGTGTAACGGCCCACCGCATTGAGATTGGCTTCTTCGTTCAGGGATTTAACCAGCACCTCAAAGGGTTCGCGAAAGGATTCATCGCCAAAGTCGGATAGTCCGGTCGCTTCCTGTGCCGCCTTCAACAGGCCATCAACACTCAATTCCACATCGGGCAGTTGCTGCTCTGACATTATCTATACTTCCTCTTAAATTCTGGCCCGCTCAGGACGCATCACTTCAGGCTATCGGTTTTCACAACGCGGGTGGCGGGATGAACGATTTCATCGGCACCAATCCAGCGGAAGGCCAGCGTACCCTGACGGTGGCCGGCGGTGGTCAGCCAGTTGGGATGTCCGGGATCGTGTTCACCGATCACGATCTGCACGCTGCCGTCATCGTTGTAATGCGCAGTATGTTTATTGACGTGGATTTTCAGGTATCGGTAATCCAGCGACTCCATCCAGTAATTGTCCACCTGCAAATTCCAGTTATCGCAAGCGGGGATTTTAGGCACTTCAATCACCAGGGATTCGTCTTCGGCCAGGTCGTAATAGCTGTGGTAGTAGAAAATATTCGGATCGCCACCGAGCTTTTGGCAGTAAGCCTGATCGGCAGGTGGCAGCTCATTGGGCTTGTCGAGGAAAGATTGGGCCCAATCTGCAAACAGTGTTGCGGTGCCTTTCACAAAGCCGGCCGTTCTGAGCAGATTGTCGGCCAGCTGTTCTGGTGCCAACGGCGCGGGGACTTCGCCTGCTTCACGAATACGTTCGATTTTAAGATCAGCGGGTTGCTCTTCCTTGCGATCCAAAAAGGTCTGGCGTACCAGTACTGCGACGGTGTCATCGGTTATTTTCAACCAGTTACCGGGCTTTGGATCGCGGCTCAAAATGAACTCGATGGTGCCATCATCATTGACTTCCAACCCACCGTGGGTATCAATCGAACCCACCGAACGCATATTGGCGTCCTCATCCTCGTAGCCACCGGCGATGGCAATCAGCCCCAGATAGGCGACGCTGCCGCGGGTGCCGGTGATTCGGTAGTCGTGCTTGCCATTGATTTCTGCGCGCTCGTAGAGGTTGTCCGGGTTGTCGGCACCGATCTTGGCCGTTTCATGTGACGGTCGGTAAAAGGTGGGAAAATCCCGGTCATTGCACTCCATAAACATATCGAGCGCGATACGGGTCAGTCGGGTTAAATAACGCCAGCCTTCTGCGCGATTAAAGGCATCTGACGGCGCTTCCGGCCGCAGGATTTGTTTGCCGGTTTCCTTGAGTGTGTCACAGAAAGCCTCCCACGCGGAGCCATCTTCTACCGAACGTACCAGATCTTTATTGGACATGAGTGGGCCTTTACACAGCTGATCAATGTAGCGAAAAATTTTTGCAGATCAGCGCACTGGCAGCATCACCCAGACAGGTGAAAGAGAAAATGGAGGTAAGCGCTGGTTAAAGCGTCAGCAACAGGTAGACGCCCTGCCCCAATGCGATTGCTATCACCGCCCCCCAGACAAAGGGCGAAGTGGCGTGAGGTGTCAGCGCGCCATAGGTTCGCTCGCCCTTGTTGGCCACGGCGTGAGCCACTGTCCAGGCCGTGTGCAGCGTGACGACGGCAATGACCGTCAACCAGAGAATCGTCATCAGAGTATCATGCCCCAGGTTACTGTGCCCTGCTATCAATTGTTCCCATTATCGCCGCTCCACAAATTGCGGTATTAGCGGTTGATTTCGCTGAAATCCAGCGCCCGCTCTCCCAAACTTTCGCGCACCCTGGCATACCAGCCAGAAGGGTCCTGCAAGTCACCATCGGCTGTTAGCGGAGGGTAGTC
>JBFKXO010000250.1:0-3244 GCA_041638115.1 Litorivivens sp. | reverse complement strand
TACAAGCTGCTCAAATTCTTTATGACTCACCAGGAGCGCGCCTATAGCCGCGGTCAACTGCTGGATCAGGTGTGGGGCAGCAATGTCTATGTGGAAGAGCGCACGGTGGATGTCCATATTCGTCGCCTGCGCAAGGCTCTGTTGACGGATTCGCGCGACTTTGGTGCTTTAATTCAGACAGTTCGCGGTACCGGTTACCGTTTCTCGGCGGCGGGACTCGAATAGGAATGCCGCTGAGGGGGTGGAAGTCCGAGCTGGCGCGCTTGGGGTTGCTGCTGGCTATCGCTGGTTTCTTCGGACTTCTGCTAGACCTCTTCACCTGGTTTCTCTTCGGCGCGACGCTGGCCTATGCCCTGTGGTCCCTCAACCAGTTGCGCTTGCTTAACAGCTGGCTATACAAGGGTGCGGGGCGGGAAGAACCTCCGGAAGCGACGGGCTTGTGGGGGCAGGCATTCGATACGCTGTCCCAGATCCAGCGCGAAACCCAGAAAGTTAACGCACGACTGCAAGCCGATATCGAACATCTGCGTGCTTCCTTTGGCTCGATGGCAGATGCGGTGGTGATGCTGGCACCCGACGGCTCCATTGAGTGGGCTAATCGCGCGGCACACACGCTGCTTGGACTGCGCCACCCGGACGACAATGGTCGACTGCTGGTCAATCTCTTGCGAGCGCCGGATTTTATCGCCTTTTTTGAATCCTGGGACTATGCCGAACGCATTCAAATGAATTCACCGGTCAATAGTCAGGTCCGCTTGAGCGTGTCTGTTTCCGTCTTTGGGCGCGACAATCGATTGCTGTTTGCGCGGGATATTACACGCACCGTGCAACTGGAACAGATGCGTAAGGATTTCGTCGCCAACGTCTCCCACGAATTGCGTACTCCCCTGACGGTCATCAACGGCTATCTGGAAATGCTGGCAGACCAGGCCGAGGCCGGCACGCCAACAGCCAGAGCGTTGCAGCAGATGACAGATCAAAGTCGCCGGATGCAGAACCTCATTCACGACTTGATGACCTTGTCGCGGCTTGAGTCACTGCCCTCGGGGCGACAGGAAGATGCCATTGCCGTCAAACCGCTGATCGATGCGCTGCGGGAGGAAATTGCGGCGGCGTCCGAGGGCGATCGCCAAATTGATGTTCAGTGTGATAATTCGCTACGTCTGCTGGGCGACAGCAAGGAAATTCAGAGCGCATTTTCCAATTTGGCGGTTAATGCCGCTCGTTACACGCGCGCGGGAGACACCATTACCCTGCGCTGGTATGCAGACCGAGACCACGCCTATTTCGAGGTGGAGGATACCGGCATCGGTATAGAGCCCCAGCATCTACCGAGGCTCACTGAGCGGTTCTACCGGGTGGATCAAAGCCGCGCGACGGCGACGGGAGGAACCGGCCTGGGGCTGGCCATCGTCAAACATATTCTTATTCGTCACCACGCGGAGTTACGGATCCACAGCCAGCCCGGTAAAGGCAGCCGTTTTACCTGCGTTTTCCCCATATCGGCGACGGTGCGACGGGACGTGTGAAAGAAATATTGCGATGGTGTCGGTTTGTCATCTATGTGTAACAAAACTGTATTAATGTGGGCTCCGTGACAAAACAGCCACGACCGACTATCAGGAGACGGTAATGAAATTGAAAACATGGTTTGGCAAGGCGGCGATCGCTGCAGCGGTGCTGACAATCAACACGGCCTCCGCCAGTGCGCTCGACCCCAAACTGGAAACCTATGAAAAGGCTTCCGGCGTGTCAGGTAATCTTTCCAGCGTCGGTTCAGATACGCTGGCCAACCTGATGACTTTGTGGGGTGAAGAGTTCAAGCGCCTTTATCCAAATGTGAATATCCAGATTCAGGCTGCAGGTTCCTCGACTGCGCCGCCGGCCCTGACCGAAGGCACTTCCAATATGGGACCGATGAGCCGGAAAATGAAGGATAAGGAAATTGAAGCCTTTGAAAGCAAGTACGGTTACAAGCCTACCGCTGTGCCGGTTGCTATCGACGCGCTGGCGGTGTTTGTTCACAAGGACAACCCAATCAAAGGTTTGACGATTGAGCAGGTGGCCGCGATTTTCTCCAGTACGCGCAAGTGTGGCGCTCCTTCAAGCATTGATACTTGGGGCGGTCTGGGCATGACGGGCGCCTGGAGCAACCGTGACGTGCAGCTGTTTGGCCGCAATTCAGTGTCGGGCACCTACGGCTACTTTAAAGAGAAAGCCCTGTGCAAGGGTGACTTTAAAAACACCGTTAACGAACAGCCCGGTTCTGCCTCGGTAGTGCAGTCGGTCGCGACCTCTGTCAACGGCGTGGGCTACTCCGGTATTGGTTATAAAACGTCCAGCGTGCGGGCAGTGCCGGTAAGTAAGAAAGGCGACAACTATATTGAGGCGACCTCTGAAAACGCGGTGGCTGGCAGCTATCCTCTGGCTCGCTTCCTCTACGTTTACATCAACAAGGCGCCGAACAACCCGCTGAGCCCGCTGGAGCGTGAATTCATCCGCATGGTGATGTCAAAGCAGGGCCAGGAGGTGGTGGTGAAAGATGGCTACATCCCGCTGCCCTCCAAGGTGACTGAGAAGACGCTGAAAGCCTTGGGGATATAATTACCTCGGGTTTTACGCGGCCACACCGTCAGGTGTGGCCGTTTTATTTTGGGCGACACCCTTAAGGGCTCGCGCCTGTAACAATACTGTAACAAAATAGACATATCATGTGCCGCGAATCGAACCGGTGGAGCCTGCAGTGAGCGAATCTGTTTTTTCGGGAGATAACACCCGCTTTGCGCACTGGCGCAAATTCAAGGATAAAGCGGCGGCTGTTGGCATCACGGTAGGGGGCTCCAGTGTTCTGGTTGCCATCCTGCTGATCTTCTTTTACCTGCTGTACGAAATCATGCCCCTGTTTCAACCGGCGAGCATGCATCAGGAGCAGCAGTTCCCACGGGTCGGCAGCGCCGCACCAACCCTTCATCTGGCGATCGAAGAGCAGGCCGAAATCGGCTATCGACTGGCTCAGGACGGCAGCTACAGTTTCTTCCGGTTGGCGGACGGCAGTGTGGTTAGCGACGGGGTGTTGCCTCTGCCAGAGGGGACGACGGTCACCAGTTTCTCCATGGAATCCGAACCCAGCCGGGTATTCAGTGTGGGTCTGTCGGATGGTCAGGTACTGATTGCTCGCCACCACTACCGCATTAGCTATCCCAATGATCAGCGCCTAATCACACCTGTGATGCAGTACCAGATC
>JBFKXO010000249.1:0-3258 GCA_041638115.1 Litorivivens sp. | reverse complement strand
TCTCAGGTCTCATCGTCTTCCGGCGGGTGCTGCATTGGCAGCCGCACCACGCGCGAGGGGACAACGGTGGAGATGGCGTGCTTGTACACCATCTGGCTGACGGTATTCTTCAGCAGCACAACGAACTGGTCGAAAGATTCGATCTGTCCCTGGAGTTTGATGCCGTTTACCAGGTAAATAGATACCGGCACTCGTTCCTTACGCAGAATATTAAGGTAAGGGTCTTGTAAGCTATGCCCTTTTGACATGGTGTAGCCTCCTTGAGTGGCCATTGGCCAGAAAAAGCGACAGACGGCGGCATGCCCGAATGGAGACCGAAAAAGCAGTTCTCGGGCGCCTGCGCCTCCCGCAAGCGGAATCAAATAAGACCTGGGTGCGGAATTACTTGAAGTTTAAGGGCTAGTATAGCCCATCCACTGGGAAATCAACATCGCGTAACTTCTCAAAAAGCGCCGGCGTCAGATTATCTTCGGCATCTTTCCACAACAACCAGTGTAGGTCCGGCCACTTGCGCAACCAGGTGAACTGCCGCTTGGCCAATTGCCGGGTGGCGGCAAGCGCCTTGGCGCGCATGGTTGTCTCGTCGATCTCGCCGCTGAGATATTCCCAGGCTTGCCGATATCCGACAGCGCGAATGGCCGGAAGGTTCCGGTCCAGATCGCCCCTGGCATACAATTTTTCGACTTCGGCCAGGAAGCCGCTGGCAAACATAGTGTTGAGCCGTTGTTCGATACGCTGGTGCAGCAGTGCTCGATCAACTGGTGCCACCGCCACTTGAAACAGCCGGTAAGCAAGTACTTGCTCTTGTTGTTCTGATTGCCATTGGCTGAGGGCGCGCCCGGTGCCCCGGTAAACCTCCAGCGCACGGCCGATGCGCTGGGAATGATTGGGGTGCAGGCTGGCAGCAGTGATCGGGTCGCAGGCGGCCAGTTCCGCGTGCAGGGCGGGCCAACCCCGGATGCTGGCCTGTCGTTCAATGTCTTCACGAATCGCCGGATCAATCGCGGGCAGCTCCACCAGACCCTCGATCAGGGCCTTGAAGTACAGCATGGTCCCGCCCACTAACAGAGGTAGCTTGCCACGGGCGCTAATGTCTTGCATTGCGGCGAGGGCATCGCGCCGGAATTCCGCGGCGGTATAGGGTTGCGCCGGATCGCGAATGTCGACCAGGGCGTGGGGGTAAAGCGCCAGTTCCTCGGCGGTGGGCTTGGCACTGCCGATATCCAGACCCCGATACACCAGCGCCGAGTCGACACTAATAATTTCGGCATTGAGCCGGTCGCACAATTCAAAGGCGAGCCGCGTCTTGCCAGAGGCGGTGGGGCCCATCAAGCACAGTGCGGGGGGGTGTTTTGTCTCAGTCACTGGGTTAGCGGCCGCGCAGGAACCATTTGTCCAGCTCGGGCAGGGATACCTGAACCCAGGTTGGGCGTCCGTGGTTGCATTGGCCGCTGCGCTCGGTGGCTTCCATATCCCGCAGCAGGGCGTTCATCTCCGGGATGGTGAGTTTACGATTGGCGCGCACCGAGCCGTGGCAGGCCATGGTGGCCAGAATCTCATCGATATGGGCCAGCATCCGGTCGGAGCTGCCGTACTCCATAAAGTCCGACAGCACGTCGCGTACCAGTTGGTCGACATCGCTATTGGCCAGCAATACCGGCAATTCGCGCACCACCAGTGATTCTTCGCCGACCCGTTCGACCCGCATGCCGAGCTGCTCAAACATGGCGCTGGAGTTTTCCGCGCAGGCAGCTTCGCGCTCGCTGACGGCCAGAGTCAGGGGAACCAATAGCGGCTGGCTGCGAATGGATTGGTTATCGCGCGCGGTTTTCATGCGCTCGTAGGTGATGCGCTCGTGGGCGGCGTGGATATCGACCAGCACCAGTCCGTTTTCGTTTTCGGCAAGAATATAGACCCCTTTCAGCTGGGCCAGGGCGTAGCCCAGCGGCGGGATCTGTTCGTTCTCATGAGCCGCTGGCATTTGGGCGCCGCTGGGCGCCGCGGGGCTGGCAGGCCGTGATTGCAGGGCCGTGTAGCCCTGCAATTGCTCGCGCACGGCGCTTTCACTGACGGCAGATTCTGGACGATAGGCACCCGACGGCGCATTGTACTGGGGCTGATTAAAGCTGATGGGTGCCTGCTGCGGGGCGATTTCCGCTGGCTGTTGCTGGGTCTCCAGGCGCGCGCTGTTGACCTGATCGTCGGGTCTGACTTCGGCCAGCAGGCGATGCAGACTGCGGAAAATAAAATCGTGCACGGTGCGGCCGTCGCGAAAACGCACCTCGTGTTTGGTTGGGTGCACGTTGACATCGACGATGGACGGGTCGAGCTCCAGGTACAACACAAAGGCCGGATGCCGGCCGTGGAACAGCACATCGCGATAGGCCTGACGTATCGCGTGGGCGATCAATTTGTCCCGGATCATGCGGCCGTTGACGAAAAAGTGCTGCATATCGGCCTGACTGCGAGAAAAGGTCGGCAGTGCAACCCAACCCCACAATTTCAAGCCCGCGGCCTCGGTTTCAATATGCAGGGCATTTTCGAGAAAGGCAGGGCCACACACTCGGCTTAACCGGCGCTCCTGTTCCAGCTGGTTGGTCGCGGCGGGCAGGCTGTGTACGACCCGGCTGTTGTGGCGCAGGTTAAAGGCGACATCGTAGCGGCTCAGGGCGAGCCGTTTGACCACTTCTTCGAGGTGATTAAATTCGGTTTTTTCCGTGCGCAGGAACTTGCGGCGCGCCGGAGTATTGAAGAACAGGTCGCGCATCTCGACGGTGGTGCCGCGAGGGTGGGGCGCAGGTTTTACGGTTGCCTGCATCGCGCGGCCTTCACAGCTGACCTGCCAGCCGGAGCTGGATTCGTCGGTGGCAGAGGTTAGAGTCAATCGGGCGACAGAGCTGATACTGGCCAGTGCTTCGCCGCGAAAGCCCAGGCTGACCACTTTTTCCAGGTCGTCCAGGTCGCGGATTTTACTGGTGGCGTGGCGACTCATGGCCAGCGGCAGGTCGTCCTTATCGATGCCGCCACCGTTGTCGCGCAGCCGGATCAGTTTCACGCCACCGGCTTCGACCTCCAGATCAATGCGGCTGGCACCGGCATCCAGGCTGTTTTCCAGCAGCTCTTTAACGACGGAAGCAGGGCGTTCGACAACCTCCCCGGCGGCAATCTGATTGGCGAGCCGGGGGTTGAGTAGTTGAATTCGGGGCATTGGAAAGCTTTTGGTATCAGGATTCGGGGATTTTCAGCGTCTGGCCCACC
>JBFKXO010000248.1:0-3300 GCA_041638115.1 Litorivivens sp. | reverse complement strand
GTTCGATTCCGCCTCTGGGCACCATCTTTTTCCCAATCAATCAGTGACATTCCGTGCCGATCTCATTTAACGAATCTGGTCAGAGAATGTTCATCCTTGTTTTTAAATTCCCTTATTTCTTTCCCTGCTTTGTCGGCCAATGCCTGTTTTGCCTTCACCATCGAACAAGGCGCGCCACTCTGACAGACCTATCGATTATGGCCTTACGATCTCAAACCAGTAGTCGAACTCATCCAGCAGACTGACCAGTTGGCCGAATACCTGCAGATTACCTTTATGCTGCACCTTGCCGGCCTCCAGCAATTCCTCGAAGCTCGCGGTTTTCAGCAACAGGTTGTCGAAATCACCACGGTTGATAGTCAGCGTCAGGTCCGCATTTTCGCTCAGCACGCCGGGCAGGTTGTTCAGGTGCGAGTTCTTTAACTCGACCAGAAACTGCTCGTTACGATCCGGTGTAATGAAGTTGATCCGGAAGCTCTTGCCTTCGGCCCGCTTCGCATTCAGCCGCACGCCCATATAGTCGAATACCAGCCCGGTACTCATGGCCCGGATGATGTCAGCTCCGACCACAGTCTTCTCAACCTCGCTCGGCATGCCATTGCGCAGTTCATAGGCTGCCGTCAGGTAAGCGTTGCGCCAGCCGGCACCCTCGGCCTGGTATCCAAGCTGTTCCAGTGCATCGGCCTGCAGTTCACGCGCTTCCACGTTAGCCGGATCGGCGAACACCACGTGGTTCACCACTTCCGCTACCCAGCGGTAATCCCCCTGCTCGAAGGCTGCCCGCGCATGAGCCAGCAACGCATCGGCTCCACCCGCCAGCGCAATGTAGCGCGCGCCGGCATCTGACGGACTCAACCTGTTAAGATTGGCCGGATTCATATCGAAGAAGCCGATGTACTTGTCCAACACGCCTCGCACGTTGTGGCTGACTGTGCCATGGTAGCCGCGATTGAACCATTCCTGACTGAGCGATGCCGGGACCTCGAAGTGGTTGTGGATCTCGTTAATGGTCAGACCCTTGTTGGCAAGATGCAGGGCCTGGTCGTGCAGATAGCCGTACATATCGCGCTGCTTCTCAAGATAGCGGACAATGTTTTCGTTTCCCCAGCGTGGCCAATGGTGCGATGCGATAAGAATGTCCGCCTGTCGCCCAAACTGGTGCAACGCCCTATTGAGGTACTTGCTCCAGCCGGCCGCATCGCGCGGCTGCGCACCGCGAATCGTGTATACATTGTGCAGTCCGCTGACGGCGTTCTCTGCCATCCACAGCGTTTTGAATTGCGGTAGCCAGGTATTCATCTCGGCGGGCGCCTCGGTATCCGGCGTATTCTGCATGACGAGTTTCACGCCATCGATGACCAGTGTCTCCAGATTGTTCTCGACGACCCTGGTAGGCGCAATCAGGCCGACGTAGCCGGTGGCGACACCCTTGCCCAGCGCGCCATCCACCGCACCACGTTTACCCTTGGGCACGATGGTGCCGTACTGGTAACCGGCACGACGCTGCATCGCGTTCCCCGCGAGAACCCCTTCCTTGACCACGTGTTCCATAAAATCACGGGGCGCAATGATCACGACATCGCCGCGGTCCACCTGCTCCTGCGAGACGATGCCCTTCACGCCGCCGAAGTGATCAGGGTGCGAGTGACTGTAGACGACCGCCTTGATCGGAAAATCACCGAGCTCCCTGGTCAGCAATGCATGCGCAGCGCGCGCACTGGCCGGCACGGTCAGTGGATCGAAAACGATCCAGCCGGTGTCTCCCTTGATGTAGGTGATATTGGCCAGGTCGAAACCCCGCACCTGGTAGATGCGATCAGCTACCTTGTACAGGCCATGATTCATGTTCAAAACAGCCTGTCGGTGCAAGCTTGGATTGATAGAAGGCGTGAAATCACCGTTGCCGAGAAACGAAAAATCGCCCAGGTTCCAGGCCACTTTTCCCTGTTCATCGACAATTCGCATCGAGTCCGCACGAGCGATGAGTCCGCGTTCGGCAAATTCGAAGTCCTGGCGGTCATTGAACGGCAGTTGCTTCAGCAGCGCTGCATTTGCCGCACGGGTCGCCTCAGTAGCGGGCTTCGGCTGCGAGGCCATCGCATAGCCGCTCAGCAGCAATACGGCGACAAGCGCGCCGAGTGATTTCATGGTATGGGGCATGAGTTTCTCCTCCCTTCTTGTCCCGAAATTCTCTGTGTCATCTACGGGGCCCGTTCGTGATTTCTGAACAGGCATCCAGGCTTACTCCCAGATTAGCTTAGCAGCAGTCACGCACAAATAACCGACCAGTGCTGCATACTGCTCCTCAATGACCTTGACGAAACTTCAGCCGGCGTCAGCATGCCGCTCACGGTAAAGCCCCTCGATCTTGGCGGGCTCCTTAGAAGAGCCCAGCATGCAGCAGAGGCTCCTGATCTGCACTTCATCGGACTCGGCGATTTCACGCCACATTCCGGACGCCGTGGCCGACAAACATTTCAAAAGCGAGTGAATTAAGCAGAATGGTTTTGATTTTTTGATTTGCCCAGCTGGTGTTGGGCAACTTTTGCATGGAAGGGTTCTGGCTTACCTCGACCAAACGCACTGCTCGGGCAATCTTCGCGGCCATCCGCGCTTTATCTGGCATATTGACCTGATCCTTACCAGCCTGGCAGCCAGGAAAAATGTCTGAACATTTGTCAGCCTTGGATCAAAGCAGCTCCCTGGCACAAGATAATCCCAAATAAAAAAAGGGGGGCAAAGCCCCCCTTTCTGCCAACTCTATAACCCTTACAACAAACCCGTCACCAAATCGGTCAACAAGGTCAAACCATCCGAAATAGGGCCCAGAGCCAAGGCATCCAGTAAGCCCTGCACCAGTCCACAGCTACTTGCCAGGTAGGTGCCCTCCAGGGGACAGCTGCCTCCGTCATTCAGGACATCGGCAATCGGTGTCAGCAGGATATCGATGGGCAGACCACTCAGGTCGTTGCTCCCTGTCGCACCGGTAACCAGATCTTCAATCGGCACCAGCGGATCCAGCACCGCATCCAGCGGGGTTCCAGTGGTTCCACCGGCGCTGTTACTACTGGCCAATGCATTTGTCACTTCACTGAACAGCGCGGGATTGATGGTGCCACTCAAAGGCGTCAGCAGGTCCGTGACAGCAGTGCTAAATTCGCTTTCAAAATCCGGATTCAACAGGGTATTGAAATCACTACCCAGTATTCCGCTCAAGCCCAGAACAAAAGCTTCTACGGGCAGGGAGAATACCGGATTATTGCCCGAGTGCTCCTCAATATCAGAAATCGGGACGATATC
>JBFKXO010000247.1:0-3311 GCA_041638115.1 Litorivivens sp. | reverse complement strand
CGCTTTCGCGACCCGCGGATCGATGTGGCCGCGTCTATTGCCGGCCCGAGTTTCCCCTTTGCCGAGAAGTTTTACAGCCACCGCCAATTGCCTTACCTGATGGTGGCATCACCGATCGACGCACTGGTGGATTACCAGGCGAATGCGCGGCCTGCCTTGAAGGTGCCCGGTGCCATTCTGGTGACCATCGAAGATGCAACTCACACCGGCTTTGCGGATATGGCCAGGGTGCTGCGGTTTATGCGCAACCCGGACTCGATTGGCTGCGATCAGGTGACATCCAATCTGGAAAAGAATACCGAGGAAACCTGGTATCACCTGATCGGTACGCCGGAGGAGGGCGTTCAGGTGGTCGACGCGCCACCGCTGTGCGAAATCGATCCGCTGCCCAAGGGTATGAACCCCATTCGCCAACACTGGATTAACCAGCTGGCGGTTGCCAGTTTCTTCGAGAGTCACTTTGCCAGCGATCCGGCCGTGCGGCGCGCCAGTCATGACTATTTGATTAACACGCTACCGCGCGAGATTGCAGAGGTCAGTGTTGAGGTGAATAATGATGAGACGGTTCGCCGTCCATAATCAAAATTAAAAAAACACTATTCACCGTAAAATTCAGGAAGGGATAACAATGACAACTGCACTATGGTGCCTTTTTGCAACCGCGCTGATCCCCACGCTGCTGGCTTTCACCGGTGGTTTTCTTCGTCACAAAGAGCTTGGCAAGGCCGACAACAAAAATCCGCGCCAACAATACGCGCAGGCCACGGGCATCGTGTCGCGCGCCTTTGCCGCACAGCAGAACGCTTGGGAAGCCCTGATTCTGTTTACGGCGGCTCTGGTCGCCTCCTATATTGCCGGTGTTCCCCAGGAGCAGCTGGCCACCGTCTCACTGGTCTTTGTGGTCGCTCGTATATTGCATGCAGTGTTCTATCTGGCCGACCGGGACGCGCTGCGCTCGCTGTCTTACCTGGTTGCGTTGGGTAGTGTCATCTGCATTTTCATTATGGGCGCATAGGATAACGGTGCCTCGTGCCTGGGAGCGTTTCAGGTTTCTATAGGGTCAGCCTTCGCCGGCTTTTAGCGGCAGCCACCTGCTGTGTAAGCCTTGGTGTCAGCGCAGACTATGTGGCCTTTCAACTCGATGCCACGACGATGGCAAAGGCACCCCGGGGCGGGGCTGATGCCATTGCCGGTCGTGGTGATTGGTGGCTGACTAACGGCACCCTGTGTGCGGCGGTCAGCGACGTGGAGCACGACGCCGGTATCGTAGCCGGCGGCGGTAGCCTGATTGATTTCGGCTACTGCTCGCGCGCCGACGATCAGTGGACCTACGCCAATCTGCTGACCGGCCTTGCCAAAGAAAAGGCCATCCGCGCCCGCGAGATTCTGGCTAAGTCTGAGCCTGCGAAAGCGGAAGTGGTAGTGGTGGGTGAAGACGGCGGTTTACGTCAGACACTGCGCTACGTATTCAGTGAAGACGATCCCGATGCCTTGTCGATGTGGGTGGAAGTGGAGCGATTGGCACCCGGTCGCGCGGTGCGGCTAAGCGGTCTTCTGACGCTGTATCCTCATCGCGCCCTCACACCCTACACACTGTCGACGATTGCCCCCGATTACAGTATTGGCTTCGATCATCCCTACGTTGATCGCAACAGCATGCTCTCGCTCACCGCCGGCATGATGCCTGCCGACTGGAACATTCTGGTGGGAAGCCACACTGAAAAGGCGCCGCTGAGTTATGGTGTTCAACTGGCCTCGGCCTACCTGACAGATCGTGAGGGCGTCGACCATCGCTTGCCGCAGTTTCTCATTACCTTGCCGGATTACAGTCTGCACGGTTGGATGACGAGACCCCTGTGGTGGAGCAGTGAAAAGCCGGGGCTGGCGCAGATGCTGCAAAGCCAGCTGATGGATTTGAAAGTGGGCGAACGCATGGTGGTTCACTTTCGGATAGTGGCCGGTAAGGCGGCCGATGTAGCGGCGGCAACAGACAAGATTTATCGCGGCCCGACGCTGCGCGGCAGTGTGAATGCCGCGCCGGTATCCATTGAAGTCTTCGCCGAAAATGGCCGCTCGTTGAGTCAGCGCCGGGTGTCGTTTCCGGGCAAGTTTTCACTGCGACTGCCGCAAAATCACCGCAAGGTTACCTTGGTGGCGCGCAGCCCCTGGGGCGAAGTGCTGCAGCGCGAGCAGCGTATCGCCGGTGATACCGATGTTGGTGCGCTGACCTTTAATGAGCGCACGGAAGTTCGCCTGCCGGTCGGCAAGGCGATGAAGCTTAGCTTTTTTGGCCTGGGTAATACGCCAACACCGCGCATTGGCGACGACTTGCTTAACTTTCGCGAAGACGGTCAGCCGGTGGAACACTCTATGGTCAGCAACAGCGTGTCGTTGGCGGGCGTGCGATCTGACCCGCAAGGGGTATTCCTGCCGCCGGGTGAATACGATGTTCTGGCCTCGCGCGGGCTGGAGCATGCCGTGACTACGACCCGTTTGCAGGTAATAGCTGGTGAAGTAACCAAACTGGACATTGAAACCCCACAGCGCCTGCTGAACAGCGAGTGGGTGGCCGCGGATTTTCATGTGCACGCGGGGCCGAGCTTTGATTCCACTCTGCCCTTGGTGGAGCGCTTCCGCACCTTTGCCGCCCAGGATGCCAAAATTCTGGTGCTGGCCGAGCACAACCGCATTGTCGATGGGCAGAAGGCGCTGGATTCTCTGGGGCTGGATGAGTCGATCCTGCTGATTACCGGCTCCGAATTGACCGGCATGGCGCGAACGCCGATAGCCCCCACCTCGCTGGGGCACAGTAATATCTTTCCGGTATCTCAGCGTAAAGAGTTGTTTGCCGGCGGTGCGCCGCGGGTGGAGGATCGACGCTTGCGTGATCTGATCACGGATACCCGCTATCGTTATCCCGAGGCCATTTTCCAGCTGAACCACCCGCGTTCGCTCGATGCCATCGATTCCGATCTGGCTTATTTCAATCACCTGTCGCAAGCCAAACCCTTCGAACCCACCTTGCCACTGAGTCACGCCCGCAACAACGATCTGCTGGAGCCGGCTGCGAGCGGGTTCCGCGATATCGATTTCGACGCGATGGAAATACTGAACGGTGCGGAGATGGCCGCTTACCCTGCGGCGCTGCGCGATTGGCTGGCGTTGTTGAATCAGGGCTATCGGATCCGGGCGACGGGCAACAGTGATTCCCACGGCCTGGACGAGGTGGTGTCGGTTCCACGCAACTATGTGAAACTCGATGCTGCCGAGCAGCAAAACCCCTCAGCGGTTGCCCGCGCCATTCGCGCTGG
>JBFKXO010000246.1:0-3358 GCA_041638115.1 Litorivivens sp. | reverse complement strand
AGTATCACCTTGGTACGAACGTGATCGGGCAACTCGTTAAAGTGTCCGTACTGGCTAACATCCACGGTCAGAATCGGCCCACCCGGCAACATCATCAGGCCCGCCAGCGGAATGGGCAGAAAATGCCAGGCATCCTGCCATGCCAGCCGGTTCCCGGGCACAGTCAGCAAGCGCACATAAAAGAACAGTAAAGGACCAATGGCGTAGCTCAGGTGCAACAATGAAAACACCGCCGCATTGAATCGCCCGACGTGGAACGACTGATACTCCAGCGCCAACAGAAACAAGCGCAGGCTCAGCACGCCAATAAAAAGAGCAAGCACCCGATTGGCGGCCCGATTGCCATGCCCAACGCTGAGCACTGCAAACACCAGCATCAGCCCCTGCGCTGCTCCCAGCTGTGCCAGTGTTGCCATACCCGGCATCTTAGCGCCCAGCCACCATGGCGCGGTTGTGCTCACCCGGTATAAACACTACCGGCTCACCGGCATCAAGCGCTTGCAGACTCTCGGCGACTACGTCTGCGGTGCTCTGCCACATATCCGCGGGAATACTGTTCTTGTCGAAATTGGTAAATTCATCGCGACCATGGAAATCCGTGTGGGTAAAACCCGGACACAGACACTGTATCCGAATATTGTCGCCAGAAACCTCTTTCTGGATTGCCTCTGAAAAAGTGTTCAGAAATGCTTTGCTCGCCACATAAACCGCTATGTCCTTCATCGGAAAAAAGGAGCCGAGCGACGATACATTAACTATGCTGCCCCCACCGGCCTCTTTCATATAGGGGATAACCGCTCGCGTCAGGCGCAGGGTGGCAGAAATATGCAGATCCACCATCTTCTGCTGTAGCTCAAAATCGGCGTCCATAAAGGGACCATTGGTACCAAACCCAGCATTATTGATCAGGATTGTGACCGGCCCCTGCTGGCGGATTTTTTCCACTACCTCGGTTAACCCAAGCTCAGTCGTAAGATCTTGGGCAATGACAACGGTTTCCAGCCCCTGTACCTGCAGTGAATCAGATACTTCATCCAGCAGCTCGCGACGACGCCCCACCATGATTACCTTGCGGCATCGCCCGGCAAGCTGCCGGCAGAATTCAGCCCCTAAACCCGAAGAAGCCCCGGTTACCAATGCAATGGCTTTCTCTGTCATCCGCTCTCGCCTCTCTTAATATGTTCATTATCAGCAGGATAGGCAGTTTACACCCTCTGCGCGAAAGGCCTGTGTTAAAATCCGGAAAATTTTTAACGCGATGAACTACCCCATGGCAAAAGCCAAAAAACAAAGCTTTGAGGAATCCCTCGCCGAGCTGGAAGCCATTGTCGAACGCATGGAATCCGGCGATCTGAGCCTGGAAGCCTCGCTCGAAGCCTTTGAAAACGGCATGAAGCTCAGCCGCGACGCCCAGGCGGCGCTATCGGCGGCAGAACTCAAAGTACAGAAACTGACGGAACAGCAGGGCGAACTGCATCTGGACGAGTTCGACCCGGAAGTATGAGCGGCCCCTTCACCGAGTATCTCAGCGATTGCCAGCAACGCATTGAAAGCGCCTTGCATAAATTGATCGGCCAGCCCGAATCCGAGTTTTCGGAAAACGCAGGGCCGGCGTTGGCCCGCGTATTCGACGCCATGAACTACAGTACAGTTAATGGCGGCAAGCGCGTCAGACCCTTGCTGGTCTACGCCAGCGCCAAGGCCATTAACAGCGGTTTTGCCAATGACGAAGCGCTGGATTATGTGGCGGCGGCGGTTGAGTGCATCCATGCCTATTCACTGGTCCACGACGATCTACCGGCCATGGATGACGATGACTTGCGCCGCGGCAAGCCCACCTGTCACATCGCGTTTGATGAAGCCACCGCCATTCTCGCGGGTGACGCACTGCAGTCGCTGGCTTTTGAGCTGCTGGCCAGCGCGCCCAATATACCTGCGCAACGGCAGCTGGAGCTGATCAAAACCCTGGCGGCCGCCGCCGGCGCTCGCGGTATGGTAGGCGGCCAGGCCATCGACCTGGCCAGCGTAAACCAGACCCCTGAATTAGCTCTGCTTGAAGCCATGCATCAGCTCAAAACCGGGGCGCTGCTGCGCGCGGCAATCCGGATGGGCGCGCAATATGCCGGCGCCGACGGCCGTCAATTGCAACAACTGGATACCTTTGGCAGAGCCATCGGGCTGGCGTTTCAGGTACAGGACGATATTCTCGACCTGGAAAGCAGTACCGAGGTACTGGGCAAAACCCAGGGCGCGGATCTGGCCCGCAATAAACCGACCTACCCCGCCCTGATGGGGCTTGAGGCGGCAAAAAAACACGCACAGGCGCTCTATAACGAGGCCTTGACCGCGATCGACAATCTCGACGGCGATGCCGATAGGCTGCGCGAACTGGCCGAATTCATCGTGAAGCGACAGCACTGAATGCTCATTCTGTGTGAACTTTCAGTTACAATACGCCCCCTGTTCGATCAACCCGGCACTGGTGCACATGTTTAAAGAAATACCGCTCAAGCGCCCTGCAACGCCCTTGCTTGACGGCATCACAACCCCTGCGGACTTGCGCACTCTCGATGAGGAACAGCTGGCAGAGGTCTCCACCCAGCTGCGCGAATATCTGCTGTACACCGTTGGCCGCACCGGCGGTCACTTTGGCGCCGGTCTGGGCGTGGTCGAACTGACCCTGGCCTTGCATTACGTCTATCAAACCCCCGAAGACCGGTTGGTGTGGGACGTCGGCCACCAGTGTTACCCCCACAAAATTATTACCGGTCGCCGCGATCAGATGCATACCATGCGCATGGCAGAGGGGCTGGCCGGATTCCCCAAGCGAGCCGAAAGCGACTACGACACCTTTGGCGTTGGCCACTCCAGCACCAGTATCAGCGCTGCACTGGGAATGGCTCTGGCAGCGCGCCAGAAGGGTGAGAGTCGGCGCACGGTCGCCGTGATTGGCGATGGTGCCATGACGGCCGGCATGGCCTTCGAAGCAATTAACCACGCGGCCCACTGCAAGGCCGATATGCTGGTGGTGCTGAACGACAACCAGATGTCGATTTCGAAAAACGAAGGGGGCCTGAACACCTATTTTTCGAAGATCTGGGCATCCAAGGTGTACAACAATATCCGCAGCGGTGGTAAGGAAATCCTCGCCAAGCTGCCGGGCAACCCGAAAGAGCTGGTCGGTCGCCTGGAAGAATACATGAAAGGCATGGTCGCCCCGGCCACCCTGTTTGAAGAACTAGGCTTCAACTATATTGGCCCCATCGACGGTCACGACCTCGATGTTTTGGTGCCCACGCTGCGCAACCTGCGCGAGCTCGACGGCCCGCAAATGCTGCATATTATGACCCAGAAGGGT
>JBFKXO010000245.1:0-3384 GCA_041638115.1 Litorivivens sp. | reverse complement strand
TTCGGCTTCGATAAATGCCGGGCGTTGTTTCAGGCGCTGCCAGTACTCTGCGACGACCGGCTCGTAGAATTGATCCAGCCCAAGGCTTTCCCCCAGATACAGGGCGTAACCAATGGCGATATCGGCGATAGTAAAGCGGCCATCGCAGAGATAGTCACGGCCCTCCAAATGGGCATTCAATCGTTTCAGCCGTTTGATAAACCAGGTGCTGTAGTCTTCTACCGCCTGCGGTAAGCGGCGATCTTTCGGCTCTAGCTGCGAGTAGCGCAGCGCAATGGTCTGGGGAAAGGTCAGCGTAGCGTCGGAATGAAAAAGCCAATTCAGGTAGTCACCGTACTCGGCATGTCCCACCGGCACCCCAAATTCATACTGCTTGAAGGTTTCCACCAAATACAGGCAGATACCCGAGGACTCGGTCATCTCGACCTTGCCGTGGGTAAAAAAGGGCACCGTGCCAAGGGCGTTAATATCCAAGTACTCGCGTTTAAACACGCGCGGTGGAAACGGTAGCAATTCCAGTTCGTAATCGAGGCCCATCTCTTCCAAAGCCCATAGTGGGCGCAGAGACCGGGCACTGTAGCTGTGCCAGAGTTTTGGTTTGGCCATACTCATTCCTATAACTGATACTGGCGCGCCGCCAGATCACGCATGATTTCCTCACTGCCACCACCTATCGCGTTCACCCTCACCTCCCGGTAAAAGCGCTCGACGCGATTACCGCGTAAATAACAGGCGCCACCCAGAATCTGGCTGGCTTCACGGGTGCAGTATTCCATGGTTTCGCTGGCCTGTACTTTGGCCAGCGCCAGATCACCGGGGCTGAGCCGATGTTCGATATGGGCCTGCGTTACGTAATTGATATAAGCCTGCGTGGCATTGATCTTTTGCTTCATCGTAGCGATCTTGTGGCGAATCACCTGGTGGTCGGCAAGGCGCTTGCCAAAGGTTTTGCGCTGCTGCGCCCACTCCACCGCCTCTTCCAGACAGACCCGCGAGGCTGCCTCCATCGTCACCGCCAATCCGATTCGTTCCGGGTTGAAATTGCTCATAATCACCAGAAAGCCCTGACCTTCTTCGCCGATCAGGTTTTCTACCGGAATGCGAACCTCATCAAAATAGAGGGTGCCGGTTTCTGCGCACCACCAGCCCTGCTTGCGATCCAGACGGGTACGGGATACGCCGGGCAAATCAGTGGGAATCAGCAGCATCGACACACCTCTGGCACCTTCACCGCCGGTGCGCACCGCCGCGCTAATCCAGTTGGCTTTCATGGCACCGGAAATAAAGGTCTTACTGCCGTTAACGATGTAGTGATCGCCCTCGCGTCGGGCGGTGGTGGTGATATTGGCGACATCCGAGCCGCCCGAAGGTTCGGTGATTCCCAGCGCGATGCGCTTTTCGCCGGCCATGATCGGTGGAATCACCGCCTGCTTCATGGCCTCGCTGCCAAAGTGCGCCACCGGCGGCAAACCGATGCCGTGAATCAAGAGGTTGCTGGCAAGCCCCCCGGCTGAGCCGGCTCGAGTCAATTCTTCATTGGTGATATTGCTATACCAGGCATCAATGCCTTCCGAGAGACCACCGTAGGCTTCCGGGTAGCCCAGCTGCAGCAAGCCAATATCGGCAGCCTTGGTCCAGAGCGCATCGGGGATCTCGCCGGATTCTTCCCAATCATCCAGATAAGGCACCACTTCCGCGTCCAGAAAACGGCGCAACTGGTGCCGCCAGGCCTCGTGTTCCTCTGTCAGATAAGGGTTGTGCAGGCGAGCACTGTCAAAGCTCAGGGCCATGATTCCTCCGGTCCTCGTTATCGTTGTTTGTCAGCAGTGTAGACGGGAGTTGTCGATGTAAACTTGGGATATTACGCCAAGTTATGCTCGCTTTGCGCAATCGCCCACCGCTTCACAATGCCGCCAACCAATCGCTGATGAGTGACAGCACCTGCTCCGGAGCCTCCTGCGGCAGCATATGGCCGGCGCCAGGTACGGTGACAGCCTGGATGTGCGCAGGCAATTTACGGCAGTTACGGGCAAATTCCGCTTCGGGGTGCAGATAGGACGTTGCTCCGCGCAGTATCAGCGTGGGAACCTCCAGCTTGCGAACCACTGGCCAGAAAACCGCGGTGTTTTGAAAATTCCAGGCCTCCCACTCCCTGCTATACGCCAATGTGTAGCCAGAGCCATGGCTACGCAGCGCGGCGGCACCGTAATCCGTCATCGCTTGCTCGGTGAAGCTACGGTACACCGACCTCTCCCGATGGTAGGCCACAAAAGCATCCGCATCAGGCCAGATTTCCCGGCGCTTGCGGGTGCGTGTAACCAAATCCATGCGCTTGGTCAACGCCGGCACCAAGCGAACCAACAAGGGCAGCCAACGGCCGGGTACTGTTGCCGGATCGATCAAGACCAGAGCCCGAAACCGCTCCGGGTGCCGATGCGCTGCCATCGCCGTCACCGTCGCCCCGATCGAGTGGCCTATACCGATTGCCGGCAATTGCACCAGGTCCTCGTCAAGAAAATCCAGTAAGTCAGCCGCGTGGTCGTGCCAACTAAAGCTCTTTGGCGGCACCTTTTTGTCCCACACCCCGCGGCTTTCCAGTCCCAGCAAGGGCCAGTGATCCGACAGCTTTTTTAAAAGGAAATCATAACTCCCAACGGGAAAACCGTTGGCAGCCAGAAAAACAGCTCTCGCGTCACCGTCGCCCCATTTCAGGGCGCGGCGGCTTTTCGGGGACAGATCAGATTCAATCATTCTCACGTCGCTAAGCTTATGGTGCCTGTATGGTACACACTCTCGGGCCTCTGTGAAGCAATCACGAAATCAATTCAAGCTATTGATTCTCCGTATGAATCAGCGTAAACATAGGCGTGGAAACTTGCGCCTGATTTTTGTAATGTAGGGCTCGAAATCCTGCGCCCCATTTGGGGGCAGATAATAATGTGTTTTCACGGGGAGACCATAATGAGAAAACACCTGCCTTTAGCTGCGGCTATTGCCGCCGTATCCGCGTCTTATACCACTCCGGGCATTGCCCAAAACCAGCAAGCTGTTCTGGAAGAAGTTGTAGTCACCGCTCGGAAGCGCTCTGAGACGCTTCAGGACGTGCCCTTCTCCATCGCGGCTAAAACCGAAGCACAATTACGTCGCTCTGGCGCTACCAACCTGGAAACCATGGCAGACGGCGTTGCGGGTCTGGCAGTGCAGAACCTCGGACCAGGGCAAAGCCAAGTCGCCATTCGCGGCATTTCTGCCGGTCAGATCGTACGGGACCAGCCTGGCGTTAAAGAACAAGTAGGCGTTTATCTCGACGAATCCGTGATCTCATTGTCATTGTTCACCCCCGATCTGGATTTTTACGACACCAACCGCGTGGAAGTACTGCGT
>JBFKXO010000244.1:0-3391 GCA_041638115.1 Litorivivens sp. | reverse complement strand
TTTTGTTCGATAAGCCGGCGACTGTCTGCTGCCGACAGCCAGTACACTGAGCGCACTTTACCGCTGTGTACCGGAGCGTCGGTGCGGATCGGCAGGTCGTTATTTACCGCCAATACGGTATCGGCAAGACTCATCAAAGGCTGTCCTGTAGTTGGTCCCGAAAGGGTTGTAATCTGTCAGAAGGCGGCGCCGCTAAATCCGGTGAAAGGCTGTGTCGGCGCCAATATGCGGGCGATTCTAGCAGATATCGTCAGGCCTGCCATAGCCGCCGGGCGGCGCCGTTACGTCTGGGTTTCAACCCTCGCCACGTCGGTTTCCCACGGCTTTGGCTTCTTCCATTTCTTGTTGCTCATCCACCAGGTTTCGGGCTGCTCCCGAATGGAACGCTCGCAAGCCGTGATGAAACGCTCCAGTATTTCGGTGTCACCACCGGCGTGGGGCGGCTCGGCGAGTATTTCCCAGCGAATGCTGTACTGGCCCCGGCTGATACGACGCGGATGCACAAACACCACCACGGCTTGGGCGGCTTCAGCGATTGTCTGAGGCCCGTAGTAAAAGGGTGCCGGTTGGCTGAAAAATGGGTGCCAGAAGCGTTTTTCACGGCTGATGGGAGATTGGTCCGCTGCCAACAGTATGGCGCGAAAGGATTTACGCAAGCGCAGCACTTCGCGGCCGGTGCTTTTCATAGGCACCGGTTTGCCAAAGCGAGCCCGCCCGGCCTTGATCAGTTCGTCAACTGCTGGGCTGTGCAGAGGCTTGTACGCACCCGCAACCGGGCAGGGCACGGCCAGACAGATTGCCGCCACCAGCCATTCGATATTGGTCTGGTGAAGGGTGAGTATGAGCATGGACTGCTCGCGCTCAATATAGGGTTGCAGGCACTCCGGGTTCTCGACCTTTACGCGTTGGCGAAAATCCTCCTCGCTCATGGAAAAGCCTTTAAGGGTTTCCACGGCGGATTCCGCGAAGTTGCGTTCAAAATTCCGTTTCAGCTTTTTGCGCTCTTGCGCGCTGGCGTCCGGGAACATTATGGCGAGATTCTTTTCTATAACCTTGCGCCGGTAACCGACCACATTAAAGGCCAGTACGCGCAGCAGGGTCGCCAGTACATAAAGCACGGGAAGCGGAAGGTGTGAGAGAGCTTTGATCAGGTGAATCATGCGGCTTTTATAGGTGGTTCAAAGGGCTGTACTGCGTGGCCAGAGCGCGTATAGTAACGGAAAATTCATAAAGACTCTTTATAATGTTTGGCCGGCATCCGTTGTGGTGCGGCGACATCAGTAAAGGGCGTTGCGGGGTCGCCGGCCTGGATGTCAGCCGGTGCTTAAAGAGATACAGGTTTTATGGAAATTATTCAACGCTGGGCTCCCTGGGTCACTGGCCTGCTGGTTGCCGTGGCGGGCTGGCTGTCGGCCTTGCTGGTCTGGGAAGTGATTGGTCTGGCGACAGTGGAGCGCACATCGGTACGCTTCGCCGCGCCGGCGCCGGTACAGGTCGATACAGCGGGCAGCCCCGCATACGATCTTAATGCCTTGGTGAGTGTGCCCCTGTTTGGCGAAGCCAACGTGGCCAGCGCCGTGACACCGGTTGTCAGCGGTGAAGTCAAACGCAGCAATCTGCGCATTAATCTGCTGGGTGTGGTGGCCGGGGGTGATCAGGGGGTTGCTATCCTGAAGCACGACGGTAAGGAGCACGCCTACAAAGTCGGCGATCAGCTGAATGTCAGCGAAACCATCACGCTGGCTGCGGTGACTCCGGAGTATGTGATTATTTCCCGCGCCGGTGGCAACGAGAAAATCGAACTGGAACAGACCCGTCGCAGTGCACGCAATGATATTCGAGTGGTCCAGCGCAGCAGTGGCAATACCCAGAACATCAACTTGAACGATCCCTCGATTCGCCGGTTGGTGGGCGATCCACGGCAAACCCTGAACAATAACCCGCTTCGATTAACCCGCTATATCTCTGCCCAACCCTACGTTCAGGGCGGCAAAACGGTCGGTTTTCAGGTGCAGGCCGGTCGTGACAAGCGCCTGTTTGGTCAGCTCGGGCTGCAGGGCGGCGACGTTGTGACCACGATCAATGGCATGCGGGTAGGTGAAGCGCCGGTCAGTGATCTGTTAAACTCCGTCAATTCCGGTCAGACCGTCGAGGTGGAAATTCTGCGCAACGGTCTCCCACAGACAATAAGACTGAATCTATGATGAGAAAATCCTGGCTGACAGCCGGCCTGCTGTCGGTTGCATTGGGCTTTGCCTTGCTACCTTCCTTCGCTGTTGCTGAAGAAACTTTCGAGCTGGATCTGCGCGGCGTCGATATACGCGAATTCATTAACACGGTTTCCAAGCTGACCAACAAGACCATTGTGGTCGACGAGCGGGTCAAGGGCGACGTGAATATCAAAAGCCCGCGCGAACTGACGGCCTCTGAGTTATACGAGGTTTTCCTGCTGCAACTGGGCGTCAGCGGGTTTTCCGTGGTGGATATGGGCAATGGCATTCTCAAAGTCATTCCCAATCAGGCGGCAAAAATCGAGGGGATTGAAGTTCAGATTGATGGCGATGAATCGCTGCAGAGTGAGTCCATCATCACGCGTATTGTGCAGGTGCAGAATGTCGATGTGGACAAGCTGATCCCGTCGTTGCGGCCGCTGATCGACAACCGCACCGGGGTTATCACGCCTTACAGCGCCTCCAACGTGATCCTGATTACCGATCGCGAATCCAATGTGCGCCGCTTGCTTCAGATTATCCAGCAAGTGGATCGCGCCGACTCTCAATCCATGGAAACGGTGGCACTGAATAATGCCTCTGCCAAGGAGCTGGAGCGCATTCTGACCAAACTGATCAATGATCAGGCCAAAGAGCAGGGCACACCCAAACCCATCATTACCTCGGATTTGCGCACCAACACCCTGGTAATCTTTGGCGACAACAACTCTCGCAGCTACCTGAAACGGCTCATTCGCGATCTGGACAGCGAAGTGAAAACATCCTCAAACGTGCGTGTGCACTATCTGCGCTACGCCAAGGCCGAGGAAATGGTGCCGGTCTTGAAAAGCGTGAGTGAAGCCATGCTCAAGCAGGAAGGCGAGCGCGAAGCGGTCAGCAAGAGCAATATCAATATCGAGGCGCACGAACAGACCAACTCGGTAGTGCTCTCGGGTAGTCCACACATCATCCGCAATTTGGCCGATGTTATTGCCAGTCTGGATATTCGTCGCGCCCAGGTGCTGGTCGAGGCCATTATTATTGAGCTGACCGATCGTCGCGCCAAAGAACTGGGCGTGCAGTGGTTGTTCCGCGGCGATCAAAGCGGCACTGCACCCATCGGTGGTATCAATTTCGGTTCGGCGACTCCAGCCGGTATTTACAATGTAGCCGGTGCTGCC
>JBFKXO010000243.1:0-3449 GCA_041638115.1 Litorivivens sp. | reverse complement strand
TTGATCGGCCTTCAGCTCGCGAGCGGTCTGCCAACCGTCTTTTACCGGCAGGCTCATGTCCAACAGAATCAAGTCAGGCGCTTGCGCCTGAGCGGCCGCTATAGCCTTGGCACCGTCTTCCGCGATCGCCACATCGAAACCGCGCTTGATCAGGCGCCGACGCAGCATATCGCGGTTCATTTCATCGTCTTCAACCAGCAAAATGGTAGCCACGCATTCGCTCCGTGAAAAATAGAATCAGTGCGTATTATGGCGATTTTTCGCGATATTGATCCAACAGACTCCGCATTTTTCCAATGCTGGAGGTCAGTGTGACGTGGTAGCGCTGATGTTCGTCCATGCCCATTACCCGCGCATACGCAATGGATTCGTCACCCACCTCCGGCAGACGCAATTGCACCTCTTCCAAAGCAGACAATGACAGGTCCAGCTCAATTAGCAGGTCACGGCCATTAAACGCAACCAGCACGCCAGTGCCGGCATTCTGAGCCAATCGCTCACCCTGCAACAGACGAACTTCCAGGGCCACCGGTATTTGCGTGGGCACCAGTTGACGATCCGCATTGGGCAAACTGATCGAATAGGGCTCGCCAATGGCGGTAAGGTCGTAGATTTTCAGCGGTTCGTTGGAGCCTTTTACGTCAACTTCCAGCATCTTGCGCCATTCTGGCGTGGCCTGCATGCGCTCCAGTGTATCGGCAGACGCCAACACCTGACCGCCCACCGTGCAGCTTTCGATACGCGACGCAATGTTCACGTTGTGCCCCACCACACCATACTTGGTACGCAGCTCGGAACCCACGTTCCCCACCACTACCGAACCTGAATTGATTCCAATACCAATATCGATATCCGGCAGCCCGTTCTCGCGATTGAACGCGTTCACCATCGGCACCGCGCGCTGCATTTCCAGGCCGCAGGCAACGGCGTGATCGCTGTGCAGTTCATCAGACACCGGGGCGCCAAAAATCGCCAGGATGCCGTCGCCAATAAACTCATCAACAGTGCCCTGATAGGACATGATGATGTCTGTCATAACGGCAAAATAGTTGTTGAGCAAACGCACGCAGTCTTCGGGGCTAATCTGCTGGCTGATCACGGAGAAACTGCGGATATCAGCCAGCAAAATCGAAACTTCACGCCGCTCGCCTCCCAGCGTCAGACCATCGCCATCGTAGAGCAGACGCTGCATAACATCGTTGGACAGATAGCGACCAAATACCTTGCGGATAAAATCGTAACTCGCCTCCAGATTAGACAGGTAAGCCGCTTCCTTGTCTTCCCAGACCTTGCGCTCCAGCAGCGCACTGACTCTGGCCCGTAACAGGGTGGCATTCACGGGCTTGACGATGTAGTCAGAGGCGCCGGCTTCCAGGCAGCGCAGCGCACTCTGCTCGTCTTTTACGCCGCTGATGATGATAATCGCCAGGTGACGCCAGTTTTTGTCCTGCTTGATCCGACGCAGCAAATCGTAGCCATTGATATCCGGCAGGATTAGATCCAGCAACACCAGATCAATGGATTTCGTGGCCAGCGCGGCAAGGGCTTCGTTGCCGGTACGCGCTTCGGCCACCTCAATACCAAGGCGGTTAAGCTGTAAACCCACCAGCTCACGGTTGCCATCGTTGTCGTCCACCAACAACACCTTGCGACCAAAGGTGGCCTCGGTGCGTGTCGCCGCAGTGGCGTTGAGGCTATTAATCAGATCTTCGACCGGAGAGGATTCGGTGGAGAGCTCGGTATCCAGCGCTGAGAGGGCATCGAGCGCCGCTAGAAACCGCTCGCTCGCCTTGATGATTGAGCGCAGATCGTCCATCGCAGGTGACGGCTGCGCCACTTCGTCTTGCAGGATTTCTGCGTAGCCGCTGACCAGGCCGACGGTATTGCGGATATCATGACGCAGGGAGGCGAAGGATTCGCCGCGCTCGAGCAGCTCGCGCAGCTCACTAACAAACACCAGCAGATCGCGAGAAGCATCCAGAATGCGCTGGGCATCATCGCGATGCTCTGGCAGCTCGCGCTCCTCAAAGTGGCGTTCAATCACCAATGCATGGTTCAGCATCACTTTCGCCGCACTGCGCAGATTACGGCAAAATTGATCCTGCTGAGTTGTTATCGCTTTTGTCACTGCAAAAACCGCCAGTCTGAAACTCGATCAGAGCGCTGTAAGCGCGTCAGAAAGAGTATACCCAGAACTGTAAGCCTCTGACACGACTTTAATTCCTGGCAGTTCTGGACGATCCCGCCACGGCTATATACAATGCGCAGCTTCCTGCAGTCTGCGTGGCTTCAAACAGTGCATAAGGACCGCATTCAGGGGGCCTTTAGCTCAGTTGGTTAGAGCGTCCGACTCATAATCGGCAGGTCGCTGGTTCAAGTCCAGCAAGGCCCACCACTTCCCCGCCCTATAGCGTTTTCAGATACTCGATGATCGCCTTGCGCTCGGCCTCCGTCAGTACGTCAGAGAAATCGTGGCCGCCATTGCCGTTACCCAGAATCCGCGTGTCGTACACTAGGCGTTTATCGATGCCGTCACTGGCCGGATCCTGAATCGTCACCAGACCAGCCCAGCTTACGGTGCCATTGATCAGATTCTGCAGCAGCTGAAACATCGACGGCCCCTGGTCATCACTGGGGTTACAGTTCAATTGATCGCTGCCGGGCATTTCGCTGCAGGTCAGCGCCTGATGCTTCCAGCCCACTTGCTCAAAATCATAGGCCGACAGGCGCTGGTCGAAGCCTTTGATTTGCACGCCGTTCACCTCCTCCACCTGAATCTTGCGCTGCCAGATGGTGGCGCGCTTGCTGGAATCCAACAACGCTTCAAGCGTCGGCACAGAACCGTTGTGCAGGTAAGGTGCGGTAGCCCAAACGCCGTAAAGGGGCGGCGCTTGATACCCGATGATATCTTTCTCCCAACCGCACGCTCCCTTAAAGCGCATATCGTCGGGCTGCATGTCGTTGGCGTACTCAATGGGCAAAGGGTCGGAATTGGGTGGCCGATAGTTTGGATCAGCCTCCGGGTAGGCCCAGAACGTGGTATCCCAGCCTTGCCGCAAGGTAGGTGTCAGCATATCCGAGCGGGCACGGTCGGTGCCAATCACGTCCAGCGTCGAGATATGGGACGCGACACCTTCGAGCACGGGATCGGCCAGAAAGCGCTTATCGTTAACGAACCGTGGGGAATAGGCCCCGTGACACCCTGCACAGGAGCCATTACCGCCGGGAGGACGAGGGCGATCGGCGTTGCCAGGTTCGGCCCACAGGTCCTTGCTGTGGAAGAGAATCGCCCCCTGCTCGGCCAATTGGGTATCAACGGCTTCGGGATATTCCGGAGACTCCAGTGACAGGAAAAATGCCTCCAGATCCTGATCATATTGTTCAACGCGCGCACGGTAGTAGTCTCCGCTGGGGCTGAACAACTCGCCAAACTCACCGGGGCCGGCGGC
>JBFKXO010000242.1:0-3500 GCA_041638115.1 Litorivivens sp. | reverse complement strand
GGGTCTGGGCCGACTTGCTGTCGACAAACTGACCATTGATTAGAAGGGGTACGCGCTTGTTCATTGCTTCACCTGTCGTTGAATGTAGTACGAGAGTGTTTATGGAATGTTTAGGACTATACCCGCGCACCGGATGCCTCAGTATTGACGAAATTTCGAATAACATGGACTATATTGCGGTAACAACGACCCGAGACTGCTACCGAATTTCCCATGAGCCAACCCTCCCACTGGCCCCTCCCTCAGGATGGCATTCGTTTCGTAACCCCCGGTTTTCTGCTCGACGCCCTGCGCAGCAGCCCCCTGGCCCGCGACTGTTACCCCTCGGCGATGGGCTACTACCCCGAAGCCCACGACCACAGCATGAGCCGTGACCGCCACGATGATAATCTGCTGATTTTCTGCATAGACGGCGAAGGACTGATTGAAGCGCAGGGTAAAAACCGCCGGGTACAGTCCGGTGATCTATTGATCATTCCCGCCAATACCCCCCACTTTTACGAAGCGAGCCGGGAAGACCCCTGGACCATCTACTGGTGTCATTTTGCGGGGGATCAGGCCGAGCACTACGTGAACCTGATTGTCGGAGCCAGCGAACAGCTGCTGGTACCGGCCACTCAACGCCTGAAGCTGGTACGGGATTTTCAAAGCCTGCTCAGCGTGCGCGAAACCGGTTACCGGGAATTGCCCTTTATCCACGCCGCCAATCTGTTGAAACAATTACTGAGCTACATCGCCCTGCAGAATCGTTCGACCCAGCACAACACCGCGACCGGTTTTAACCTGCGTGAAATTGAAGACAATATGCGAGCGAATCTGGACAAGCCGCTGACACTGGATGAGCTGGCAGAGAGCTGCAATCTCTCCAAATATCACTTTTCGACCAAGTACAAAGAGGCGACCGGCTACTCACCGATCAAACATTTTCTGCATATGAAAATCGAGGCGGCCTGCCAGTTACTGGATACCACCGATTTGCGGATCAGCGCGGTTAGTACAGCGGTCGGTTATGACGACCCACTGTACTTTTCCCGCCTGTTTAGAAAGGTAACTGGGCTCTCACCCAAGGATTACCGGGCCTCGCACAAAAAGTAACAAAGGATCAATTGTCATCACTGAGCGAGATTGCCCCGGCCGGGCACTGCTCGGCCGCCTGTCGCACCGCATCTTCAAACGCCTCGGGTACTTCACCCACCAAAACCACGGCATACCCATCATCATGCAGCTCGAAGACTTCCGAGCACAGTCCCAGGCACACACCAAAACCCGAACAGATATTGGCGTCGACAAACACTCTCATCGCACGTTACCTCAAGCCTTATCAAATTCCAGTGCCAGGTGGGTCAGACCACGCAAAATAAAGGTCGGCAGGTAGCTATAGTTTCTATCGCCCGGGCCGCCATGTATTTTTTCATTAATGCGAATATCGCTGGTGCGATCAAACAGGCGGTTCAGGCTGACCACCGCTTCAGCTCGCGCTAACGGCGCGCCGGGGCAGGCATGGCGACCACGCCCAAAGGCGATATTCAGTCGGGCATTTTTGCGGTCCAAATCAAACTCACCGGGATTTTCAAACTGGCGGGCGTCGTGATTGGCGGCGGCGTTGGCGATATAAAGAAACGCCCCGGCGGGAATATCAACTCCACCCACGGTGACCGGCTTTTTCGATAGGCGAAAATCACCCTTCACCGGCCCTTCAAAGCGCAGACACTCTTCGACAAAATTGGGAATCAGGCTACGGTCTTCGCGCAATCGCTTTTGAATGTCCGCTCGTTCTCCCACCACCTGAAACGCATAGCTCAACAGGCGCACAGTGGTTTCCTGACCCGCCGCAAAAAGATTCGCGGCCACGCGGGCTACATCAATGGGCTCAGGAACTTCACCGTCGGGAAACGTGGCTTTGGCCAGACCTGAAAGAATATCGCCGGTGGGATGCTTGCGCCGATCAGCGATATAGGCGGAGAACGTATCGTAGAGCCACTCCAGCGGCGAATGGGCGGTCTCGCTATCCTTCGCCACACCACCGACAGAACCACCCTTTTCCTGCTCCTGACGGATCAATTGCTGACGGAATTTGATGCGGTCCTCTGCCGGCACTCCCAGCAGATCAGAGATAACCAACACCGCAAACGGCTGGGCAAAGTCGCCCATCAGTTCGCACTCGCCGCGATCAATAAAGGTATCGATCTGCTTGTCAGCCAACTCCCACATAAACTCATCGTTTTCCTTGAGTCGTTTCGATGTGTTCAAGGCCATCAACAAGCCCCGGTGCTTGGCGTGCTCCGGTGGGTCCATCGTGGGAAGTTGATCACTGAACGGGGTCTGATCGCGGTATTCTTCGATCAGCTCGGAGATATCGTCATTTTCGCGCCCCTCCAGGGGGATGGGACAGCCCGCGAAAGGCCCGGAAGTCGACATGCACGACGAGAAATGCTTGGGATCGTTATAAATTGCTAGCGCTTCGTCATAGCCCGTGACCATGTAAATACCCTGGTGGGGCTCGCGCACGATCGGCGCCTGCTCTCGCAGGTAGTCAAAGTAAGGATAGGGGTCATTGATAAAAGCACCGCTGCGAAAAAAATCATGTTCCGCAAAATCCTGCATTGTGTCGCTCCTGTCTGGGCTGGGCGGCGCTACTTCGGGGGCAGCACCGTCACACGGCTATCGTCGGGAATACACTCACCAGCTTTCCACACAAGCAAGGTCTTGGAAAGTGACTATGATGTCGACAGGTGGCCATCACATTGCACTTTTACCGCCTGGCAAAAACCGTCACCCCGCCAATCACAGTACGCTCCACAGCGATATCTCGTAGCGTTTCGGGATTGGTCAGCGGATCTTTTGCCAACACCACGAGATCCGCCAGCTTGCCCGGAGTGATGGAACCGATCTCTTCCTCGCGGAAGATTTGCCAGGCCGCGTCGATGGTAATCGCCCGTAACGCCTGTTCAACGCCGATGCGCTGGTGCGGCCCTACTATTTCGCCACCGCTGGTCTGACGATTGACGGCTGTCCAGGCGCCCATCAGGGGATCCATGGGAACCACCGGCGTATCCAGATGCGTGGTAAAACGCAGTCCCAATTCGGCGGCAGTATTCGCCGGGCTCATATTGGCGGCGCGCTCCGGCCCCATAAAAATGTCCCGGTGTCGATCGCCCCAGTAGTAAGTGTGAGCGGAGAAAAAGGTCGGTGTCATGCCCAGCACTTTCATGCGCTCCAGCTGATCCTCGCGCGCCATCTGAGCGTGAACCACAATCAGGCGAGGATCGTCGCGATAATGGGTTTTCTGAGCCTGCGAGAATGCATGAATAATGTCGTCGATGGAGGCATCGCCATTGCCGTGAATGGCCAGTTGATAGCCCGCCTTGTGAAAGCGGGTCACGATACGCGTCAGTTCGTCGCGGGGGATCGTGGGATAACCACGATACTCGTTTTGTCCGTGATAAGGCGTGTGATACGGCTTGGAGAGATATCCCGTATAGCCCTGTATACTGCCATCT
>JBFKXO010000241.1:0-3504 GCA_041638115.1 Litorivivens sp. | reverse complement strand
CCCGCCGCCGGCTCTTCCAGCCCTTCCGCGTGGGGATAATCTGAACCAAACAAAATCCGTTCGGCGCCGATCACCGCTTTTAACTCCTGCATATCATCTTCGTAATAGGGCGATACCCACACTTGCTCTCGCAGCGCCTCGGACGGATCGCGTTTGAAGGCCTGCGGAAACTGACCATAGGTTTTTCTCAGCGATTTAACCAGCGGTTTGACCCATCCGGAACCGGATTCAATGGTGGCGATGCGCAATCTGCGGTGCCTGTCGAGCACGCCGTCGATGATTAGCGAGGCAATGGTATCGGAAATTGGGTTTGCGCTCAGTGCGCTGCCCAACAGCGAGGTGCCGAATGCTTTCATGTGGCCGCCTTCACCCCAAAACTCATTGAATTGATGATAGCCAGAATCACCCGAGTGAAAGGCGACGGTAATTCCGCTTTCCGCCGCCAGCGACCAGAACGCTTCGTGATCCGGGTGGCCCAGGCTGCGATTGCCGTGTGGGTGCATAACGGGCCCTGAGCGCATGACCACTACGCGCACATCGTTCTGCAAGGCCCACTGTAACTCGCCCACCGCGAAGGCAGGATCGACCAGGCTGATATAGGGCGCAGCGAAAATCCGGTTTTGATAGTTGCAGCCCCAATCGTCCTCCAGCCAGCGATTGAAGGCCTTGAACGCCGCGCAAACCGCTTCCGGGTCGTCCTTCAGCGCCTGCTCCATGCCGACGCCGAGGGTGGGAAACATAAACATGGCTTCAATGCCCTGTTTGTCCATCAGGGCGATTCGGGCGTCGCGGTCACGGTATTCGGCCCGAATGGGTTCCAGCTCACCAAAAAGCTCCTTGAGGCTTTTGCCTTCGGGATTTTTTGCCCGAAAGAACGCGTCCATACAGCCGGGTTTGGCGACCGGATCAAAGGTCGGGTTGGGGATGAAGGGGCACAGTTCGCCACCGACCAACAGTTTGCGTTTGCCATTGATTTCGGCCCATTGCATGCAGCGCCGCTCCATCTTGCGATCGATGTGACGGGTAAAGGCGTCTTCGGCTTCGTAGTAATGGTGATCGGCGTCGAAAATCCGGTAGTCCAGTCTGCTCACGGTGGCCTCCTTAATACATTATTTTTGCCCCATGCCAACTACTTTGCGCTTGCTAGCGTCGGTGGCCAATAGCGTTTTCAGACAGTTGTGCGGTATTTTCGGTCAGTCTTGCCGAAGGCTGTCGAGAAGGGTCTTTGCAAATTCTGCTTCGCGGCGAACGGTGTCCAGATCGCTGGTGGGTATGGCGTGCAGCCGGTCAATGTGGGCTCTGGCGGTTGCGGTGTCGGTATCGAAGTCGACCAGCTTCATGGTGGTGTTTGCGCCGGGCTTGCGGCGATCGAGCAGTACCACCAATTTGAGATCCGGGTTCCACCAGACAGTCAGTGATCCGGGATGTAGAGCACGGTGGTATTTTTCCAGTCGTTGGCAACCGTCACCACTGCTTTCCACGAGTGTTAGCTGGGCCAGGGCCAGGTCCGACAGTAGCTGATATTTTGCCGACCAATCCCGGGTTTGTGTCGGAAGGACAGCGCCGCGCCCGAACTGTTCCAGATAACGGGTATGGCGAATGTTTCCATCGCGCAGCCAACGCCAGTGATCAGTAATATGTGCGTCGGGCCGTTGGTGGAGGCTGTGGTTGTTGTCTCTGACCAGTACCAGCGCGTGCTCAGCGCCGTCGTCGTCGATAACCGCATAGCGGGCTGTCAGGGTCGTGGGTGAAAGATCGCAGGCAATCGCCGACTGCGACAGGGGCAGACATGTGGCGAACAAAAAGGTCACGACTAGTCGATAGCGAACGGGTAGCATCGCGTTCCGGCGGTTGATTCTTTCGTCTATTGTGCGTGACCTTTGGGTTTGCTTTCCAGTCCCGGCACTCAGACGGTCGCTTCTGCATCCGCGGGCATAAAAGCATCGCCCAAGCGGTTGCTACCATCCAGGCTGTAGACGCCCAGCCCCAGACTGTGCAGCAATTGGCGACTATAGGCGGTAAGGCCTACCAGTGATCCGCTGCAAAGGGCCAGTGCTGCTTCCGCCATCACTTCCACCGGTTCCACCATGTCCGGGTTTTTGCGCGCGATATCGCGCACGTAATCTGCACCGGAGGTCAACACAATCGCCTCCGGCGCAAGCGTGTTGACGTAAATACGCTCCGGCGCCAGTTCGTGGGCTAGCGCTTCGCTATAGCGTGCTAACGCTGCTTTGCTGGCGCCATAGGCGCCGATGACCAAGGCGGCTTCTCGGCTGTCGCGATAGGGTACAACAGGCTGGTTGATGGTTGCGCTGCTCAGATTCAGCACCCAACCCGCACCGCGTTCCCGCATGCCCGGCAGTGCCTGCTTGGTCAGTTCTACCGGTACGTTGACGTTAAGATCAAACATGCGGTTGCGGTGCTTGGTGCTGATCAGACTGGGCATATTCATGACGGATGCTGCGGCGTTGTTCACCAGAATATCAATTGGCCCAAAGTGTTGGCTGGCGCGTTCAATAAGATCGGCTCGGGCATCGGCGTCGAGCAGGTTGCAGATCTCTGCAGCGGCCTCGCCACCCGCAACGTTAATTTCCTCAACAGCTTCTTCAAGGGTGCCTTGGAGATCGCCGTGTGCGCCAAGTCGGGATGCACACAACACAACGCTGGCTCCTTCCGCGGCAAAGCGTCGGGCGATGGCTCGGCCAATGCCCCGGCTTGCACCGGTGATAAACGCCGTTTTTCCTATTAATGTATTCATCATGATCCTCCTTAGTACTGGCGGTAGCGGCGCTGCACATGGCGGTGCCGGACCAGGCGTTGGGCTGCGCGTTCGTGTTCGGTAATTTCGCGCGCGTGTGGAAGCCTGTCGCGGATTTCGTCAAATGCCACTTTTTCGACCCTGAGGGTTGGCCACTGTTCTTTCGGTGGCGGCGTGGGGTAGGTCCAGCGCATTGAGGTGTAGCCGTGGGGGAGTCCGGTGGTGCTGACCCAGTTGGCAATACCGGGATCGCGGTGGCTGACCACCCAGCGCCAGTAACCGTCCGCATCCTGCTCCAGAAAGTGCGCGTTGATATTGCTGGGATAGCTTTCAAAATCCAATGATTCCCCCCATAGATTTGCCAGATGAAAACCCATAAACGCTGGCTCAACAAAGGTCTTGGTCTCGATTATCAGTGCTTCGTCATCGTTGAGTAGAAAGGTACCCCCGGCGTAGATATTGCTGCTCTGACCACCGCCGGTGGCAAGGCCCAGAGCGTTGGGTGGGTTCATATCGTTGACCGGCATAAAGGGACGGTCCATCCCCATCTTTTCGCTGATGCCACCGGGAATCTGACCGTAGGTTTCCAGTGTGATGGTATTGAAGGCATTCCAGAAGTGGACCTGGTTGCGAGTGATTCTGCCTACCTCTCGCAGGTGCTCTACAGCCTCGCGCGGGGTCAGTGTGGGTTTGATGTCCTGCTCGCAGCCGATGCGCAGAATCTCGAGGTCCAGTAGATCCTGATT
>JBFKXO010000240.1:0-3564 GCA_041638115.1 Litorivivens sp. | reverse complement strand
TGTGGCGCGACGGCCGTAACGGTTGAGGATGAATGGGGAGTGCCCGTCGATCCGACAAAAGTTGAGGAGGCGCTGAAGGCGAACCCGGATGCGAAAGTGTTGTGCTTCGTTCACGCCGAAACCTCGACCGGTGCCCGTTCCGACGCCAAACCATTAGCGGCCCTGGCGCAGCAGCACGATTGCCTGTCCATTGTGGATACCGTCACCTCCCTTGGCGGTATCGAGTTGAAGGTCGACGAGTGGGGGCTCGACGCCGTCTACTCCGGCACCCAGAAATGTCTGTCCTGTACGCCGGGGCTGTCGCCGGTCACGTTTAGCGACAAGGCCGCCGAGGTGATTCGCAATCGCAAAACGCCGGTGCAGAGCTGGTTCCTCGACATGAACCTGGTCATGGGATACTGGGGCGGTGGTGCCAAACGTGCTTACCACCATACCGCGCCGATTAACGCGCTCTATGGACTGCACGAGGCGCTGGTGATTTTGCAGGAAGAGGGCCTGGAAAATGCTTGGGCTCGCCATGCGACCATGCACGCGTCGCTCGCAGCCGGGCTAGAGGCGCTGGGTATTGGTTTTGTGGTGGCGGCGGAGCACCGGTTGCCGCAACTTAATGCGGTGACCATTCCGGCCGGGATCGACGATGCAGCGGTGCGCGGTGCGTTACTTAATGACTACAACCTGGAAATTGGCGCGGGTCTCGGCGCGCTCGCGGGCAAGGTTTGGCGCATTGGTCTAATGGGGTATAGCGCTAACGGAGATAATGTGTCGCGATGCCTCGAGGCATTGGAAAGTGTTCTGATTAGCCAGGGCGCTGACATCGAAGCCGGTGCGGCTAAAAAGGCAGTGGCTTCAGCGTTAGTATCCTAACAACGGCCTCACTGCGATAGCGGATAAGGCTCCATAATATAACCCACACAATCCTGCGCAATTACCCGCTCGTCTTTTGTCAGCATGGAAGGCACAAAGGCGCAGCGGGTTCGCAAACGGTTTCCCTCCCGGAAGAAATAGTCGTCGGTGACATCGTGGCCGGCGTCATCGGTTACTCGCAGAGAAGATTTTTTCGCAGGCGCGTTGCAGTAGGCAAAATGGGTTTCCGGTGGTATCCAACGAAAATTCCAGCTATCCAGGTCGTCGCGTAGGGTCAGGTCAGCCGAGGTTGGTCTCGGTGAAAAAGTGAATTCACTGTCTTGAACTACCGTCATTCTGGCGACGGTGTGAAACACGGTACAGTCATGTTCTCGCTGAGCCGATCCGTGCTCGAACCCGGTCAGCGCGAACTTCATTAGCGCCAGCGCCTGTGCGATTCCCTCCGGGTTGCCGGGCACGCCACACTCCAGCGTCACCGCCGGGCAGTAACGGGCGATATTGTTGCCGAACACCTCATGGGGTTCAGAAAAGAAGACAATCGTGTCGCTGAACTGCCGAGCCAGGCGGATAAAACGCCGGTCAACGTGGTTGATGCAGGCATATAGCGGGTTCTTGCCGGTATTATTGTGAATATCGATTGCCGCTAACAGATTACAGCTGGCGATATAGCCGAGCACTTGTTGTGCCAGCTGGTGTTCCGGTAACTCACCCTCGGCCCAAATTCGGTTGTAATCCGGCTGGCCGTCGAGGCGGCGTTCGCCCCTAGCTGCAGCGGCGGTATTGCCCACAAAAATAATCAGATCACGCGCCAGGTCATCGGTTGAGCGCAGCAGCTCCTGTACAGCCGTCAGGCCGCTGGTTTCATTGCCGTGCAGCAAGATCGACACAACGAGTGCGGAGCTGTCGCGGCCCTTCAGGTGAATCAATGTGGGACCGCCGAGAAGGGCGTGCAGCTCCTTCGCGGCGCTGTTAACGAACCCTTCGGGTAGGGTTGTTAAAACTCGAAGGTCTACCACGAATACACGGCTCCTTTCCGGCAATTCTCCTGATAGGCCGCCATAAGTGTGGCGGTATTTCGGCCGTTGGCTAAATAGAACTGTCGCTGCCAGATCGCGCCGGTCTGGTTACGCTTAATCCGTTCAGCAACGACCTCTCCGACATAGTAGTCGACATCTCTCGGGTCAAAGCCCAGTTGCTCCAGCTGCTGCTGCGCGGCGGGTATAAGTTGCTCCCGCAATAACGTTTTGACCGGCACGGAGTTTGAGCCGGGCCACGCCAGTTCCGCATCTAATCCATACCGGGCTGCGTGATAGAAGTTGCGTTTGACCAGTGAAAAGTCCGGTAATTGAAGGTCGGGATTGGCGGCAAGCCAGTTCACCAGTCCGTAGAACAACGCGATATTGCCAACACAATCGGTAATGGTTGGGCCTGCGGGCAGCGCCCGGTGCTCCAGTCTGAGTTGAGCCTGGTGCTGCGCATTCACATGCACCAGCGCGCGATTCCAGCGCCAGATCGTACCGTTGTGGAGCTGGAGGTGGGTGAACGGAGCATCCTCGTTGGCACCTTCATTGAAGGGTAGCAGGATGGGGTAGGCGGACACATTTTCTTCGAACAGTTCAATGGCGGAGTGCTTTAAATAACCATTACCAAAATTGACGCGATGCACCACGTCGCCCTGTTCGCCATAAAAGCAGGGTACTGCCACCGATTGTTCGAATACCGGTATGCGGCTTTCCTCCCACAGCACCTTGCCAAACACCAGCGGGGAATTCGCGCAAGCAGCAACTAACGGTGCCGAAGCCAATAGACTGGCGTTGTAGTAGCGAGCGAAGTCACTCGGCGCCAGTTGCAAATGAATTTGCAGTGAGGTGGTCGCAGCTTCCGTCATGACATCATTGTGTTGCAGTGCCAGTAAATCCTGCTCCCCTTCAATCAAGATGTCGAGGGGCTGATAGCGTCGTCCTTTGAGGATTTGTTGATTGAGTGCGAGATAACGCTGCATGCCTGACACGTTTCCCAAGTGCAGATCCTCGTCGCGCAGACTGGGCAGCACACCGGCAAGACATAGGTCAATATCCTGCATCGCGGCTTGCTGGCGGCAGCGGGTCCACTGCTGATCAAGGTGTGACGCTATGGTGCGCAGCATATCACTGGCGGCGGGAAAGGGCGGGGTGTTGATTTCAACGTTGAATTTGGCGAGCTCTGGTACCACCAGGTCGTCATTTAATGCGGCGATGAAACGGTCGTTTACAGGTGCGGGGTGCCGTGTTTGGTCCAATAGGCACACCTCCAGTTCCAGTCCGCAGGTGCCCGTCGATGCCTCGATGCGCCCCTGTGCCAGCCATTCGGACAGACGGTGGGTTTCCAGCGCTAAGCGTTCCTTGAATGCCATGAAATCGGCGCTGGTAAATTCGGTATGCGCTATTTCCCGTCCCATGCCTGATCCTTCCGAACTTTCGTAGATCGTTAGCTGAAGTGTAGTTCGGTGGGCCGGCCGCGTCAGGTGAACAATACTGGCGTCGCGGCGTAATTAGAGTGAAAATGTCACTTGATCGATCATAAGAAGTACAGGCGCCGCTATGCAATTCACTGATTATCTTAAAATACTCGCCAAGAACGACGGTTCGGATCTTTACCTGAGTACCGGCGCGCCGCCCTGCGCAAAGTTTCAAGGGGTGTTGAAGCCATTGGCGAAGGAGC
>JBFKXO010000239.1:0-3673 GCA_041638115.1 Litorivivens sp. | reverse complement strand
TAGCTGGGCAGGTGGTCCACATCGTCGCGGTTGTAGTGGCGCAGGTAGTAGTCATCGGTCCAGGTGGTCTTGAGCACCGCGCGCAGCGAACCCCAATCCCCCAACGAGCGCTGGTAGTTAAGCAGCAACGAGGCCTTGTAGCGCGGCGTGTCCTGCAGGTCCTTGCCGCTCAGGTCCTGCTCGCCCTCCGGACAGGTTGGATCGGACAGGCTGGTAAAGGCGGGGTCGGCGGAGCAGAACTCGTCGAAGGTGCCTTTCAAGTAGCCCAGCGATACCACGCTATAGAGGTTTTCACTGGCGGCGATGGTCATATCCAGTTCGAGCCCGGATAGGCTGGCGCTGGCCGCGTTCTCCGTGACGGTGGTGGTATCGCGCACCTGCTGTACCTGCAGGTTCTGATAGTCGTAACTGAAGGCGACGGCGTTGAGTTGCAGGCGCCCGCCGAACAGTCGGTTCTTGCTGCCGATTTCGATGGCGTTCAATTGTTCTGCGTCCACTTCGTTTAGGCTGCCGTCGTCCATCACTTCGCCAAAACCATTCTTGTAACCGCGTGCGAGCTTGGCGTAAATCATGGAGTCGTCACTGAAAAACCATTTGGCGCCAAGCTCGCCCGTGGGTTCTTCAAACTCGACCTCAAAAGTGGTGGTGCCGCCGGAGAGGCTGGCCGCGCGAACCCGGTTGTCGCGGCTGGGCAGAACCAGTGCCGCATCGTTGATTTCAAACAGTTCCTGCCGGTCGCGATTGCTGCGCAGACCGCCAAACACTTCGATATCGGGCAGGTTGCTGAAGGCCTGTTTAAGGCGCAGCGTGCCGCTGAGATAGGCGGCCTCGCTGGTGAAAGTCTGCTCGCCGTAGGGGGTGGAAACGTCCAGATCATAGACGTTACCGCCGGTGGGCAGCGGCAGGCCGATAATGGCATCCGCCAGATCAATTTTCGCCTTGACGAAATTCAGGGCAGTGAGCCGGCTTTCCTGTTTCGCCCGAAACAGCCCGACGATCCAGTTGACCGCCGAATCATTCTGGGACGACAAACGCAGTTCCTGAATCACGGCATCGTCGCGCTCCTGACGCAGTACGTCGACAATGGTGGCCTCGGTGCCGTCAATGTCCAGTGGCCGGAAGGCGTAGTCGGCGCTTTTACCCACCAGCAGGGTGATGTCGACATTGCCCAGACCGGGCAGGTCTTCGAGCGCCCAAATGGCTTCTGCGTCGATGCGTTCCACGTCAATCTGGTAGTCGCCGTAGTCCCGTTCGCCAAACAGGGCCGTGGCCTGTTCGCTGAAAATCATCTGATGGGCCAGGGCCTTGACCAGCGTCCGGTCGGCGGGCAGTGGATCGGCGCCCAGTTCCTCCAGCGAGCCATTGTTGCGGGTCAGTGTGGTGGCGCTGGAGATGCGGTATTGGTCACGCTGAAAGTACTTGTAGCGCACGTTCAGCAGCAGTGATTGTGTTGGTTGGGATTGCAACCAAAGGCGCGCCATCTGGTCGTCCTTGGTATCGCCGTTAAAACGTTCGTGGTCCGCCAGCAGGTTGGTGACCAGGCCGTCGCGGCGATGGTCGGTGACCGCGAGGCGGGCGTTGAGCCAATTGTCGGGTAGCAAGGGCACATTCAAGGCGGCGCGTAGGCGGCGCTCATTCAGATTGGCTACTCGCGAGTCGATCTTGAGTTCCACGGCATCGATGGGCGGGTTCCAGCGCAGGTTCAGTGCCCCGGCGGTGGCGTTGCGTCCATAAACCGTGCCAGAGGGGCCCCGCAGCAATTCGATGGCCGCCAGATCGTAGTAATTGCCGCCCACATTATTGTTGGGGATAAACAAGCCGTTTTCGTGAAAGGCCACCGGCGGTACGCCGATCAGGTCCACGCCAATGCCCCGAATGGTCATGTTTTCGCGACCGCGGGTGACCACCCCCGGTGTCATCTCGGCGAGTTTAAAGGGGTCTTCGATATTGGCCGCTTCGAGCAAATCTGCGTCCAGTGCCGTGACTGAGGCCCCCACATCCTGCAGCGATTCCTCGCGCTTGTTGACCGTGACAATGACCTCTTCGATATAGAGCCCGCCCCGTGCCTGCTCGGCATGGACGTGGCTGAAGCCCAGCCACAGGCCTAGCCCCAGCGCTGTGAGCGTCGTTCTTGAATGCATACAGATACTCCCGGTTATTGTTATTTGGGAGCTTCACACTAGAGGCGGTTGGCGAAAGCAGCGACCTTGCCGACCGGGACGCACCGGAAAACCGGTGAAGACGGCCCTAAAAACCGTTAAGGTAGGCCGATACTTACTGCGAGACCGGAGTGTCATGTTCACCCTGCTGGTTGCCTATTTTGTTCTGGCTATTGGTTTTTCCTTTTTGTGTTCGCTGTGGGAGGCGGTACTGCTGAGCATTACCCCGGCCTACGCCCAGATCAAGTTTCAGGAAGGCGCCGGTATCGGACGCCAGTTGAAAAGCTTTAAGGACAATATTGACCGGCCGTTGGCGGCCATTTTGACCCTCAACACCGTGGCCCATACCGCCGGTGCCATCGGCGTGGGGCAGCAGGCGACGCTGCTCTGGGCAGAGACCAACCCGATGATTACCGGGGTGGTGATTCCGGTGGCGCTGACCCTGGCCATTCTGATTCTGTCGGAGATCATCCCCAAAACCCTGGGGGCGAATTACTGGAAAGAGCTTGCGCCGTTTACGGTTTACTCCCTGCGCGTTGTGATTACCCTGCTGCTGCCACTGGTCTGGCTCAGCCAGCAGCTGACGGCGATCTTGCGCAAGGACAAAAGCCGCAGTGTGTTTTCCCGGCGCGACTTCCTGATGCTGGCGGAAATTGGCGAAAAAGAAGGGGTCATCGAGAAAAATGAATCCGCTTTTATTGCCAATTTGCTGCGTTTCAAGAATATCCGGGCCAAGGACGTGATGACCCCGCGCACGGTGGTGAAGGCCGCGCCCATGGATTTAACCCTGCAGGAATTTCACGAACGTGAGGGCAATATTGTGTTCTCGCGTATTCCGATTCACGAGGAGGGTAGCAAGGACAAGGTCGTGGGCTACATCCTCAAGGATGATCTTCTGGTCGAACTGGTGGACCACCACGGCGATAAGCGCTTGCGAGATTTGAAGCGCGAACTGTTGACCATCCACGAGTCCTGCCCCTTGCCGGATATTTTCAGCCGCTTCCTGGAACAACAGGAGCATATTGCGCTGGTCGTAGACGAATACGGCGGCACCGCCGGTATCGTTACGATGGAGGACGTGATTGAAACCCTGATCGGGATGGAGATCATGGACGAGATGGACAGCGTCGACGATATGCAGAAGCTCGCCCGCGAGAAATGGATGCGCCGGGCACGACTGATGGGGCTAAACGTTGATCCGGACGAGGCCGTCGATACACCTAACCCAGCACCGCCCGCGTCAGCCCCACCAGACTGATCAGCAGCAGGGCGCTGCCCAGCACGCGCATAAACAGGGCGGTATCCGCCTGCAGCATATGGGTGTGAAAACGCAGTCCGATCAGGTGGCCGACAAGGGCGCAGGGCAGTAGCCACAGGTGATGGATCAGCTGCAGGTCTACCTCAAAATAGACAAACGCCGCCATTTTAATTGCTACCAGCACCAGCCAGAGTACAAACAGCGTGTCGCGCAGCTTTTCCTTGGCCACATGCTGGGCTGCAACCGCGATGATCAG
>JBFKXO010000238.1:0-3696 GCA_041638115.1 Litorivivens sp. | reverse complement strand
TGCAGCGCACCCTTGGCATAGTCAGAGATTACCAGCGCGCTGGCTTGCGCCATCTCCTTGAGCGCAAGATCTGCCAGCGCCGCAGCATCCTCGGGCGCGAAGGGGTTTTCAAAATCCAGGCGCAGCAGTTGCTGGTGGCGCGAGATCACGCGCAGTTTGGTGATCGTCGGGTGAGTTTCTGCCTCCTGAAAGCGACACAGAATGTTAGCCGCACCGAGGCGTTGCGCCAGCACTTGCGCCGCTTCGTCCCGCCCGACCAGACCGGCAATGACCGAGGCGCTGCCGAGAGCCGCGATATTGAGGGCAACGTTGCCAGCGCCTCCGGGGCGATCTTCAATCTGTTTCACATCCACCACCGGTACCGGGGCTTCGGGCGATACCCGCGAAGTGTTACCGTGCCAGTACCTGTCCAGCATCAGATCACCCACGACCAGAACCCGGGACTGATCAAAACGCGGCATTTGTAATTTCATGAAGACCATCCTTAATGCAATGGGGGCAAATCATAGCATAGGGCTGGCCCCAAACGCCGTTGCCGCTGCCGGGGAAATTGTTTACTGTGCCCGCCTGAATTAAGTAATGAGCAACTGGCATGGACCTTCCCCTCGATATTTCCGCAATCAAAGGCTTTTTAAGTGACGCTGAAGCGGCCGCGCTCTATGGCTACGCCGCGCTGCAGTCAGCCCAAGGGCCCGTGCTCGAGATCGGCAGTTACTGCGGAAAGTCGACGGTCGTGCTGGGCGCAGCGTGCCAGAAACAAGGCGGCATTGTGTATGCGGTGGACCACCACCGGGGCTCTGAAGAGCACCAAAAAGGCGAGTTTTTCCACGACCCGGAGCTATACGATACCGCGGAAGAACAGTTCGACAGTTTTAAGGAATTCCGACGCAATATTGCACGGGCCGGCTTACATGACACGGTCGTGCCACTGGTGACCAGCTCGGACGTGGCCTCCCGCCGCTGGAATACACCGCTGGCCATGGTATTTATCGATGGCGGTCATAGCCTGGAGGCAGCCTTAACCGATTATCGCTGCTGGGCCGGCCACATCCAGCGCGGCGGAATTCTGGCGATACACGACTTGTTCGACAAGCCGGAAGACGGAGGCCAGGCCCCTATCGCGATTTATCGGCTTGCCGTCGCCTCAGGGCTGTTTGAACCAATAGAACGCAGCGATTCACTGGGCATACTGCGGCGCCTGTAGAGCGCAGCCCTCTGAAGGGAGAATCCTAGATCAGCGCACAATTTTTTTGCGCTACTAGTGAAGGATGTCATGCGCATCACTATAATCTAGGCTCCCCGCACCCATGCGCAGTTTGCAGCCTATGACCCGTTTCCCCCACGCCGTTCTCAGCCTTGCCTTGCTCAGCACCTTATACGGCTGCGACAACAGCAGCGATCGCGAGGCAGTGCCCGAAGAATTAGTGCGCGAGATCACGATCACCTCCCCGGCACCGAATGACAGCGCGGCCCAGCTAACAACCACTCTCACCGCCACCCTGTACCTTCCGGACGAACATCGGGACGGCGACCGCTATCCCTTGATCGTACACAGCCATAGCTGGGGTGGCAGCCGGATTTCCAGCTCGGAGTTTGAAAGCATCAAACCGGCAACGGCGGCTTCACCTAGCGATTACGGCAGCCAAGTCGAGTCGCAAATCGTCGCGCTGCGAGAAGCGGGCTATGCGATTATCTCCTACGATCAACGCGGTTTCGGTCGCGGCGGCGACGACGGGGATGAAGGTTCCGACGGCGGCAGCCACGGTATGTCGCCGGACTTTGAAATTGTCGACGCCCGCGCAGTAGTTGACTGGGCGGCAGCCAACCTGAATCTGCTGGAAGATGAACCGGGCAATCCGCGCGTGGGCCTGCTGGGCAGCAGTTACGGCGGCGCCTTCCAGACCATGCTCGCGGCAGAAGATCCGCGAATTGATGCCATTGTCCCCTCCATTACCTGGTATAACCTGCGCGAAAGTTTTGCCCCCAACCGGGTATTGAAGAAGGCCTGGCTCATCGCCATATGCAACAAGATTGTCGACGAAGATGGCGCACAACTATCTCTCGAGATGGAAGCCGCCTGCACTCAGGTGCGAGTGAATTTCAATCGCGAGCTGGAAGATGCCCCTGTCACCGAAAATCTGTTTTTCGACAACAGCCTGGCGTCCTATTTTGCCGACCCGAATTTCACCATGCCGCCGGTCGATGCACTGATTCTGCAAGGCGTGCGCGATACGCTTTTCCCCCTGAACGAAGGGATACAGCTATTTAATCAGCTCACCACCGGCGGTGGCGATGTAAAACTGCTGGCCCACGAAAGCGGCCACGCCGGCGTGCGCTCAGGCCCCGGCTCGCAAGGCCCCATCGGCCAGGCCTATTGCGGCAATCTGGATGTGATTGCCACCATCCGACGCTGGTTTGATGAGAAACTGTACAAGCGCAACGGAGTACCTGTGCCGCGTATTTGTGTCGCTCTGGACAACAAGCGGGCACTAAACGTTGAATCTCTCGGCAGCGCCAGCGGTGAATTCTCGGTAAGCATCCCCCCGCTCACCACGGTGATTGGCAGTGCCCATAACAATGACGCAAGTGCTACCGCAGAAGCGTTGTTTATCAGTGGCGAAACCATCACGCGGTCCAATCAGGTGCTGCTGGGCATTCCGGTTGCACGCGTGATCGTCCAGGCCGGACCGGGGAATATCGACCCAACGCCCGCGTCGGCCCTCAATGCCGCAGCGGTCTTTATCGGTATCGGCATCGAGCGCGAGGGTGTAGTGTACCTGGTTGATGATCAGGTACAGCCGATTCTATCGTCGGACGAGAGAGCGAGCAGCTCGTCGCCCATCGAACTGGTGGCCGTGGCGGAAAAACTGGAGATCGGTGACAAGGTTGGCGTACTGCTGTATGGCAAGCACGACTTATACGAAAATCACGCTATCGGCAGCGCGGGGCCTGGGACGAATTGGGAAAACAATGTTGCCACCCTGCTGGGCAATGTCGATCTGCCGATCTCCACCCAGCCCGAAGTTATCACCCGGCCCTAGGCGCCGGGTTATCAGACCTTTTGGCGGCGCTCGACGTCTGCCAACTGTACAGTTTCGGGCTCCAGCAGCACCACGCGGTTGAAGAGGTGGTGAGCTGCGGTATGCTCGGTCAGGGCATCGGCTGCCAACAAGATTGCACCGGCTGTCCAGGTGGGTTTTTCGTCTGGCCACATCAGGTCTTCGACAAACTGATAGCCGGTCCAATACTCACCGCTTTTCAGCCGCCATTGATGGAGCCAGCTGTAGAGGGTGACTGCCCGCGCATGATCGCCAGCGGCAAGCAGGGCCATCACCAATTCACAGGATTCTGCGACCGTAACCCAGGGCTGATCTGACACACAGCGACAACCCATTTCGTGTTCGACAAATTCATTCCAGCGGCGTTGCAGGTGCTCTTTTGCTCGCGCCTTGGGATAGGCGCCCGACAACACCGGATAAAACCAGTCCATCGAATAGCGGGCTTTGCTCTCCCAGGTGCGATCAAAGCGCTCGGGTTTGTTACGCAGCGCGTCGCCAAGTTTTTCTCTGGCTTCAAGCCAGTGCGGGCGCTCTTCACCCAGTGTCACCGCAATATTGTGGGCGCACTCCAGACTTTTGTAGATGGAGCTGCAACCCGTGACCAGCGCGTCGCGCATGGGCTCGCCGTGGGTATCTA
>JBFKXO010000237.1:0-3698 GCA_041638115.1 Litorivivens sp. | reverse complement strand
TGGCCCACAAAATAGAATACGACGGCCCACCAAGCGATTACCAGGACGGTAGCGACGGCGCAGATCCAGAACACAGCGTTTATCCAATTGGCTTGTTTCATTGTTCTCTCCTGAGTCAGAAAGCGCCGGCTTGCAGTTGCGTAACCGCGTAGTCAACGGCGCGGGCAGTGAGCGCCATATAGGTCAGTGAAGGGTTCACGCAGGACGAGGAAGTCATGCAGGAGCCGTCTGTCACAAACAGGTTTGGCACATCGTGCGCCTGATTCCAGCGATTAAGTACCGACTGGCCGGGGTCATCGCCCATGCGGGCTGTGCCCATTTCATGGATGGCGCCGCCGGGCGAGCTGTTGGCATTAAAGGAAAGAATATTGCGGGCGCCAGCGACTTTGAGCATCTCGGCGGCCTGCTCCTGAATCTCCTTGCGCATACGGTTTTCATTGGCGCCGAAGGCGCTATCAAAGGCGACTTGCGGAATGCCGAAGCGGTCACGCTCTGTTTTGGACAGTAACATGCGGCTGTTTTTATCGGGTAAGTGTTCGCCAAAGCCGGCGAGAAAAACGACCCACGGACCGGGTGCACGTAGCGCCTGCTTAAAGCGGGCGCCAAAGCCCTTGATCTGTTGGTGCATCTGCGCCCAGTTCATCCGCATGGCGCCGCCCTGATAACCGTAGCCGCGCACAAAGTCGACGCTGTCGCTGCTCTCTTTCAAGTTGCGGAATCGCGGGATATAAATGCCGTTGGGCCGATTCCCGACCGTGTACTTATCCATAAAACCGGGCATGACACCGAAAGCGCCCACCTCGTTGGTGTGGTCCATCAGATAGCGACCAAGGGTACCACTGCGATTGGCTAATCCGTCTGGAAAATGTTCAGACGTGGAATTCAGCAGTATCTGCGTGCTCGCGACAGTGGAAGCGCAGAGGAATACCAGGTTGCCGGAAAAGCGGATTCGCTCTTTGGTATTGGCGTCAATGACATTCACCGCGCTGACTTTGCCGCTGGTGGGATCAAACTCAAGATTTTCAACAACGCTATTGGCCCGCACTGTCAGGTTGCCGGTTTTCTCTGCCGCGGGCAGGGTTGAGCTCAAGCTGCTGAAATAGGCGCCGGCGGAACAGCCGCGCTCACAAGGGCCGCAGTAGTGACAGGCACCGCGTCCATTATTGGGCTCAGTTTGCACGGCCGTTCGGCCAATGGTCATCACCCGGCCGGGATAGTGTTGCTCAATGCTCTGCTTGACTGAGCGCTCCACCACATTCATGTGCATCGGCTTCTGGAATTCGCCATCGGGCAGGTGGGGCAGGTTCAGTTTTTCACCGCTTACGCCGATAAATTTTTCCACGTGGCTATACCACGGTGCGATATCTTTATAGCGAATGGGCCAGTCGATGCCGTGGCCATCCTGTTTGTTGGCCTCGAAATCCAGGTCGCTCCAGCGGTAGACCTGGCGCCCCCAGAGCAGTGAGCGGCCACCGAGAACATCCGCGCGCTTCCAGTTAAAGGGCTTGGCCGGATCGTAGACGTAGGGATTGTTCTTGTCATTGTTGAAGAAATGGCGGGTGGTCTCGTTGAAGGCGTAGACCTTGCTCTGGATCGGGTATTCCTCTTTGTAGAGCTCGCGCAGGGGCTTGCCGCCATAAGGCAATTCCCAGGGCGGCATATGCTCGCCTTTATAATCCAGACCGTGGCGAATGGGCTTACCGCGCTCCAATACCAGAACCTTCAGGCCCCTTTCGGTAAGCTCCTTTGCCGCCCAGCCACCCGAAATTCCTGAGCCGACAACAATGGCGTCGAACTGTGTTGTTTCTACGGTGGACATAAAACGCTCTCCTCAGTTCGACCATTGGCGACCGACGTCGCGGAATTCGATATCACGGTATTCCATGGGCATAGGCTGGTAGATCAATTCCTGTTTCGCGCCGATTTCCGAAGTGTAATAGCCGACGACGGTGAGCTCTTTGATCTTGCCGAAGAAGGGCACATGCTCGTCGACCTCCTTGGACATCGGCGTCGCGGGTGCCGTGCTTTTGTATCCTTCAGCCAGGTTTTCCATATGCGTCAGTGCCGCGATCTGATCCGCCTCAGAACAGGTTAGAAATACCTTGCCGAATTGCTGCTGACAGTAGGTGTCCAGTGTTGTCAGACCGTCCAGAAAGATTCTGCGCTCGATCTCGGTGTACCAGTCTGAAACCATCAGCTCGATAAAATGGGGAACGCCGGCTTCGATAGCACCGGGCGTATCGGTTCGCGGGATGATCAGTTCCGCCAGAACGGTGCAGGTTGCGCGCTGCGTTTCATTGAATACGCTGTGCTTGATAATGTCCCGACCATCGACGCCGTTGATTGTGGCTTGAACCACTGAGGGCGACAGCGCAGCCCCGGTGATCAGGGCAAGGTTATGAATCAGTTCTCGTCGTTTCATGCGTTACCTCTCGTTGCTATCTAGCCTGCCCGCCCAGGTAATGGCTTGCGCCAGCATGCGCTGGTACTCCGGCGTCTCGAAGCTTTTCGCGCTGTGCCCAAGCGCACAGTAGAGTGCTCGACCTTGGTTGATATGGTTTATCCAGACAATCGGATGCTCCGGCGTCATGCTGAATTTGCCGGGCTTGTAGCTGGTTTCATCCACAGTAAGAAGTACGGTCGCACCGTTTGTTGCCGGTGTTTCGTCAAAGGCGTACCACTCGTCGTAGTGCTGCCACCGAGGTGGCAGTCCGGCGAGTACCGAGTGATCCGACACTTGCCTGACGGTCGCTTCCTGTTTGTGGGGAATCAGTGTGTGGCCGATAAAGGTCGTGCCCAGAATCGTGCCCTGATACCAGGGCCAATCCTTGTGCGATCCGTCGCCGGCTGCGTGGATACCGATAAAACCGCCGCCGTCTTCGATAAACGATTGCAGTGCCTGGCGTTGCTCCGGCAACAGTAGCGGACCACTGGCATTGGCCCAAACCACCACGCGGAACCGCGCTAAATCCTCGTGATTGTGAATGGCGCCGTTTTCTGTTGTGAAGACTTGCCAGCCATTCTCGCGCGCCAGTTTCTCGAGCAGAGCCTGAGCGTCTTTTATGCCTTCGTGGTGACGAAAGCCATTGGTTTGGCTGAATACCAATATCGCCGGTTCGTTCGGTTGTAGTTGAACCGTCGGCGGCAGCTCGTCAAAGTGCGGCTCTGAGAAAAATTGTGGTTGATCGATAAAAAAAGCGACGACGACTCCCACCGCTGTTATCGCGATAAGGCCGACCGTCGCAAGCAGTAGCTTTTTCATTCATTTACCACTGGTAGCCCGCAGAGAAGCCGAAAATGCGATCTGCCGTTGGTGGCACGAAATGGGTCACATCTTCGCGGCTATTATCAACACTGAGTGGGAAGAAGCTAACGACGTGATGCTGGGCAAAGACGTTGTTCACGTAGCCAGCCAGCTCCAACTTACCGCTGGTGTTACGCCAGCCAAAACGAAGGTCGGTAATCGAATAGGCTTCCTGGATGGTCAAGGGATGCTGTTCCGTAGAGAACTGAACCTCGTCCTGCCAGCGCGAGGTCATTTGTCCGTAGACGATACTGCCATCAGCATTTAATGGGTGCTCGTATCGACCCGTAATCGAAGCACTCCATTCGGGCGCATTGGCAAGGCTTTCGCCAGCGAGATCCTGTCGGTCGCAGACGCCATCGCCGTTTACGTCTTCGCCGCCATTTTCGCCAGG
>JBFKXO010000236.1:0-3699 GCA_041638115.1 Litorivivens sp. | reverse complement strand
GGTTTGCTGGTAGTAGGGGGCGGGCGCGGTCGCCGGCGGGACCGGTAGCAGACGTTTTTCAAGTTGTTCTGCGTCGCCGCCATCTTCGTAGTATTGCTTGATGCGGGTAAAGGGCTGATAGCCGAATTTCTTGTATAGCTCCAGCGCAGCGGTGTTCTGGGTGTGCACTTCGAGGCGTATAAACAGGCAATAGCGCTGGCTGGCGATGGCTTCGGCCTGAGTGAGCAGTTGGCTGGCGACTCCTTTGCCGCGCGCGGCCTTGGACACGGCGATGGAGTATATGCGTGCGAGGCTGGTTCCTGACCTGAACAGAACTAGCGCGTACCCAAGCAATTGACCATTTTCTTCGGCGACTAACAAATTGTGGGCACCCTTGCTGACAAAGCGCATAAAGCTGCGGCGTGACAGGCGGTCGGTTGAAAAACATTCGTTTTCAAGCGCGAGCAGGGCGTCGATGTCGAAACGCGTACCGGCGCGAATAGCTATACTCATCGCTGTTTTGCCTCGGCGTGGGTAATGGCCTCCGGCACCACGTGGGTTTGTTCTGCCATGCCGGTCAGGGCGAGCGTGACGACCTGGCGTGCACGCAGTAAAACCGATTCGCGCCAGTTGTCATCCTGGGGGTAGAAAAAGTCGCGCAGCGCCTGAACATCCGGAGCGTCTAAATCGCGCTCGGTACCGGCAGCGACACTGCGACGCGTATAACGCTGTTCCTTGATCAATACTTTGAGCATGTCCTCGGCCGGGTAGGTGCCAAACTCCAGCGTAACAAAACTGCCGCGATGGCCAATCAGTTTGTGCCAGAAGTAGTCTATCAGGCCCGTTTTTGGCGCAGACACGGATTCACCCAGCGCGCTGGACATGGTGTTAGCACCATACCACTGGCGGGCAATTTCAAAGCCGGGAGAGATTCGCGGATGGTCACTGATAATTTCGCCATAGCCAAACGGACCCAGACCACTGTGCAGGTCGATGGCGGCGATACTTTCTACTTGTTGCAGCAGGGGAAACTGCTTGCGCGACTCCAGCCACTGGCGCGACCAGCTGGGTCCGTGGCCGCCAAAGTAGAGCCCGTTGGGATACTGGTACTGGCCGCGAGTGATGCCATCGAGTGAATACTCGTCGGTCAGAATGTCTGTGTCCGCCGTGGGTGACAGCAACCGGTGCATGGTGGCGTAGGCGCCGTTGTTCGGCAGGCCGGCTTTGAAGTCGATAAAGTTGCGATTGAGGTCAATTCCCTCGTGATCGCAGCGGCGTAACCAGGCGAATCCCCACGGGTTGAGAGCATGAATCATCAGTACGCCCAGGCGTTCGTCTTCGAGCAACTGTGGCATTTCGCTTAAGAGATCGCATTGGATGGCGGAGCCGACAAAACCCTCGACACCGTGGGTGCCGGAGATCAGCACCAGAAGGTGCTTGGGGTGTGGGGTTTTGGACAATAGCAGCCAGTCTGCGTGCAAGGGTGAGCCGTCCGGGGCGCACTCGGGGTGTCGGTGGTGAACGAACTCAAACAAGCCGCAGCCACGCAGCTTTTCACTGCGAGCCAGAAAGTTGTTACGGGCCGAGCGGTAGTCTTTGGCAAACACGCTAAGGTCGAGGGAAGGCAGTAAGGCGTGCATGAGCAGACACCTGCGAGGCAGTCGAAAGTAGCTGAATCATACGCTGCTTTTTTCCCCTGTAAATAAGTATTGCGCGTCTATTGTTAATTCCCTATTTTGATCTGACAATGCCCCCTTTTCAGCACTGTCAGAGAGCCTAGCCATGCCGCGTTTTCATGTAGTTGTTGACGACCTCAGCGATTGGTCGCCCTACTACCCGAGTAAGGATGTGATCACGTTCCAGGACTACCTGGCACTGGAGTCTGCGGGCAAGGCGGAACGGGTGCGGGTCGTCAACCTGTGTCGCAACTACAAGTACCTGGGTAGCGCCTGGTACTGTGCATTACTGGCCGAGGCGCGGGGCCATCACGTCTTCCCCTCGATCCGTACCCTCAGTGATTTTCGTTCGCGCTCGCTCTCTGATATTCAGCTGGACGGTATCGATCCGTCGCTGCGTAAGCTGCCGCGCGGCGATAGCAGCGAAATGACCCTGCGCATCTGGTTTGGCGAATGCCTGAAAAGCGAATTTGCGCCGCTGGCGAAAACCCTGTTTGAGCGCTTTCCCTGCCCGTTGATGGAAGTCACGCTCGAGTATGACAAAAGCTGGGAGATCGAACGGATCCGGCCAATCTCATTGCGGGATCTGAAAAACAGCGAGGAGCAGGAAGCTTTTGCCAATGCCTTCGAGCGGTTCAGTAACAAGCTCTGGCGCAAACCCAAAGCCGGCAAACGCTACCGCTACGATCTGGCGATTCTGGCAAACCCGGAAGAAGATATGCCTCCCAGCGATAAAACTGCTCTGCGACGTTTTATCAAGGCGGGTGAGGAGCTGGGCATTGCCACCGAGCTGATTACGCCCAAGGACTATATGCGCATCCCGGAATACGATGGGCTGTTCATTCGGGAAACCACCTCGGTCGGTCATCACACCTATCGTTTTGCCAAAAAGGCCGAGGCCGAAGGTATGGTGGTGATTGACGATCCCACCTCGATCCTGCGCTGTACCAACAAGGTGTATCTGGCGGAATTGCTGAATAAACAGAATATCCCGACGCCCCAGACGCGCATATTGCACAAGAGCGACGCGCCGATGCTGGCGGAAAAGCTTGCGGATATGGCGTTCCCACTGGTACTCAAAGTGCCGGATGGCTCGTTTTCGCGCGGCGTGGTGAAAGTGGCAGACCGCAAGGAGCTGATCGAGCAGGGCGGCCAGTTGCTGAAAAGCTCGGCGCTATTGCTGGTACAGGAGTATATGTACACCGAGTACGACTGGCGGATAGGCGTGCTCAACAATAAACCGCTTTACGCCTGCCGCTATTACATGGTCAAAGACCACTGGCAAATCTACAAGCACGGTGCGGACAGCAGCGTGAAATCCGGCGGCTTTGACGCCATGCCAACCTTTGAAGCGCCGCGCGCGGTGGTGGACGCGGCGGTGAGCGCCTGTAAGTTGATCGGCGACGGCTTTTATGGGGTCGACCTGAAACAAAGTGGTGATCGGGTTGCGGTGATAGAGGTCAACGACAATCCGAGCATCGATTCCGGCGTTGAGGATCAGTACCTGGGTAAAGAGCTCTACGCGTCCTTTATGGAAGATTTCCTCCGACGGCTGGAAGCGCGCCGTCGCAAATAGCGCGGTCGGGCTGGAATTTTTCGTTCTAGGCTTATTCCCTCGGGGAATAAGCAATCTTTTCAGTTTGTTAAATCCCTCGTTTTTTACCGAGAAAAACAGGGCGAAACACGATGCCCCAGGATTTCCGCAAGATCGGGGCAGCGATTTCTAAATCGGTGGTAAATTTTCATTAACCGGCGCTTTCTCTACAATGCGCGCACTTTGTCGAATCGTGCCGGTACCGTCTTTTGAAATCGCATCAATTTATCGTTCCAGTTGTAACCGCCTTGCTGGCTCCTTTGGCTTGGTCGCAAGCTCCAGAACCCTCCTCTGCGTCTGCGGCCAGTACAGGCTTTCGCAGCCGCATGATGATCGAAGAGGTCGTGGTGCGGGCCCAGCGTCGAGAAGAAGACGTCAAGCTGGTGCCGATTGCTGTCAGCGCCCTGTCTGGCGATCAGCTTAAAACCCTGGGGGTGAGTGATGCCCGGG
>JBFKXO010000235.1:0-3728 GCA_041638115.1 Litorivivens sp. | reverse complement strand
GTCGCCATCGGTTCCTGGTTATGGGGCATTGTGGCAAGAGATTATGGCGTAGTAGCGACCTTCCAGATGGCCGCTACGGCAATGGTGTTTTCCATGGTGCTGGGGCGTGTATTACGCATCGCCGATCGTGATAGTTCAACGGAGCTGGATCAGGAAGCCTTGGGCGATCCGGAAGTGAAGCTAGGTATCAGTGGGCGCAGTGGTCCCATCACGATTGAGTTGCAATACCGCATTGCCAACGACAAGGCGCGTGATTTTTATAACATCATGCGTGAGGCGCAGCGGGCCAGGGCTCGCAATGGCGCTTATGAGTGGTCGCTGTCGCGCAATATAGCTGATCCGGAGAAATGGGTGGAACGCTTCAGTTGTCCCACCTGGAATGACTACCTACGGCTGCGTGATCGACGAACTCTGGAGGACAGTGATTTACATCGTCGCGCTGTGGAGCTGCAAATTGGTATGGAGCCAGTGAAGGTGCAGCGCTGGCTGGATCGCCCTGCGGGCTCGGTGCGGCAAAGCGATGATGTGCCGGACCGCGGTGACGTAACCCTGCAGATTCAGAGTTGATTGTTTGAATCACTCGCAGGGGGCTGAGAAACGCTGACTCGATAGCGAACGTCGACCTTTTCCGCAGGTGTAAAGGTCACGGTTTTACGAATACAGCCGGGAATTTCGTCGCTGCGATGGGATACCAGCAACAAGGTGCTGTCACCGGCTGCGATCAACTTTTCCACCAGCTTCAACACATAAAAGCGGTTGAAATCGTCCAACCCTTCGGTAGGTTCGTCGAGAATAATTAACGGCGGCTGCTTGATCAGTGCGCGAGCGATCAGCAGCAGCTGTTGTTGTCCCATCGACAGACTGCGAAAAGGGCGGTTAGCCAAGTCGGCCAGGCCGATGATATCCAACCAGGCTAAAGCCTGGCTTTTTTCTTTTTCACCAACTGCGGTGTAAACCCCGATGGAGTCAGTCAGCCCGGAGATGACGACAGTCAGCGCGCTGGCAGAGGCCCGGTAGTCCCGGTGCAGGCTGCCTGATACATAGCCGATATGTTTTTTGATTTGCCATATGCTTTCGCCGCTGCCGCGGCTAAAACCAAGCACCTGAAGTTTGTTGCGATAACACTGGGGGTGATCGCCGGTAATCAAACCCAGCAAGGTGGATTTGCCACTGCCATTGGGGCCGTGAACGTGGGTGTGCTCACCCGGCAGCAGACGCCAGTTGAAGTCTCGAAACTGGTAGATGTCGCCATACTGGACAAACCCATCTTCAATTTCCAGTAATGCCTTATCAGCGGGCCAGGCTGGCAGTTGATAGTCGTCGCTTCGTGGAGGCAGTACTGGCAAGGTGTCGCGGTGTCGGTCCAGTTGCTGCCAGACAGTTTCCAGCTCCTCAGGTCGCTCTCCGCTGAATACCAGACGTCCGCTGTCGAGCAAGGCGATCTGTCGACAAGCATCGATAATATGTGCGGTCTGGTTCACTACAAGCACCAGCCACTGTGCCGCATGAACGAGTGCATTCAGGGCGCTATGTAGATGAGCGTAATTTTCGGCATCCAGGCCTTCAAAGGGCTCATCCAGAATCAGCAGGTCTGGCTGCTCCAGTAGCGCACGCGCGAGCAATGTGCGTCGCCCCTCGCCGCTGCTCAACCGACGATAGCCTCGCTCAAGTAAGGAACGTAGCGCGAGGGTGTCACAGAGCTGGTCATGGCGGGGTGACCAGGGAGCGATCTCCTGCAGTAGCTCGCGCACCGAACGCCCCTCGTCTACCTCATTCATCAAGTCACTTTCGTCGCGGTATAGCTCGTCTTCGTACAAGCTCTGCTGGGACTCAAGTGACACCCAACGAACCTTGGCTGGGGCTTCGATAACGGAGCCTGCGGTCGGTGTCAGCTCACCACTCATCACCTGGGCGAGTGCACTTTTTCCAGAGGCATTGGCGCCCAGTATCGCCCAGCACTGGCCGGGCACAAGCCCCCAATGGATGTCTTTCAGGATATCGCGTCCACTCAGACGCAGGTCAATATGATGTAACTGCATAGGGTTGCCGGGCCGTCAGATTTGTCGGCTGGGCATGATACACGGTTACATGAAGGTTGACCTTTTCTTACGCAGGGTAACGAAAGGGCAGGGTATGCAGCGCAGCGCGACCGGAATAGAGCGTCCCCCCAGGGCTTTTATGTGGTGGCGCACGAAGCGGGGGTTGAGAATCCGGCCATACCCGCTTGGTTCCGCGAAACGGGGTCTTTCTGTCAGACAATAAAAAGCCCTCCGAAGAGGGCTTTCAATTTTTCGCGTGTGAAAGGGCGGCTTACAGATCAACGACCACGCCGACAAAGGCGCCATCAATCGTCATGTTGAACTCTTCATCGTCGTCGCCTTCCAGGTCCAGCTCAAAGCTGCGCAGACCCAGCTCCAGCCCAACAATACCCAAGATCTCGTAACCCAGGCCCAGCTTGGTATCAATCAGCGAGTTGCCACTATAGCTGATACCGTGCAGTTCGCCCGAGGCATAAAGGCCTGGCAGGAAGGGTAGCTCAACGCGGGCATTGGCGTAGAGCAGTGGCAAGGTACCATCGATATCGGCGGTCTCACTTTGAGTGCCATCGGTGTACGCAATGGTTGCTTCACCGTCGAACTTGCGCGCGGTCAGGCCTACGTCCAGAGAAACGAAGTTGTCGAGAATTTCATAGTAAAGAGTGGCATCGATATGGCTTAAGTCAATGTCGGATTGAACTTCTCTGCCTTGATTGTAGGTTGTGCCTTCATAGTTGAAGGTTCTGTTGACGGTGCCGGTTTCTTTGATTTCCATGCCAGTGCTACCAACGCGAATATTCGGGAGGACTGGAATTGGATGTTCGAATGCGACGAAATACACGTTGGCACTATCGTCATCGAAATTGAGGTCATCTTCCAGGTCAATCTTGTCGCTTCCGGTCTGCTCTGAGCGCAGGTCACCGGAGAAATTCTGGGTCCAGTTGTACAGGCCGGCGGTAAGACCAAGGACATCAGCGGAAGCTGATACGGGCAAGCTAAGTGCGAGCGCAGCAAATAGTTTTTTATTCACGTTATTCTTCCTCAAACAAGGTGTTTATCGAGCGAGTCTATTCAAATTTGGTGACATTTCCTAGCATAACGCCCTATTAAAGAGCAGTTTATTTACGCTTTTGGAGCAAGATAGCCGCTTCCTTGGCAAAGTAGGTGAGAATGCCATCGGCACCGGCCCGCTTGAAGGCAAGCAGGGATTCCATGATCACAGCTTCCCGATCGAGCCAGCCTTTCTCAAAAGCCGCACAGTGCATGGCGTACTCGCCACTCACCTGATACACGTAGGTGGGGGCGGCCAGTTCATCTTTCACCCGGCGCACAATATCCAGATAGGGCATGCCGGGTTTGACCATGATCATATCGGCACCTTCCTGCAGATCCAGCGCACATTCGTGCAGAGCTTCGTCGCTGTTGGCCGGGTCCATCTGGTAACTGTACTTGTTGCCTTTACCCAGATTGCCCGCCGAGCCGACGGCATCGCGAAAGGGGCCGTAGTAACTGGAGGCGTATTTGGCGGAGTAAGCCAAAATGCGGGTGTTGACGTGACCGGCGGCTTCCAGCGCCTGACGAACATCGCCAATGCGACCATCCATCATGTCCGACGGGGCTACCACATCGGCGCCCGCGCGGGCGTGAGAGAGCGCCTGTTTGACCAGCGTATCGACGGTACGGTCATTCAGT
>JBFKXO010000234.1:0-3757 GCA_041638115.1 Litorivivens sp. | reverse complement strand
GGGCCGGTCGGCGGACTCACCATTATCCACTTTAATAATTCCCATCTGGTATATGCACTGACCTGGTATGCACTGGCTGCGATGGTTGTCGGGGCCGCTGTGATTGTTTACCGGGAGTCCCGAACACTGCGTTGATGGTCATGCGGGGCTATACTGCAGGTTTTCCACCATAGTGCGTTGACTCCATGATTCCCACACCGGCGAAATTGCGCCTCAACTTGCAGCAACCTCGGCGCCTGCTGGGTAGCGACAGTGACAGCGACACCCTTAGCCAGCATATGCGGCAGCTGGTACAGCTGCGCTGGATGGCCGTCTTGGGCCAGCTGCTGACCATTTTGGTGACTCATTTCAGTTTCGGTGTGGAGTTGCCACTACCGCAAATGATTGCGGCGCTGGCGGCGCTGGTGCTCTTTAACGGCTTGTACGAGATCAGTCTGCGGCTGGGGCGCCGGATTCATGCGGCGGAGATATTTGTCGGGCTGCTGGTCGATATGGGCACCCTGACCTTTCAGCTTCACCTCAGTGGCGGCGCCACTAATCCCTTCGTTTTTCTCTATGTACTGCAGGTGGGGTTGGCTGCGGTGCTGATGGCGGCGCCCCTGGCTTGGGCACTCCTCGGTGTGGCGACCCTCTGCTTTCTCTGGCTGGCAGAAACATCGCGCAGCCTGAATCTGCCGCTGGACTACCACCTGGGTTTCGAAAGCTTTTATGTGCAGGGGATGTTTATTTGTCTGCTGCTCAATGCTGCGTTGTTGGTGATATTTGTCAACCGGATCACCCGCACCCAGCGTGAGCGGGATGCGCGCCTGGCCGAGTTGCGCCGCCGCGCCGCCGAAGAAGAGCATATTCTGCGTATGGGTTTACTGGCGTCGGGAGCAGCTCACGAACTGGGTACTCCGCTGGCAACCATCGACGTGATTCTCGGCGACTGGAAGCATATGGAGGCGCTGCAAGCGGACTCAGACTTGCTCGCCGATATGGAGGAAATGAAGGCCCAGGTACGGCGCTGCAAGGCGATCGTTAGTGGTATTCTGATGTCGGCCGGGGAAACCCGAGGAGAGTCTTCCGAGGAAACTACGGTCTGCCAATTCTTTGAGGATCTGATCAAGGAGTGGCAAAGCACCCGTAGAAGTGAAGAGCTTCATTTTGAAAATCGCTTCGGCGCCGATGTGGATATCGCTTCGGATTCGGTATTGAAACAAACCGTGTGCAATCTGTTAGACAATGCACTTGAAGCTTCGCCAATGTGGATAGGCATGGAGGTCTCGCGGGATCAGGATATGCTGGTCATTCGCGTGTACGACCGCGGACCTGGCTTTTCCAGCAAGGTTTACAATCGCCTCGGTCAGCCCTATCAATCGACAAAGGGCAGGCCCGGCAGTGGGTTGGGGTTGTTCTTGGTCTTTAATGTGACACGAACGCTGGGTGGCGACGTGCGGGCTAAAAACCGCGATGAGGGCGGCGCCGAAGTGGTATTGCGACTGCCGCTGGATGCCTTGTTGTTAAAGGAGGATTGAAGTATGTCCGACCTGGAACACGATAAGACCGGAAGTACCTTGCTGTTGGTGGAGGACGACGAAGCCTTTGCCCGTACCCTGCGGCGTTCGTTTGAGCGGCGCGGCTACACGGTACTCAACGCCAGTAGCCTGGAAGCGACCGAGGCCCTGCTGGCCGAGCACAGGCCAGACTATGCGGTAGTAGACCTCAAGCTGGACGGAGAGGCCTCTGGCCTTGCCTGTGTGCAGGCATTGCATAAACACGACCCGGAAACGCTGATCGTGGTGCTGACCGGGTACGCCAGCATTGCTACCGCGGTTGAGGCGGTAAAACTGGGTGCTTGCCATTACCTTGCCAAACCCTCCAATACCGATGATATCGAAGCGGCCTTCAGTCAGGCGGAGGGCAACGCCGACGTGAAAATCAGTGGCCGCCAGACCTCAATCAAAACCCTGGAGTGGGAGCGCATCCACCAGACGCTGGCGGAAACCGACTTTAATATTTCGGAGGCGGCGCGTCGTCTGGGCATGCATCGCCGTACGCTGGCGCGCAAGCTTGCCAAGCAGCAGGTGAAATAGCCCCTTTAGCAGAAAAAGGGTTAATTCAAAAAGTAATTAAATTAAATAAAGGTGTTGATGTAAACGTTATTATCTGGATAATTGGTAATATTGCTAAATTTGTGCAGCCCTTGCGGGGCCGGCTTGAGCGAATTGCTGATAAGGTATTGCTGATAAGGTAAAGATGTGACGCACGCAACCATTACACGGGTCACCCAGCGGGTGATCGAGCGCAGCCGCGAAAGCCGCGCCAACTATTTGGCGAAAATCCGCCGTGCTCACCGCCCGGGTGTTTCCCGCGCGCACCTTTCCTGCGGCAACCTGGCCCATGGTTTTGCCGCCTCTGACAGCCAAGACAAGAACGCGTTGGCGGTTGATCGGGCAGCCAATTTCGCCATCGTATCGGCTTACAACGATATGCTCTCCGCCCACCAGCCGTTTCAGGAATACCCGGCCCAGATCAAAAAAGCTGCCCGCGAGCTGGGCGCCGTCGCGCAGTTTGCCGGCGGTGTGCCGGCCATGTGCGATGGCGTGACGCAGGGCCGAGAAGGGATGGAACTGTCGCTGTTTAGTCGCGATACCATTGCGATGGCCACGGGGGTGGCCCTGTCGCACGATATGTTTGACGGTGTTCTGTGTCTGGGGGTGTGCGACAAGATTGTACCGGGGCTTGCCATCGGTGCGCTGTCGTTCGGCCATCTGCCGGTGGTATTTGTGCCCGCGGGCCCCATGGAATCCGGATTGCCCAATGCGGAAAAAGGGCGTATTCGGCAGCTCTATGCAGAAGGCAAGGTCGGCCGCAAGGAATTACTGGAGGCAGAGAGTCAGTCCTATCACAGTCCGGGCACCTGTACTTTTTACGGCACCGCCAACAGTAACCAGATGTTGATGGAGGTTATGGGCATGCAGTTGCCGGGTAGTTCCTTTGTCAATCCCGGCACTCCGTTGCGCGAAGCCCTGACTCGGGCGGCGGTGGAGCGCTTGCATGCCATATCGCCGCTGTCGCCAGATTTTATGCCGTTGGGAGAAATGATTGACGAAAAAAGTATCGTCAATGCCATCGTTGGGCTTTTAGCAACCGGAGGTTCCACCAACCACACCATCCATTTGGTTGCGATCGCTCGCGCCGCTGGTGTACAGATCGACTGGCAGGATATGGCGGATCTGTCGCATGCGGTTCCCCTGCTGTGTCGGATTTACCCTAATGGTCTGGCGGACGTAAATCATTTTCAGGCGGCTGGCGGCATGGCTTTGTTGATCCGCGAATTGCTTGATAATGGCCTGCTCCATGAGGATGTGGCGACAGTGGCCGGCTCCGGTCTGAGGCACTATTGCCAAGAACCCTTTCTTACCGAATCGGGCCTTGAATGGCGAGATGGTCCTGTAAAAAGCCTCGATGCAGATATTGTCAGCAACTGTGCCAACCCTTTCAGTAAAGAGGGCGGGCTGCAGTTATTGCAGGGCAATCTCGGTCGCTCGGTGATCAAAACGTCGGCGGTTAAAGCTGAATATCAGGTTCTGCGTGCTCCGGCGGTGATCTTTGACGACCAGAATGATGTGAAGGCGCGCTTCGACGCAGGCGACCTTGACCGGGATTTTATCGCGGTGGTGCGGTTTCAGGGACCAAAGGCTAATGGTATGCCCGAACTGCATAAACTGACGCCGGTACTGGGCGTTCTTCAGGATCGCGGTTACCGGGTGGC
>JBFKXO010000233.1:0-3760 GCA_041638115.1 Litorivivens sp. | reverse complement strand
GGACAGGTCGTGAGCAAGGATCCGGGGAGCATGAATGCCCGCCGCCTGGAGGCGTTGAGCAATATCAATAAAGGGGCGGGAATCTTCTTTCGCTGGCGGTGCGTCCATTATGACAACGGACGCCCGCTCCTTTGGCTGCAACCGGAAATAGCGTCGGAAACTGGCGTCACCGGCGACACTCTCCAACTCGCCCAGAGCTGCTTCAGGCACCCCGAGTTCCGCCGAACACCATTGCCGCAAGCCATCGTGCATGCTTATTACGCCTTTTCCTCTGTCGCAGGCGCGCATCCTAGCAAAGAATCCATTATCATCCACCTGCATTTACTTTCGTCAAATAAGCCTAAAGCCTTTGAACGCTTCGAAATTCCGCAAACTGGCATTGATCGCCCCGCTGCTTCTGCCCCTGACCGGACTTGCCCAGAGCGCCTGTGTGGCACCGCCGGGCGAGCTGAACAACTGGCACTGGTACAGCACCGAACAGCTTCAGGCCATTTCCGACTGCTCGCCCAAAACCGGCTGCGAGGGCCGCTATCTGGCACCGGCTCTCACCTGGCCAGGCGCCAATCTTCCGCCGGAACTCGCCCCGGTACACGGCAGCGCAGATCGCACCCGAATGAAGGGGTCGCGGGTAGAGCTCTACGGTGATGTCGTTCTGCACAAGGGCGAGCTGAGCCTGCGGGCAGGTCAAGCCAGCTTTGATCGCGAGAGCGAAGAATTCCTGCTCGATGACAACGTCGTCATGCTGCTGCCCGATATGATGCTCAAGGGCGAGCGCGCAAGCATCAATGGTGGTGACGGCACCGGGCTGATCGAACAAGCTCAGTTTGTTGCCTTTCGCTCCGGGGTTCGTGCTCAAGCCGAACGGATTGCGCGTCCAACGCCCTATGAACTGGAACTAAAAGGGGCGCTGTACACCCAGTGCCCTCCGGATTCCGAGGCCTGGATGCTGGAGGCAGACGATATCTATCTGGACTACAAAACCGGCCGCGGTGTCTCCCGCGATACGGTGTTGCGGGTGCGCGGCGTGCCAGTGTTTTACTCGCCCTGGCTGGATTTTCCGGTCGATGACCGCCGCGCAACGGGCTTGCTCTGGCCCGGCTTTGCCAGCAGTGATGGCGGACTGGACGTCTCCATTCCCTACTATTTCAATCTGGCGCCCAATTACGATCTGACGCTGACCCCGCGTTTTCTGGAAGAGCGCGGTAATATGCTGGAGGCCGAGGGTCGCTACCTGAATCGCTGGAGCGAGTGGCAACTGTCGGGCGCTTATCTCAAGGATGACAAGCAGGCAGACATTGATCGCTGGCTGATCGGCGTCAGTGAATACGGTGCGATCAACGAGCACTGGTCCACCGCCATCAATTTCAACCGCATTTCCGACGTGGACTACTTTGAAGACCTTAGTATTGCCTCACTGAACGTGCGACGCGCCACCTATCTGGATCAGTCGGCTCAGGTTAACTTCCAGAGCGAACGCTGGCGCTCCAATATCATTGTTCAGCAGTATCAGGAATTGGCCGGGCTACCTGACACCTACCGCAAAATGCCCCAGCTCTCGCTGGAATACCTGCCGGTCGTACGCAATTTACGTCCACAACCGCTGTTTTCGGCCAACGTGACCGAATTTGACCACGAAGACAATCTGGAAAGCGGCGGGCTGTTTATCACCGGCCTGCGCAGCTACCTCGAAGGCGGTGTGCGTCTACCCTATATTGGCCGGGCCGGACATATCATCGGCACACTGAAAAGCCGCCACCTCAGCTACCAGCTTGATGACGGCGTTATCAACACCAGCCCGGAAGTCACCGCCGCGATGGCCAGCGTCGATGCTGCCCTGGTGTTCGAACGCGATGCTGGCGACTACCGCCAAACGCTGGAACCTCGCCTGTTCTATGTCTACAACGGCTACGAAGCTGGCCAGGAAGATCAACCCCTGTTTGATACGAGCCTGAGAACCTTCGATTACCACCAGCTATTTCGCGACTCGCGCTTTGCCGGCTTCGACAGGCTCGATGACCTGCGCCAACTGGCCATTGGCGTATCCACCGCGTTTTACGACAAAAATACTGGCCGAGAACGGCTTAAACTGGGCATTGGACAGGCTTTTTACTTTGAAGATCGACAAGTCACCCTGCCCGATACCGTGGTCGCAGGTACCACCGCCACCGATCCCGACCTGCTGGAAAGCAGCATCGTCATTCCGGGCGTAGTCAATTACCGCCAGCCTGGCAATGCCACAGCTACCGCAGGGGGGTCAGCCGCCCAGCGCCGGGAAAACACCTCCGATGTAGCCACCCACGCACAATGGCAGGCCTCGGATCGCCACTGGTTTACGGTAGACACGGTGTTTGACCGTCACGATGGCAGCGTCAACCAGGCCCACCTGGGCTGGCACTATCGCGGCAGCGGTCAGACCCTGTACAATTTCGGCTACACCCAGCGCGAGATGAGTATCGTTAATGCCGACGATCAGCCCGAGCTCAAACAGCTGGATGCTTCAACCAGCCTGCCGCTGGGGCGCCAATGGCACCTGTTCGCCCGCTGGCAGTACGACCTGCAGATGGATCGCACGATAGAAGGCCTGTTTGGCGTGGCCTACGAAAGCTGCTGCTGGACCGTGCGGACACTTTATCAGCGTGCACTGGAACCTGATTACACAGCCCTGTCTAACGATCTGGAAAATGATTCGGCCATTTTGCTGGAATTCCAGCTAAAAGGCCTCGGCGGTTTGGGCGACAAGCTCACCGGCGTATTGGAAGAGAGTATTTTTGGTTATCGCGATGAATAATATGACCCTGAAACGCCTGTTTGCTCTGCTGACCCTCGTTCTGCTGCCACTTGGTGGCCAGGCCGATGTGCAGATTCTCGACGAGATTGTAGCGATCGTCGACGACAATATAATCCTGCGCAGCGAGCTCAACGAGCGGCTGGCGCAAGTACGGGCCAATATCGCCCAGTCTGGCCAGGATATTCCCGATGAGCGCATTCGCCGCGAAGTCATGGATATGATGATTCTGGAAAATATCCAGCTGCAGATGGCGGATCGCGTGGGCCTGCGCATTAACGACGAACAACTCAGCGCAGCCATGGCTCGCATCGCGGCCCAGAACAACATGAATCTGGAGCAGTTTCGCGAGGCATTGAACGCATCCGGCACATCCTATGCCGCCGCCCGCGAACAAATCCGACGGGAAATGCTGCTGCAGCAAGTGCAACGCGGCAACGTAAATCAGCGCATCCAGATTACAGACCAGGAAATTGCCAGCTACCTGGAATCCGAAGAAGGACGCAAACGCACCGCGCCTGAATATCACTTTGCGCACATACTGGTCGCCCTGCCCAGTGACGCCACCAGCACCCAGAAAGCCGAGGCTCGGGCCCAGGCCGACAAGATATATCAGGCTATCACCGCCGGCGAAAAGGTCGACAAGCTGTTGCAGGCAGACAATGTCCGCGCCAGCGATCTGGGCTGGCGCAAGCAACCAGACCTGCCCAGCCTGTTCGCAGCCCAAGCCAGCATGCTGCAAGACGGTGAAGTCCTGGAACCACTGGAAAGTGCCAGCGGCTTTCACATTGTGCGATTACTGGAAAGCCGTGGTCACAACGAGGTGATCGCCCAGACCCGTGCGCGCCACATCTTGCTAAAGGCCTCTGCGATTCGCAGTGAAGAGCAGACCGAAAAGCTCGCCTCCGAGCTGCGCAAGCGCGCCCAAGCAGGCGAATCCTTCCACGAACTGGCCAAATCGTTTTCGGAAGATAT
>JBFKXO010000232.1:0-3791 GCA_041638115.1 Litorivivens sp. | reverse complement strand
GCGGCAGTGCATGGATATTTTCAAGTGCGACTTTATTCAGGGCTACGGCCAGACCGAGGCAACCCTGGCCTTGACCTTCCTGACGGCGGAAGATCATCGCGCGGCGCTCAACGATAAACCCCATTTGTTGCGTTCCTGCGGTCGCCCGGTTTTTGGCACCGAGATCCGCATTGTGGATGAGCAGGGGAATACCTTGCCCACAGGCGAGATCGGAGAAATCGTGGCCAGCGGCCCGCAGCTGATGAAAGGCTACTGGAAGCGCGACGATGCCACAGCGAAAACCATCGTTGACGGCTGGCTTCATACCGGCGATGCCGGCCGCATGGATGATGAGGGTTATGTCTATATCCAGGATCGGGTCAAGGACATGATCATCTCCGGGGGCGAGAACATATACCCCGCAGAATTGGAAAACGTGCTGATGTCCCACCCGCAGATTCAGGACGCTGCAGTGATCGGTGTGGCCGATGCAAAATGGGGAGAGGTGCCGTTTGCGGTACTGGTCAGTGGTGGTCAGCCGGAACTGTCGCCGGATGAACTGATTGATTACTGCCGGGATAAACTGGCGGGCTATAAAATCCCGCGCCAGTTGGCTTATGTGGAGGCACTGCCGCGTAATCCGACGGGCAAGATTCTGAAGAAGGATTTGCGCGAACAGTTTCGTGACAAGGTGTCGGCCAGCGCCTGATCTGGTGCGACAAAAATAGCTCGTTAGAAAAAGAAGCGTTTGATCATTGCGCCGCCCAGGAATAGCCACAGGCCGATACAAATGATCAGGCTCAGAGGGCCGCGCGGTTTTTCCTCGTCAGCGGCTCCCCGCGTGCTGATATTGGCAGAGCCGCAGGCAGGGCACCGGCCCTGCCGAAAATTGCGTCCTTCGTAACTGCAGTCCCTGCAGGTGTAGCCCAGTGCCATGGTGAAATCCTGTGTTGTTATTGTTTGGCAACATATTCGCCGTAGACGTCGATGTCTTTCATCTCTTTTGCAGACACTTTGCCTTCCAGCATGGGAATACGTGGTGCGATAAACTCCATCATAAAGTCCCGGAATATACGGATGCGTGCCGTGGTGCGCAAATCAATGTGGGACAGCACCCAGAAGCCCATAGGTTGCTCTACGTGGTCACAGGGAATGCGCGTCAGCAGTGGGTCGAGTTCACCGAGCCCGGTTGGCAGCTGGGCAATGCCGTGACCGTGTCGAACCAACTCGTAGGCAACATTTAACGAATTGACGCGATAGCGCACCGGCAAATCAGGAAAGCCTTTGTCCTTCCACTGGGGTTGAGGGCGTCGCGGATCTGACAGCCAGAGTATGGCGCCCACATCGCGGCTACCCTTGGAAATCGCTTCGGCCAGCTCGTCGGTGGCATAAATGCCGTAGGCGAAATCAGCGATCTTTTTGCCCAGCACATTCGGTGGCGGGTCATTGGTGACCCGAAAAGCGATATCGGCCTCGTGGACGGAGAGATTGAACGGATCTTCCGAGGCAATGAGTTCAATGGAAATATCCGGGTACTTGGTACAAAAGGCTTTCAAGCCCGGCTGCAGTACCCGCTGAATGGTCAGATCGACGGCGGTGACTTTCAAGGTGCCGCTGAGTTCCTGGCTATCGGCCAGCACCTGGCGCTGAATATTGCTCACTTCTTCGGCGATGGATTCGGCGGATTTCAACACCGATTCGCCAACCGGCGTAATTAGCCAGCCGGCGGTGGAGCGGTCGAACAAGCGAACGTTGAGTTGCTTTTCCAGCGCAGTGATACGGCGCGAGACGGTGGTGTGGTTGACGTCGAGGGCGCGGGCGGCAGCAGTGACCGAGCCTTCCTTCACCACGGCCAGGCAGTACTGTATGTCATTCCAATCCAGGTTCTGCATGAGTGCACACCTCTTATGCCGTTTAGGCTATTCCCGTGTTTGTGTGCAGATAGTAACGTGTTCCCCGTGGTAGGCACAAGCGCCACTCACACCAGGACACGAGGACAGGGACATGAACACATTACTCAAACTGACAGCAACCATCACTACCGCCCTTTTGATCGCCGCGCCGGCCTCCGCAGGCACCGGCGTCGCGGAAATGGCGAGCATCTGTAAAAACGGGGCCTTGAGCGAGTTTGCCGCCGATCAGCCGACCCGTGTGAAATTCAAGGGTGTCTCCGGCCCCCGTTCAGCAAAGCAGGTTCGCCTCCAGATATTCCCTCAGGATGGCGGCGCGTTTGATGCCACCTGTGAGCTGAACACCAAGACCGGTGAAATTCTGTCGCTGACCCGACAAAGCTAAGGTCAGACCATCCAGGTGCCCCGGCAGGGGCTGGGAAGCACTTCCCACCCTGAAAGGCCCTCACATTAAGGGCCTTTTTTTATTCGCGAAATACCGGTTATTCGCACGAATGCTTGGCAGCTTTTGTTGTTGCACCGTAGTCTGGGGTGATAACAATGGAGGTGCCGCGTGAAAGATCGTTTTTCCCAATCCTCAGACAATTATCAGCGTTTTCGCCCCAGCTATCCGCCGGCGTTGTTTGCGGAGTTGGCCAGGCTGGCCTCTGGGCGCCAGCGGCTTTGGGATTGTGGCTGCGGTACCGGGCAGGCTTCCCTGCTGGCAGCCGACAGCTTTCAGCAGGTTGTGGCAACCGACCTTAGCGCGGCGCAAGTGGGGCAAGGGCTGGCCCATGAGCGGGTAAATTATCTCGCCTGCACCGCCGAAGCTGCGCCATTGGCCAACGCCAGTTGCGATGCCGTATTGGTTGCCCAGGCTCTGCACTGGTTTGATTTCAGTGCCTTCTTTGCCGAGGCCGAACGGGTGCTTAGACCCGGCGGGGTGCTGGCGGCGCTAACCTACAACCTGCTTTCGATCGCGCCGGGCGTCGACGAGCTGATCGCCGAGTTCTATCACCGGGTGATTGGCGCATACTGGGACGCCGAACGGCGTCACGTCGAAAACGCCTATGCTGACATACCCTTTCCCTGGCAGGGCGTTGACCTGAACGAATTTGCAATGACGGCGCAGTGGAGCCCGGAGCATTTGCTGGGATATTTGCGTACCTGGTCGGCGGTGAAGAACTATCAGCGTGAGCGCGACCGCGATCCTGTGGCCATGATTGAGCCGGATGTGTTGCGCCTGTGGCCGCAGGGCGTACGCGAGGTGCGGTGGCCGCTTACGGTGAGGGTTCGCTTCCGGCCCTGAGTTGGGCGGCTTCCTGGCGGCGGTAGTGATTGGGGGGGACGCCGGTCCAGTTGCGGAAAGAACGAATAAAGGCGCTGGGTTCGGAAAAACCGAGCTGGTAGGAAATTTCCTGTACGCTGGCGTCGGTCTGCTGCAATAACTCTATCGCCATGTCGCGCAATAGCTCGTTGCGTATCTGACGAAAGTCACAGCCTTCATCGCGCAGTCGTCGCCGCAGAGTCTGGGGGGTAAGCCCCAGCGATTCCGAAATCTGTTCATAGCTTGGGCTGTTGGGCAACGATTTGCGGATATAGCGCCGGATCTGGTCGGTATAGTTTTTCTGGTGGCTGGGCATGAACAGCAGGTTGTAGGGCATTTGCCGAACCAGCGCTTCAAGATCATCGAGGGATTTCACCACCGGGAGATCCAGAAGTCTGTTCTCGAACACCAGCTCACTTTCCGGCTGGTCAAAGCGCATCGGGCTGAAAAACAGAAAATGGTATTCATCGCGATGGGGCGGGGCAGGGTAGTGACAGCCCACCCAATGCAATGCGATGGGGGTGCCGACCAGCCAGCTCATAAAGCGGTGAGTGAGCATGAGGTGCTGCTCCACTACCCAGGGGGCTATCCTGCGC
>JBFKXO010000231.1:0-3797 GCA_041638115.1 Litorivivens sp. | reverse complement strand
CCTGGCCGATGGTCTGCGAGATTTCCCCCGCGTATTTACGCCGGTTTACCGTTCACTGGTAGCCTCCGGTGAGCAGTCCGGGGATTTGGGGCAGGTACTCGACCAGTTGGCAGATTACACGGAAAACGCTCAGCAACTCCGATCGACAGTGGTTCAGGCCATGGTCTATCCGCTGGCGCTGACCGTTGTCGCTGTGGTTGTTATCGGCGTATTGATGGTCTACGTGGTGCCCAAGGTCGTTGCCCAGTTTGATCACTATGGCCAGACTCTGCCGCTGCTTACCCGTGTGCTGATTACTATCAGTGAGGCGATGGCGGCCTACTGGGTGCACTTTCTTATCCTGCTCGGCCTGCTTTTTATGGCCGCACGCTGGTGGTTGCGGGACGAGAATCGGCGTCGACGTTTGCACAAGCGCTTGTTGCGCGTGCCGGTGGTTGGCGATGTCATTCTGGCGGTGGACTCTGCCCGTATGCTGCACACCCTCGGTATTCTGTTGGCCAGCGGCGTGTCGTTGATCGAGGCCATCAAGGTCGGTCTTGGCACCCTGAACAACCTGCATTTGCAGGAAGGCATGGCGCAGGTGGCTAACGATGTTCGCGAGGGCAAGAGTTTCAGTTTTGCCCTGCAACAGATGAATGAATTGCCGCCGATGGCGGTCTATATGATTACCAGCGGTGAGCAAAGTGGCGAGCTGGATACCATGGTGCGACGCTCGGCGGATAACCTGGCCCGTGAAGTGGAAGCTCAGGTGAGCATCATGACCAGTCTGCTAGAGCCCCTGCTAATTGTCGGTATGGGGTTGATTGTGGTGTCGATCGTATTGGCGATTCTGATGCCCATCCTGCAACTGAATAATCTGTCCGGATTCTAGAGAGGTGTACTGTGTTTAATGTCGTCAAGCGTCAACGGCAGGCGGGTTTTACCCTGCTGGAAATCATGGTGGTTATTGTCATATTGGGCCTGTTGGTCTCCATCGTCGCGCCCAATGTATTGCAAAACCAGGATCGCGCCATGGTGGAGAAAGCCAAGGCTGATATCGCGATGCTGGAGCAGGCGCTGGATATGTATAAGCTGGACAACCACAGCTACCCGACAACCGATCAGGGCCTCGATGCGCTGGTAAACAAACCCACTTCCTCGCCGGAGCCGCGTAACTACCGCAGCGATGGTTATATCAAGCGTCTGCCGCAAGACCCTTGGGGTAATCAGTATCAGTATTTGCAGCCGGGGGAGCATGGCCCCTACGACCTGTACTCCACGGGCGCCGATGGTGACGAAGGTGGGGAAGGTCTGGCCAGTGATATCGGTAACTGGTAACAGCGCCCTTCGAAAACAGCGCGGGCTGACGCTGCTCGAAATATTGCTGGTTGTCTTGATTATCGGATTGCTCAGTACCGTCGCCGTACTGACACTGCCCTCGGATAATCATCAACGAGACCTGCGTCAAATGGCCGAGCGTATGACGGCTTTTTTTCGCTATGCCCGGCAAGAAGCGGTTTTTAGCGGCGTCACCCATGGTGTCCTGTGGCGTGAAGCCTCTCCGCAATTGGTTAAACGTACCGTTGACGGCTGGGAAATTCAGAACGATTCGCGTCTGGAAAAACTGCAGCAAGCAGCGGCACAACATCCCATGTTTCTAGAACAGTCGCGGCAATTGCTGGACCTCTCCCAAGACTACGACCTGCCGCAGATCGTGTTTACTAACGACGGGCAGGTGTCGCCTTTCCGCCTGATCATTCGCGGCCCCGAAGGTCTAGAAATTACTGTCGACGACAGCCTCAAACTGGCGCCGGAGCAATGATGAGGCAGCGCGGTTTTACCTTGCTTGAGATCATGGTGGCGTTGCTGCTGTTTGCCCTGGGCGCCGTATCCCTGGCCAAGGTCATCGGTGGAGGGGCGCGGCATGTGGATGAGCTTGCGCGGCGTCAGTTCGCCGCCTTGCTGGCCCACAATCAGATAGCTCAGGTGCAGTTGGAGGGGCGCATTGCCAATGACTCGGGAAGCGCGGTGCAGGGGCCCTATGAGTTTCATTGGGAACTCAATGTCAATAAAACGGATACACCGCAGATCGTCAGGTTGGACCTTGATGTGCGCGACGATCCGGAGGGCGCGCCGCTGGCGAGCTTGAGTGCATTTAGCGGGCAGGGCGGCTTGTGAAGTGTCAGGCCGGTCTTACACTGATTGAATTGCTGATAGCCATCGCCATCATGGCTGTGCTGGCGATATTGGCCAGTACCTTGCTGGGCAGTTCGCTGGAAAACCAGAAGCACCTCAAGCGCAGCAGCGAGAGCCTTGAAGAGCTGGGCCTGTCGCTGACGCTGATCCGACGTGATCTGGAGCAGGCAGTGAATCGCATCGGTAGAGATCAATACGGCGACAAGCAGTTGGCGCCGCTGCTGAGCTTTGCCGAAGGCGAACAATTTTTGCTTGAGTTCACCCGCGATGGTCGACGACTGCTGCCGGGCGAGAAGTTTGCCAGCAGCCTGGAACGCATTCGCTATGCCATCGAAGAAGAGTCCCTGATTCGCTACAGCGCGGCCGTTCCTGACCCGGCAGCGAATACCGAATGGCGCAAGCAGCCCCTGCTCGGCGAGATTGTCGCGGTCGATTTCAGTTATTTTAACGGCGGCAAGTGGGAGCGGCAGTGGCCGCCGGAAAGTACCGGCTTGAATGTCACGCCACAGGCCCTGCCGCAGGCGGTATCGTTGCGCCTGGAAACCCGGCAGTGGGGCGTGGTGGAATTATTGGCGCTGGTCGCCGGTGGAGGTATCGACAATGCCTCACCGTGAGCGCGGCGCCGCGTTGATTTTTGTGTTGCTGATAATCGCTATGCTGTCGATTATTGCGGTCCAGATTAATGAGCAACTGCGCTTCAATGTTAAGCGGCTCGACAATCAGCGGCAGAATGATCAGGCCTACTGGTATAGCATTGGCGGTGAACAATTGGCCCGCGCCTTATTGCAGCAATTGGAAACTGACAAGCCTGTGCACCTCGGCCAGCCCTGGGCCACAGAAGATGCGATTTTCCCGATCGAGGGCGGGGTGCTACAGGGGCAGGTGGTCGACGCGCAAGCCTGTTTCAACCTGAATAATCTGCTCGTTGTGCGCAACCCCGGCGAGGAACCGCCCGCCGAAACAGCCTACGAAAAGCAGTTTATCGGGTTGATGGCCACTCTGGGCCTGGATGCCGTGCGAGCGCAGCAATTGAAGGACCGGATTCAGGATTGGCTGGACCCGGACTATCAGGTCAATGGCCTGTATGGTGCGGAAGATCTCGACTACAGCGATCGGGAGTTGGCCTTTCTCAGCGCCAATGCCTTGATGGTTGCAGTCAGCGAGCTGAACCTGTTGATGGCGCTTAGCCCGGAAGAGCGTAATGTGCTGGACCGCTTGTTGTGCGTCTTGCCGGCAACGGGCACCACGCTGAACATCAACACCCTCAAAGTGGAACAGGCGCCGCTGTTGGTGGCGATGTTAAATAACCTGGTCAACGGCGAGGCGGCAACGCAGTTGCTGGAACAGCGCCCCGAGCAGGGCTGGGAAAGTGTGGCGCAATTTCTGGAAGATCCTGCGCTGGCCGGTAAGACCTTGCCGGAAGATTTCAAGGCGACCCTGGCAGTGCAGTCGACCTACTTTCGTGCCACAATCAACGTTTTATATTACGACACCCAGTTCAGTCTGCAGTCCCTGATGGAAGTGCAAGATAAAAACACGCGTGTACTGTCGCGCCGTTATGGAGAATTGTTTTGAGCGCCGTATTGTTGCTCAACCTGCGCGCCCCGGATGAGGGCGAATGG
>JBFKXO010000230.1:0-3807 GCA_041638115.1 Litorivivens sp. | reverse complement strand
GGATGCTATCACCAAGTATATGATTGATTACTACAGCAGTCTTAGACCGCACAAGCACAACGATGGATTGCCGCCGAATGTAGCGGAAAAGAATTACTGGAAAGCTCAAAAGCGAGTGGCCAAAAATACTTGACCACTACACCCACTCGTTTTGAGTTGTTTGAAAAGTTGTTTTAAGTGGGCGTATAAAAATCCAACACCCGTTTTCATACAAGGGAATATTTACCAGCGGCAGCGGTAATTATTACCGTGTGCTGGAGCTGTGGAGCACATCACCTAACATATGGATTTAGCTAGAGTTTTATCTGTATTATTACCACTTATCCGGCCTTGGGAGCCCACTTTGAAGAGCCTGCATCGCCACTGTCAGAATGTCCTCACCGTGTTGGCATTCACTTGGTTTTTCTCCTGCCATGCGCGAGCAGCCGATTACACCGTACTCGACTCCCACCCCCACTACAGCGGCGGATTCACTCAGGGTCTGGAGATTCACAACAAAATGCTCTACGAGAGCAGCGGGCTGTATGGCCGCTCCTTCATCACCTACGGCGACCTGCGCGGCGGTCACCGGCAACTTGCATTGCCTGACGACTACTTTGCTGAAGGCCTCACCATCATTAATGACAAACTGTATTTGCTGACCTGGAAACAGGGTGTAGCGCTGGTTTTTAACCCCTACACGCTCTCATATAAAAAGCGCTTTCACTACTCGGGGGAGGGCTGGGGGCTTACCAACAATACCCGCGAATTAATCATGAGCGATGGCAGCAATCAATTGCGATTCATTGACCCCGACACCTTTGAGGAGCTGCGCACACTGTCGGTGTTTGACGACGGACTCCCCATCGACAAACTCAACGAGCTGGAATGGCACAAAGGTTTAATTGTGGCCAATCGCTGGCAGAGCAACACGCTATATGTCATCGACGAAACCAGCGGCGAGGTCCTAAAGCAAATAGATCTGACCGGCCTCTACCCCCCCGCGATGCGCCGCCCCGGCACCGACGTGATGAATGGCATTGCCTACGATGCGCACAATGACACCTGGCTGGTGACCGGCAAACACTGGCCGCGTCTGTACCGGCTAAAACTCACACTCCCTGATACTGGCGATGTTAGCCAGCCAGAGTGATTTCTTATAAGCTGTAACCTCGCCAGATTATGCTGTTTTCAGGAGATTTGACCTTAATGCCACAGGCCGCTGCTGCCCACCCTGCTTTTACCCTACAACGCTCTCAAGCCATCGCTGCGCTCAACCTCACCATTGAGGAATACCGACACAACATCACCGGCGCCATGCACTATCACCTGGCGGCAGATAACCCGGAAAACGTGTTTATGGTCGCTCTGCGCACGGTGCCGGAGGACTCTACCGGGGTCGCGCATATCCTTGAGCACACTGCGCTGTGCGGTAGTCGTCGCTTCCCCGTTCGCGATCCGTTTTTTATGATGATCCGGCGTTCCCTTAACACCTTCATGAACGCCCTCACCAGCTCGGACTGGACCGCTTACCCCTTTGCCAGCCAGAATCGCAAGGATTTCCAGAATCTGCTGGAGGTGTATCTGGACGCGGTCTTCTTCTCCCGTCTGGACCCGTTGGATTTTGCTCAGGAAGGCCACCGCCTGGAGTTTGAAGAAAGCGGCAACCCTGACAGTAACCTGGTGTTCAAGGGCGTCGTCTTCAATGAAATGAAAGGCGCCATGAGTTCGGTGCCCAGCCAGTTGTGGCAAGCGATCTGTAAACACCTGTTCCCCACGGTGACTTACCACCACAACAGTGGCGGCGAACCCGAGCATATCCCCGATTTGAGTTACGACGAGCTGGTCGCCTTTTACCGCACCCACTACCACCCCAGCAACGCCATCTTTATGACGTTTGGTGACATTCCGGCGGCGGAGCACCAGGCCAACTTTGAGACGCTGGCACTGCAAGAGTTTGCCCCCTTGGATCGCGAGATCAGCGTACCCAACGAACAGCGCTACCCCAAGCCAATACAGGTCAAGGAATGCTATCCCTACACACCGGAAGGCTCACCCGAGGAAGCCGACAACAAGCACCATGTGGTGCTGGGTTGGCTGCTGGGGACATCGACCGATCTCGAATCGGTCTTCGAAGCGCAGCTGCTCAACAACGTACTACTCGACAACAGCGCCTCGCCCCTTCTTCACGCCCTGGAAACCAGCAAACTGGGCAACTCCCCATCGCCACTATGTGGTCTTGAAGATTCGATGAAGGAGCTGGTTTTTGTCTGTGGCCTGGAAGGTTGCCGTGCGGATGCCGTGGCGGAAGTGGAGCAGTTGGTGCAACAGACGCTGGAAAGCGTAGCTCGCGATGGCGTGCCTTTTGAGCAACTCGATGCCATGCTCAACCAGCTGGAATTGCAGCAACGGGAAGTTTCCGGGGATAGCTACCCCTACGGCTTGCAATTGCTACTGACCGCACTGGGCAGCGCCACTCATCGCGGAGACCCCATCGCACTGCTGGACATGGAACCGGCCATTGCGTCTGTGCGTGAAAAGATCAAAGACCCCGACTACATCAAATCCCTCACCCGACGATTCCTGCTCGACAATAACCACCGGGTTACCCTGCACATGGCGCCCGATCTGGAGCTGGCAGAAAAGCGCCAGCGCGCTGAGCAACATCGTCTCGCCGAGATAAAAGCCAACCTCGACGTCAATGCCAGACAAGCCATTATCGAACAGGCCAAGGCTTTAAGTGAACGCCAGGAGTCGGTTGAAGACGAATCGATTTTACCCAAAGTTGGGCTCAACGATATCGCCGGCGCTCCGGAAGACATTCCCTTCGAATCGTCAACCACTGCACAACTGCCGACCACACGCTACAATCGCGGTACGAACGGTCTGATATACCAGCAACTCATTACGCGGATACCACAACTGCCCGACGCGCTGTTGCCACTGCTGCCCTATTACACCTCAGCGTTAACCGAAGTGGGTGTTGGTGATTTGGACTACCGCGAAACACAGGTTCGACAAGCCTCTGTGTGCGGTGCAATCAACGCATTCTGCACCTACCGCTCTCCCGTTGAAGACGTACAGGGCATCCTCGGCTACTCCATCATCAGCAGCAAAGCGCTGCAGCGGTACCATCGCGAACAGAGTCAATTGATTCGCGACACACTGGAGCACGCGCGATTTGACGAAGTAGACCGCCTGGGGGAACTCCTCGCCCAGCAGCGCGCCCACGCTGAAAATAGCATCAGCGGCAACGGCCATGCCTACGCGATGCAAGCGGCAAGCAGTGGCTTTTGCCCGCTGGCGAACTTGAACCACAGGCTTTCTGGGCTGGCCGGGCTGCAAGCCTTAAAACGTCGCCACGATGAAATACAGGACCCTGCAGCACTGCGCGACTACGCCACACAATTGCAGGAAATCCACGGCTTTTTTCAGGCTGCTGACAAGCAACTATTGGTCATCGCCGAAGCCGAAAGCCAACAACAGATTCAGCAGGCAAACGATGCGGTATGGCAGGACTGCGACCAGGGAAGCAGCGCTCCACTGGCACTGCCAAGCCAGCATCAGCAGGTCCAGCAATGCTGGATTACAGCGGCTGATGTAAACTTTTGCGCCAAAGCCTATGCTACAGTCCCGCTGCATCATCCCGATGCCGCTGCGTTAACCGTACTGGGCGGTTTTCTACGCAACGGATTCCTGCATCGCACCATCCGCGAACAAGGCGGTGCCTACGGCGGCGGCGCTTCGCAAGATTCCACTATCGCCGCGTTCCGTTTCTACTCCTATCGCGACCCGCGCACCCTGGGGACACTGGACGATTTTGACCGT
>JBFKXO010000229.1:0-3814 GCA_041638115.1 Litorivivens sp. | reverse complement strand
GGGCGACCCCCACTCCCATCTCGCGGCGCAGCTACTGCCGGTGCTGATAGAGAACCTCAAGGCACCACTGAAGATTTTTGTGGTCAGCCAGGAAGAAAGTCCGATCTATCCTGAGCTGGAAAGACAGCGCCACTACAACCTTTTGGACGCTCAGCGGATTGCCCCGGCTTGGGGCCTTCATTTTCCCTCACAGGCACAGGCCGCCAGCACCGAACAACGCCGGCTGGCCGCCCAACATCTGTTGTCGCTGACGGATAATCCACGCGCCTTTTGCGAGAAGGCCAATCAGCTGGCCCGCGCACTTTTGGCCGGGAAAATCCTTGAGGGCAAGGTACTCCCCGAAACGAGTGCACAGCTGCAAAACAACAATGCCCGGCGCAGTCGATTGGGCCACTACCTGCCCGCCATGTGGCAATTTAATGGCCAATGGTTCTGGGGCGTCGACCGTTTCAATCGTTTGCTTAGCGCCCTCGCCGCAAAAAAACTGTGGCAGGGCCAATCAATACCCTTTACGCCATCCGCAGCGAATTTGCCCACACCGGACGCAGGTACGCCAGTGGAATGTTTTCTCAGCTTTCGCAGCCCCTATTCTTATCTGGCGGCGGTGCAGTTACAGCGGCAACGCGGAGCACTGCCTGTTGAATTGCTTATCAAACCGGTACTGCCCATGGCCATGCGCGGCTTCAAAGTCCCGCTGGCGAAACGGCTTTATATTCTGCGCGATGCGGCCCGCGAAGCGCGGCGCTTGAATATCGACTTTGGTTTTGCCGCCGACCCCATTGGTGAAGGCGCCCTGCGTGCATTGCGGGCCTTTACACAAACAAGCGGCAACCAGCAGGCGCTGGATTTTATGGTCAGCGCCGGGCAAGCCGCCTGGAGCGAGGCGCTGGATCTGGCCAGCGACAAAGGGCTGCGCACTGTGTGTGAACGCGCCGGGGTGGCATGGTCGCAGGTTCAAAGCCTGCTAGCCAGCCAACCCATCGACTATGCAGAGGACAACCGCAATGCCTTATTCGAGGCAGGCTTGTGGGGCGTACCCGGGTTTCGCATCGGCGAATTTGCTACCTGGGGACAGGACAGGCTGTGGATGGTAGAGGAAATCGTAAAACGCCAGAAAGCGTTAGAGTAGCGAAAGCCCGGCACTCGGGCTTCCGCTATAAGCGTTAGCGGCCTTTCCAGTTCGGGGCACGCTTTTCTGCAAAAGCCGTGGCACCTTCAATGGCATCTTCGCTGCTGAATATCACATCGACCTGCTTCTGCTGTTTGCCAAACATTTCGGCCAGTGACCAATCCTGCGATTCCAGAATCACTTCCTTAGATTTAATCACCGCCAGCGGGCCATTGGCGGCGATGGTTTTTGCCAGCGCCTTGGCGCCATCCAGCGCTGTACCCGGCTCAACCACACGGTTGATCAGGCCCAGCTCGTAGGCGCGGTTGGCGTCGATAAAGTCGCCGGTCAGGGCCAGCTCCATGGCGATGCGCGGCGCAATCTGACGGGGCAGACGCATCAGGCCGCCGGCTGCAGCCACCAGACCGCGCTTGGCCTCGGGAATGCCGAACTTGGCGCTATTGGCAGAAACCACCAGATCACAGGACAGCATCAATTCAAAACCGCCCGCCAGCGCAAAGCCTTCCACCGCCGCAATCAGAGGCTTTTTCGGCAGCGCTTCCACCAGACCGGCAAAGCCCTTCCCTTCAATAAAAGGCATTTCACCGCTGACGAAGGCCTTCAGGTCCATACCGGAACAGAAGGTACCTTCAGCGCCCGTGAGAATGGCAACCTGAATACTGTCGTTGCTATCCAGCTCGTCCATCGCAGCGGCAATGCCTTTGGCCACTTCAAGGTTGATCGCATTCTTGGCTTTCGGACGATTGATGGTGATGGTCATTACGCCATCGGCGATTTCAGTCAGAACGGCATCGCTCATGATGTTCTCCTGTCAGTTTGTAAAAGTTATCAGGGCAGAAATTATGAAGGAAACATGATGTACAGGCTTGCAAGCTGAGGCAAGCGCCTTCCAGCCTGCGCGGCGGCATCAATCCCGAAAGTTTGTGAACTGCAGAGGCTGTTCCAGATCTTCTGCCCGCAACAGCGCCATGACCTGCTGCAGATCGTCGCGCTTCTTGCCTGTGACGCGAACCTGATCACCCTGAATCTGTGATTGCACCTTCAGCTTTGATTCCTTGATTAGCTTGACGATCTTCTTCGCCAGCATGCTCTCCAGACCATTTTTCATGGTGATCGATACTTTGACCTGTTTGCCCGCCGTGGCCGGCTCGCCGACTTCCATCGCCAGCGGATCAATATCGCACTTGATCAGGGCCGCGCGCAGCAGGTCTTCCATTTGTGTCAGCTGAAAATCCGCTTCGGCAAACATCGTTACGCCCAGCTCCTCTCGCTTGAAGGCCGCATCGACGCCTTTGAAATCAAAGCGGTTATCAATCACACGCTGCGCCTGATCGACAGCATTGGTAAACTGGTGAAGATCCACTTCGGACACAATATCAAAGGAAGGCATGACAGATACTCTCGGCTTACAGATGGTCGGCATGGTAGCACTGGCACGAGAAATTTGTCATGGCTGAGCCCTGGCTGATTCTCGGTGCCGGCAGCATGGGTGGGTTGTGGGCGGCGCGCCTGCAACAGGCCGGCAAATCGCCCATCCTGCTACTGCGCGAGGACGCCTACCCCCAATACACCGGGCTCACCATAGAGGGCGAAGGATTGGTGCCGGTTTTCGCCACAAGCCCTTCGCAACTGAAGAGCCCCATCAAGCGATTGCTGGTGTGCTGCAAAAGCTACCAGACAATGGACGCATTGCGCCCCCTCTCGCCCTACCTGAACGCCAATACCTCTCTGGTGCTGGTGCAAAACGGTATGGGCGTGGCCGAACAGATCGCGGCGCACTTTCCCGATGTGAAGCTCTATTGCGGAACCACCACCGCCGGCGCCAATCGTACAGATCGTTTTGTTATCCGGCCTGCGGGTACGGGTGAAACCGTCATCGGCCGTTATAGCGCTGCCGCGAACGAGGCAACCGCGCTGGCCGCCAGCCTCTCCTGCGACGCGTTTTCGGTCACAACCCATGACGACATTGCACAACTGCTCTGGCGCAAACTCGCCATCAACTGCGCGATTAACCCCCTCACCGTGCGCTATCGCTGCCGTAATGGTGAATTGCTGGAAAACGCCGACGCCCTGCAAGATCTCAACGCGATCTGCGACGAGGTCAGCGCCGTCAGTCAGGCGCTGGGGCGGCCGCTGCCAAATCTAAAAGATACCGTGATGCATGTGGCCCGCCAGACAGGCGCCAATCGTTCATCCATGCTGCAGGACGTCGAGGCAGGACGGCGCACGGAAATTGAGGCTATTACCGGCTATCTCTGTCAGCAAGCGCGCCGCGTCAATGTGCCCACCCCCGTCAATAATTTAGTGCTGCAGCAGATTGTTAGCACCCACTCACCACATTGACACCGTGAGACGTAATCAGTAGAGTGCGCGCACCTGCCTTGGGTGCCCGTGGGCCTGACTGACTGTCAGTGCTGGCACGGGTTAAACGGGAAGTCTGGTGACAGTTCAATAGAACTCAGTCCAGCGCTGCCCCCGCAACGGTAATCATCGTCTTTTATGAAAGACGCTTGAAAGCCCGGAACCGGCCCTTGCAGATACAACGATGACGCGGAGGGCTTCATCGGGTCATATACCTGTATATCACCCCACCCCTCCCTCATTGCGTTTAGCACAATGCTTTGGGGAACACTCATGAAAAAATTGACCACCGCCGCTCTTGTGATCGGCAGTACAGCCGCGATC
>JBFKXO010000228.1:0-3842 GCA_041638115.1 Litorivivens sp. | reverse complement strand
CGCTTTGCCGCCCGCTATCACTATCTCGGTTTTCGCGTGGCCGATGACACGCTGGCATTAATGCAACGGCTGAGCAAAAGCGGCGAGCTGTCGACGCTGGCGCGTGAACGTATTTGGACGGAATTGCACAAAGGGCTGATGGAATCGTCGCCGCATATTATGCTCACCACCTTGCGCGAATGCGGCGCGCTCGAGGCGCTTTTTCCACAATGGGAACGTCATCTCGACGCAGATATTCTCACTGCACTGGCTCATGCGCCCGAAGCAGCACTTAACATCGACGCGCGATTTGCGCTGGCAACGCGAAACGTACCCACACAACAGATCAAAGCCCTCTGCCACGCCTGCTCAACGCCTAAAAACACCAGTGTACTGGCGTCGCTGTATACTCGAGTCAAACCGCTGCCGCTGGCCAGCGCCAGCGCAAGCACCGTCTTAGAAACACTGGAACGCTGTGACGCCCTGCGCCGCCCGGAGCTATTGGAGAATCTCTGTGCTTCGGAGACATTGATCACGGGAGAGCATTACGAGCACCTCCGAACGGCGATCCGCTTGACCAGCGACGTCGACAGCGCGCCCTTTATCGAACAAGGCCTCAAAGGCAAGGCTTTGGGCGAGGCACTCAGAAACGAACGGCTGGCGCGCTTGACGTCAATACAGGAACAGACATGACAGATTCATCCCCCGTAGCCCTGGTAACCGGTGGCGCACAGCGCATTGGGCGCCAGGTTTGCCAAACGCTACATAATCGCGGCTATCGCGTGCTTATCCATTACCGACGCTCGGTCGGTCCGGCCCGGGAGCTCGCCGAATCACTGAACAAACAACGGCCGAATTCTGCTGCAACCCTGCCTGCCGATTTTGCGGTAAAAGGCGCCACTGAAAAATTGGCTCATGCCGCCCGCCATCAATTCGGCCGCGTCGATGTGCTGGTTAACAATGCCTCCGACTTCTACCCCACCCCTGTAGGAGAAATCCGCGAGGAAGATTTCGACACCCTGTTTGCCAGCAACCTGCGCGCGCCGCTGTTTCTGTCGCAGGCACTCGCGCCCACCCTGCGCGAGCATCGAGGCTGTATCGTCAATATGGTGGACATCTATGCCCAGCGCCCGCTCAAAGACCACACGGTATACTGCTGCGCCAAAGCGGGCGTTCACATGCTGACCCAGTCACTGGCACAGTCACTCGCGCCGGACATTCGCGTAAATGGCGTTGCACCCGGCGCCATTTTGATGCCGGCTGAAGATTCGGACTTTGCCGATCAGGAAGCTAGAAATATCGAAGAGAAAGTACCGTTGGCACGGATTGGTGAACCACTGGATATCGCCCGAACCATCGCCTTCCTGGTCTGCGATGCGCCCTATATTACGGGCCAAATCATCGCGGTAGACGGCGGCCGCACCTTATCGCAATAGTCGACCCACGCGCTTAACAGCAGGTGTTGGCGAGAGCATCATCCAGGTCGCTAAAGCGCTGCAAACGCTGGGTATTGCGCTGAGCCATATCCTGCCACAATTGGCGATACGTTTTCTGCGCGACCGGATGCCGGGCTGAAGGCGCAATATCGGCCAATGGCTGTAGAACAAAGGCGTTAAACAGGACTTCAGCGCGAGGTAACGCGACACCCTCAATCTCGCCCACTGCATCGCCGTATAGCAGAATATCCAGATCCAGGGCGCGCGAACTAAACTTGGGTGCGTCGGGGCTGCGACCGTGCACGCTCTCTATTTCACGCAACGCTCGGCTCAATTCACCAACTGCCAGCGTGGTTTCAAAACGCACCACAAGATTGAGAAAGTCGTCGCCGTCAAACCCCACCGCTGCGCTGCGGTAAACAGGTGAATACTGCAGCGGACCAAACTGGTGACGCAGGGTACCCAGGCCGCTGACAATATTTCGTTCGCGGTCAATATTACTGCCAACACCGATAAATACGTCAGTCATGGCGTTGTCGAACAATCTCCACACAGACCGCCTCTGCCGCAGACACCGCCTCGGGTTTGCTCACTCGCAACCGAAGCTGCTGCACAGCGAACTCCGTCAACACCAGCTCAGCACATCGCTCTGCCAGTGTCTCGATTAGCTGAAACCGCTCGGCCCGGATAAACGCCGACAGTCGCTCCGACACTGTCGCGTAATCGACGGTCAACGCAAGATCCTCACTGGCGGCCGCAGCGCGAATATCAGCGGACAAATCCAGATCCAGCACCAGTGTTTGCGGAATGCGCCGCTCCCACGGATGAATCCCAATAATGGCCCACACTCGCAGACCGCGAATCAAAATAGCATCACCATCTAGCTGACGGCCCCGTTGGCTTCCCAGTTGGCTACTCAAGCTGAGATCTCCACCGCCGCTAACTCAGTCATTGGCCAGCGCGGGCGTACCGTGACGTTCAGATCGTCGGCCAAACCGGCGCTCAGACGACAGTAGCCTGCGTAGGCAATCATGGCCCCGTTATCAGTGCAAAATGCTGGTCGAGGATAAAACACCTTTCCACGCAGCTTGCGCATTTCCTCACCCAGTGCCGAGCGCAGTTGGCGATTAGCACTTACTCCGCCAGCTATCACAAGCTGGTTCAGGCCTTCCTGCTTTAACGCGCGCCGACACTTGATCACCAGCGTATCGACGACGGCGCTTTGAAAGGCCGCAGCAATATCCGCTTTATCACCGTCGGTGAGCCCACTCTCTGCGCGGCAAGCCGCTACCGTATTCAGGGTATAGGTCTTCAAACCACTGAAACTGAAATCAAGTCCGGGCCGATTGACCATGGGCCGGGGAAAATCGAATCTCGCCGCATTGCCCCTATCCGCCAAGGCAGCCAGTCGCGGACCTCCCGGATAACCCAGCTCCATCATCTTGGCCGCCTTGTCAAAGGCTTCACCGGCGGCGTCGTCGAGCGATTCACCCAGCATCTCATAGCGGCCTACGCCATCCACTCGCACCAGCTGGGTGTGGCCGCCAGAAACCAGCAAAGCAATAAAAGGAAAGGACGGACGGTCCTCCTCCAGCATCGGCGCCAGCAGATGCCCTTCCATATGATGCACGCCAAGCGCCGGAACGCCCCAGCCATAGGCGAGTGAACGCCCAAAGCAGGCCCCAACCATCAAGGCCCCGGCCAAACCCGGGCCTTGGGTGTAGGCCACGGCATCAATATCGCTTGGTTTGCAGTCGGCTTCCTTCATAACCTGTTGAACCAGCGGCGAAATCTTTCGAATGTGATCACGGGAGGCCAGCTCGGGGACCACGCCGCCAAATTCTTGGTGGAGGCTGATCTGGGAATACAGGGCATGGGCCAACAATCCGCGGTCAGCGTCGTACAACGCAACCCCCGTTTCGTCGCAGGAACTCTCAATCCCCAAAACCCGCTTTACTGCCACTCGCGCCTCCCGGTTGCCATCACGATCCCGCCATCTTCCCCAGAGAAATCGCTAATTTTCCCACGGATGGCGATAATTGCGCGCATATTACTGGCTCAGGCCGCTTAGAACCAGCCAAGCTCCAGTTTTACTTTGCTTTTTGGGCTTTGTGCGTTTAGAATTCGCCACCCTTAAGAGCCTGTCATTGGTTAATGGCGGGAAGCTGAACAGAATCATCCAGATAGGTACTGTGAATGCCTTTTGTTAAAGTCAAAGAAAACGAACCATTTGATATCGCCCTGCGACGTTTTAAGCGCTCCTGTGAGAAAGCTGGCGTCCTGGCAGAAGTCCGTCGTCGCGAGTTTTATGAAAAGCCCACGTCGGTTCGCAAGCGCAAGGCTGCGGCAGCGGTAAAACGCCATGCCAAGAAAGTCAGCCGCGAGATGAAAAAACAGCAGCGTCTGTACTAAGCCCCTCCTGACGAT
>JBFKXO010000227.1:0-3875 GCA_041638115.1 Litorivivens sp. | reverse complement strand
TTTTGTAGTGTTCCTCACCGCCGGCGTGTTCCTCCAGCTCGTGAATATAGTGTGAAAGGTTCCAATAGGCCCCGGTAAAACCCAGCACCAGCAATACCGGCGACGCATAAACGCCCACTAGCTTGTGCAAATCACTGAAATACAGAACCAACCGCGCCTTGCGGCGCAGCGTGAACAGATTTTTCCAGAAGTGTCGGTGCATCCACACACCAGTGATTCCCAGCAGACACAGCACAACAGCGATAAAACCGCTGACCAACAGGCCCGTATCGTGCAACAGCAAGGTGTAGTGCAACTCCAGCAGCCAATCGGTCAGATAATGCGAGGTGGGCACCACCGGCGCCAGTAATTGCGCTCGATAGGGATCCATCAGGATATAAGACCAATCGCTACTGCCGTGGGCCATGAGATAAATCAAATCCGCACGCCCCGGATCATCAAACAGCGTCCAGCCCACCACCTCATGCGCCGGGTAGAGGTTGTTCGTTGTAGCCAACAGACTGTCGAGACTTTGACGCGCGCCCGCCGGCTCGACGCGAACCTTGTCGTGCATCAGCACACTGTCGAGCTCGTGCTTGAAAACCAAGATGCTGCCGGTCACGCAGATCACAAGTAGAGGGATACAGACAGCAAGCGCCGTCCAGCTGTGAAATTTAAAAAGCAGTTTATTGGTCATCAGAGAACACAACGGATTCGCAAACAGGGAGCCAACATGCTGAGCGTATGCGCGGTTTCAGCGGTTAGCAGCGAGCGCACATTTAAACGCTAATAGGAATTATTATCAATTACATTAAGTGCATTCTTGACCCGCGCCCGTCAACTGGTATGATCAGTTGACCTTTAGCGTGTAAACCCAGCCATGTTCGAGTCTGTTCGCAAACAATCGCTGTCCGAAGTTGTGTTCGATCAATTGCGTGACCGCATCGTCGGCCAGCAACTCAAAGCCGGTGACGAGCTCCCCTCAGAACGGGTGCTCTGCGAGCTGCTGCAAGTGAATCGGGGCGCCGTGCGCGAAGCCATCAAGCGACTGCAGCAAGCCGGGCTGGTAAAGGTCCGTCACGGTGGCGCCACGCAGGTACTGGACTATCGGCGCGAAGCGGGGCTGGAGCTGCTTCCTCATCTTTTGGTAGACGAACACGGCACACTGCAGGCCGATACTGCTCGCAGTATTGTCCGTATGCGGCAGATATTAACGCCGAACATTGCGCGAGAAGCCGCGAATCATCACAGCCCGGAAACACTCGCCCAGATTCAGCACTGTCTGGCTGGGCTGCGTCGGGAACACGATACAAAGCGCCTGCAGTATCTGGTGTTCGATTTCTGGGAAGCGCTGGTCGATGCCAGTGGCAACATTGTATACCGTCTTTCGCTCAACACCCTGCGCAAGACCTATGAACCACTTTGGGAGCTGTTTACCCAGCTGCTCAGCGACGACTTTCATGACCTCCCCTTCTTTGAGGAACTCACCGCGGCCATTGCCGCCGGCGACGCAGACACCGCCTTTAACCTTACCCAAACCCACATTGATCACAGCAGTGAGTTGATCTTTCACGTTATCGATCAGTATGAGGCCACGCCATGAACGATTTTGCACAACCTGCCGATCTTCCCAGCAATGCCCGCGATGCCCTACGCGCCATGTTTAGCCACCCCAGCCCGGTGATTCTCAGTGCGCTGGCGGTATTCTTTACCGGCTTTCGCATCTGGCTGGGCAATTGGCAGTGGGCAGATTTGGTCGCCCCACTGGTGATACTGGCTGTCTGGCCCTTCTGGGAGTGGGCAATTCATGTCTTCCTGCTGCACTTCAAACCGAAACGCATCTTCGGCAAAACACTCGACCTTCCCTTGCCTAAAAAACACCGGGAACATCATCGCAAACCCTGGGATCTGACCAACATCTTCATACATTTGGGCGTTTTTCCGATTGTGGTGCCCATTATCGTGGCGTTGTTTTATGGTTTGATGCCAAGCGTTGAGCTGGCCACCAGCGCCCTGGCGGCCTTTTTCCTGCTGGCCTTCAATTACGAAATCACTCACTTCCTGTCCCATATCAACTGGTGCCCACCCATCAACTATTACAAGCGTCGGGTACGCGAACACCGCCTGCACCACTTTCGCAACGAGAACCTGTGGTGGGGCGTTTCAATGGGGTTAGGAGATAAACTGCTGCAGACCGCACCCGAGGTTTCAACATCGGAGCGCTCGCAAACAGTAGGTAATTTGCATGGACTGTCGCGCTGACACACCCCACAATTAGCGCCTCATTACTTGAAAACAATAACAGGCACTTTCAATGACCAAGCAATCTCTCGCGCTGTTGTGTAGCGCGACCTGCTGGCTGGTTCCGGCAACCTTCGCCGAAACGAGCGATACCTCAACGCCACAAAAATCTCGCCCCATGCTGGAGGAGGTGGTGGTGACCGCGCAAAAGCGCGAGGAAGATGTGCAATCGGTGCCGCTGTCGGTAACAGCCATCGGTGGTGAACAACTGGTTGAAATGAATATGGGCGATATGAGTGAGGTGGCCACCTACGTCCCCAATCTCGACATTCTCGCCATCCCCACCTTTCCCAGCATCTATATCCGTGGCCTCGGCTCGAGCTACAACCGAGGATTTGAACAATCCGTTGCCATACTGATCGACGAAGTGTTTTATGGCCGCGCCTCCTACATCACCCAGGGCCTGATCGATCTCTCGGCTATTGAAGTATTGCGCGGACCCCAGGGTACCCTGTTCGGTAAGAATGCCTCGGCTGGCGCCATCCATTTTCGCAGCGCCGCGCCCGAATACGAATTTGGCGGTAAGGCCGACATTTTGCTCGGTGATCGCAACCTGCGCCGTACTCGCCTTGCCGCGACCGGCCCGATTGTAGACGACAAGCTCGCCTTCCGCCTGGCCCTGCTCGAAGAAAAGCGAGACGGCAGCGTGCACAACACCACCACCGGCATTGACGAAGAAAACCGCGACAATCTTGGCGCCCGGCTGCGCCTGCAATGGGATCCTTCAGAGTCCACCCGAGTTGGTTTCACGCTTAACGGCGGCGTTGTGGACCAACACGGTGCAGGCACTCAGCTTACCGCTGCGCGCGACCGGCATCTGGCAGCGATGCGATTATTCGATCCGCGCACCAGCGCCGATCCCTACGATGAAGAAACGGCACTGGACCACGCAGCCGGCGCCAGCCGCGATAGCTGGGACACCACCCTAAAGGCCGACTGGACACTGTCAGGTGGCCAAACGCTGACCAGCATCACCAACTACTCGTGGATGGATGAGGACCTGAGTTTTGACGCGGATTTTTCTCCCATCCCTTTTCTGGTACTGAATAATGACGAAGATCTGCGCCAGGTCAGCCAGGAATTACGATTAACCTCAGCGCCCGGCGAGTTCGAGTATGTGGGCGGCCTGTATTATCTGCGCACGGCCATCAACGCCACCTACGACATCACCAACTATCTGGAGCTGAGCGAAATCCTGCTGGTAACCGGCGAAGGCGAACGTCGCCTCTGCGTGAACAGCCCGAATGCGCAGAGCTGCCAGGATACAGTGTTGGATGATGCCACCAGCGGTCGGCTGGCCGGGCAGTTAATTCAAGCTCGCATGGCTGCCGACGGGGGCGCCAACCCGATAGAAACCTCTCTCACCCGGTTCAATCAGCTCACCAAAAGCGTGGCGCTGTTCGGGCAAGCTACCTGGCACGTGACGCCGCACTGGAGTTTGACGCTGGGCGCACGCCTTAACGCCGAGAAGAAAAAAGTCACCGTAGTACATCGTCTAATCAACAACCGAACCGGCATTGAAGGCAGTGCGGTCAACAGTGGCAATGCCGGCCTGCCCGGTGTTGGTTTTGCGCCGGGCAGCACGCCGGGCGGCG
>JBFKXO010000226.1:0-3877 GCA_041638115.1 Litorivivens sp. | reverse complement strand
TCAGACCGACCCTCTCAAAACCTGGTCATTGCGAAGGCTCATTGAAGCCTACTGCTCGTTGAGGAGAGAGGGTGCGCGACGTTCATTAGGGTCAGGGGATAGCCACCCCACCAAGAGACCGGCTATACGCACGCATCGGCTCTGTTTTTTTATGAAATCGGAGCTTGCCAACCGGAGAGGAGTCCCTATACGCAATGACGACAATTAATGTACTTCTGCAGTTCCCGCCCCTTTCGGTACCTGGATATGCTCCACCAACTCCTGCACAGAAGCCGGTGGAGCTGCTGTCACTTTTGAAACCGCAAACGCAACCGCGAAATTGACCGCTGCACCCACGGCGCCAAAGGCATTGGGCTCAATCCCCAGGAACCAGTTTTCTGTCATGCCCCCCAGAAACTCCGTACCCGGAATAAACATCACGCCCTTGTGCTGGAATACGTAAAGCAATGTAACACCCAGCCCGGCTAACATGCCGGCGATGGCGCCCTCTTTATTAATGCGTTTACTGAAGATCCCCAGCATCAAAGCCGGAAAAATAGACGAGGCCGCCAGACCAAAAGCCAGCGCCACCGTACCTGCCGCAAAGTCCGGCGGATTCAAGCCAAGGTAACCGGCAAAGGCGATGGCCACTGCCATGGCAATGCGGCTCGCCCGCAATTCCTGTTTTTCCGAAATATTTGGCGCGAATACGCCTTTTAGCAAATCGTGAGAAATCGCCGAGGAAATCGCGAGCAGCAAACCCGCAGCCGTCGACAATGCTGCCGCCAAACCGCCGGCCGCCACCAGGGCAATCACCCAGTTGGGCAGGCGGGCAATTTCCGGGTTAGCCAGTACGATAATATCGCGGTCGATGGTCACCATTTCATTTGCGACAGGATCAGCCACGTGAGTTACCCGGCCATCGCCGTTTTTATCTTCGAATGCCAAAAGACCGGTTTTTTCCCAGTTTTTAAACCACTGCGGGCGCTCCTCGTAAACCAGTCCACCCCCGTCTTTGCCATCAAAAGTATCGATCAGATTCAGCCGCGCCATGCCGGAAACCGCTGGCGCGGTGGTATAAAGAATCGAGATAAACAGTAGCGCCCAACCCGCCGATTTGCGCGCATCGCTGACCTTGGGCACGGTAAAAAAACGAATAATCACATGGGGCAAACCGGCGGTTCCGATCATCAAGGAAAGCGTATAGGCAAACATATTCAGCTTGCTTAAACGCTCCTGCGTGGTGTACTCGGCAAAACCGAGGTCCTGCAATACCAAATCCAGCTTGTCTAGCAGGTAAGTATCGCTGCCCGCGAGCGTGCTGCCGAGACCGAGTTGCGGGAGGGGATTACCGGTCAAGTTGAGGGAAATAAAAATCGCGGGAATGGTAAAGGCAAAGATCAGCACACAATACTGGGCAATCTGAGTATAGGTGATGCCCTTCATACCGCCGAGCACCGCATAGACAAACACAATGCCCATGCCGACATAGAGACCGATGTCGTAATCCACTTCCAGAAAACGAGAGAAAGCGACGCCGACACCCTTCATCTGACCGATCACATAAGTCACAGAACAGATAATCAAACATACCACCGCCACAATACGCGCAGTGCGCGAGTAGTAACGCTCGCCAATAAATTCCGGCACGGTGAACTTGCCAAACTTGCGCAGGTAGGGCGCGAGGAACATCGCCAACAAGACAAAGCCACCGGTCCAGCCCATCAAAAAGACGGAACCGCCGTAGCCCATGTAGGCGATCAACCCCGCCATGGAAATAAACGACGCGGCACTCATCCAGTCGGCGGCGGTTGCCATACCGTTGGCCACCGGATGCACGCCACCCCCAGCCACATAAAATTCCTGGGTGGACCCGGCGCGGGACCAGATGGCGATACCGATATAGAGTAAAAAGCTCGCGCCGACGACAAGGTAGGTGAGAGTTTTCAGGTCCATCATTTATCCCTCATCCACGCCGTATTTTTTATCCAGCCGCCCCATCTGCCGGGCGTAGACAAAAATCAGAATGACGAAGGTGTAAATGGAGCCCTGCTGGGCGAACCAGAACCCGAGTTTGTAGCCGCCGAGGCGAAATTGATTGAGCCAGTCGGCAAGCAGAATGCCGCAGCCGAAGGACACCGCAAACCAGATTGCGGAGAGGATAAACATCAGGCGGAGATGTTCCCGCCAGTAGGCTTTGGCGTGTTGCTCGGATTGGAAAGCCATGAGGTCTGCCCCTGTTATGTTTTAGGACAGCTTACGGGAGGTAAATGGAAATCCCAAGACCCTCAACCCAACCCTCACCCCGACCCTCTCCCAATGGGAGAGGGGGCGCACGAAACGAGATTGAGGGTACCCTCTCCCGTTGGGCGGTGCGACGGTCGCGAGGGGCAGGGTGAGGGGGGTTACAGAGAGAGCACTTTCTCGCCGCGGGCAATACCCGACACACCGCTGCGTACCACTTCCAGAATCGCAGCGTCACCCACAGCCTCCAGGAAGGAATCCAGCTTGTCAGACGCGCCGGTAATCTGAATGGTGTACACCGTCGGGCCCACATCCACGATCTGGCCGCGGAAGATATCGGTACAGCGTTTGATCTCCGCACGCTGGGCACCGGTGGCACGCACCTTGACCAGCATCAGCTCGCGCTCGATATGGGCGCCTTCACTCAGATCAACCAGTTTCACCACATCGACCAGACGGTTCAGGTGCTTGGTAATCTGCTCGATCTTGTGATCATCGCCCACCGTGGTCAGGGTCAGACGGGACAAGGTCTCATCTTCGGTCGGCGCCACGTTCAGGGTTTCAATATTGTAGCCACGCTGGGAGAACAGACCGACCACACGCGACAGAGCACCCGGCTCGTTTTCCAAAAGAACAGAAATAATTCGTCGCATCAGGTTCGCTCCGTCTTGCTCAACCACATATCACGCATGGAGCCATTCGGCGCCACCAGCATCGGGTATACGTGCTCGTGGGGATCTACGTGAATATCCATAAAGACCAGACGATCTTTCATCGCCAGCACTTCTTTCAAAGCACCTTCCAGATCGGCTTTTTTGTCGACGCGCACGCCCACATGGCCATAGGCCTCGGCCAGCTTGATAAAGTCGGGCAGCGAGTTTTCGTAGGTGCTCTCGGCGTAGCGGCCTTCGTACTGCATGTCCTGCCACTGCTTCACCATGCCCAGATAGCCGTTGTACAGATTCAGGATTTTCACCGGAATGTTGTACTGGGTGCAGGTGGACAGCTCCTGAATGTTCATCTGGATACTGCCTTCACCGGTCACACAGACCACGTCGGAATCCGGGTAGGCCAGCTTGACGCCCATGGCGGCCGGCAGACCGAAGCCCATCGTGCCCAGACCACCGGAGTTGATCCAGCGTCGCGGGTGCTTGAAACGATAGTACTGGGCCGCGTACATCTGGTGCTGCCCCACGTCTGAGGTCACAAAGGCCTCGCCATTAGTCAAACGGCTCAGGGTGTCGATCACTTCCTGCGGCTTGATCAGATCAGTGGAGGTATCGTAGCGCGGCTTGGTCCACAGGCCGTGGGTGTCGCGCCACTCGTCAATCTGCTTCCACCAGATATCCAGCGCCTTGGCATCGGGCAGGCTTTTGTCCGCCTTGCGCGCCTCGCGCACCAGACTCAGCATTTCGGCCAGCACAGAATCGACCGGACCAACAATGGGCACATCGGCCTGAATCGTTTTGGAGATGGACGCCGGATCGATATCGATATGAATCACCTTGGCACCCGGGCAGAACTTGCTTGGGGTGTTAGTCACCCGGTCATCAAAGCGCGCGCCAACAGCCAGAATCACGTCACTGTGATGCATGGCATTGTTAGCCTCATAAAAGCCATGCATGCCGAGCATGCCCAAAAACTGGCGATCATC
>JBFKXO010000225.1:0-3898 GCA_041638115.1 Litorivivens sp. | reverse complement strand
TGATCAGACTCGTCAACTTGACGCTTGCCGCGTGGCAATAAGGTGGCCGCTGCCACGCCATTGTTCAGTGCATGGCGAACGTCGTCAGCATGGGTCGAAAGAAAAAGATGGCAGCCAAAGGCCGCGATATAGCGATAGGGACTTTCGCCACCACAAAAAGCCGCCCGCGAAATCTTGAGCCCATAGTGCTCAATGGAATTAAACACGCGCAATCCGGTATCGGCGGAATTTCGTGACAGAAGAATGACCTCCACCCGCTCTTCGCCCAGACGCTCATTGATATTGAGAAGCTTTTGTACCAGCGGATAGGCTTCACCGGGTTCCAGCACCTTGTCTTCATGCTCGATCTGATAAGCCTGATAGGCTTCAAGCCCCTGCTCCTCGTATACACGGTGACTCTCATCCAGATCGAACAACGCGCGTGACGATAGTGAAATAACGAGTTTTTCCTCAAACCCTTTTGGCATGCTCACCCCAAAAAGTGTCGTTAAGCCAGCAGCATAGCGATTTTTTGTCGCCCCGTGAATTCGCCTATTGCAGTATTCAACCTGGCACGCTACTTTCTCGCGGGACTCTTCCACCGACAGCAGAAATCCGGATGACACAGACGGCCTGGGCCGACATCGATCTCGCCGCACTCACACACAACCTTGCAACGGTACGCGCTCTGGCGCCACATTCCCGAATAGTTGCCATGATCAAGGCTGACGCCTATGGGCACGGACTGCTTCCGGTGGCAACCGCGCTTGCCGAAAAAGCCGACAAACTCGGTGTTGCACGATTTGAAGAAGCCGAAACTCTGCGCGCACAGGGCATCACCACCCCCCTACTGCTGATGGGAACATTGCTGGACCAGGCCAAGTTGCGCTGGTGCGCTACCAACGACACCGCAGTCGCCATTCATTCTGAAAGCCAACTGGCCTTGCTGAGCGAGGCTCAAACAGCAAAGCCGTTGGAAGTCTGGCTAAAAGCAGACACGGGAATGAATCGGCTGGGCCTGGATGCCGCTGAGTTCCAGCGCGCTTACAAGGCACTGCACGCCAACCCCCGCTTTCGACTGACAACGATGACCCATTTCAGCAGTGCAGATGAAAGTGGGAATGACATTACTGACACTCAAATTCAGCGTTTTCTATCGCTGACTAAAGAAACCAGCGGTATTGAACGTAGCCTGGCCAACTCGGCGGGTATTATTGCCTGGCCTCAAAGCCACGCCGACTGGGTAAGGCCCGGCATTATGCTCTACGGCGACAACCCCTGCCCCCATATCTGCACGGATCTGAAACCGGTCATGTCGCTACGTGCCAGGGTTATTTCGATTAAAAACATCGCTGCCGGCGAATCGGTTGGCTACGGTGCCACCTGGACCGCCCCTACACCGCGCCGCATCGCGGCGTTGGGCATTGGCTACGGCGATGGCTACCCGCGCCAATTGCAAAACGGCTGCCCGATCGCCATCAAGGGACAAACCTTTCCGCTGGTAGGCAGGGTGTCGATGGATATCTGTAGTGTCGATGTGAGTTCAGCAAACACCGAGATCGCTATCGGCGACGTCGCCACGCTGTGGGGAGACGGCGTGGCAGCAGCCGACGTCGCGCGCCGCGCGGGCACCATCAGCTACCACTTGTTTACTGGCATTACGCGCCGCGTGCCGCGCCATTATTTACCGCGAACCTAAAACCTTCGCGAGGACCCTCAACAAGCTCTTCCTACGACCAGCCAACGTTTGCCGTGCTCATAAGGTCAGGTTTGTCGAAGCTCCGGCGCTCCGCTGGCTGCCACCCTCTTAATAGCTTTCACGATACCGATGCAAAGTAGGACTTGGTCAGCCTGAACACCACGGGGCTCAACAACAGCAACGCAATGAGATTCGGCAGCGCCATCATCGCATTTAGCGTATCGGCGACCAGCCAGATCGTTTCCAGGTTAATCAATGTGCCAAAGGGCACGGCAAGCACCCACACAATCCGAAACGGCAGTTCAGCCTTGACGCCCACCAGGAAAACAACACAACGTTCACAGTAGTAGCTCCAACCCAGAATGGTGGTAAAGGCAAACAGTACCAAGCCAATCGACACGACGTATTCTCCGCCCGGCAACAACTGGTCAAATGCCATGGCTGACAATGCTGCTCCGTTCTCACCCGTCGTCCAGGCACCGCTCAGTAGAATCACGAAGCCAGTGATACTGCACACAATCAGGGTGTCGATAAAAGTGCCGAGCATCGCGATAATCCCCTGCCCCACGGCGCTGTTGGTTCTCGCCGCGGCGTGCGCGATAGGCGCACTACCCAGACCAGCCTCATTACTGAATATCCCGCGCGCCACCCCGAAACGAATCGCCGCCCATACCGCTGCACCGGCAAAGCCTCCGGTCGCAGCCGTGCCGGTAAAGGCCGACTCGAAGACCAACGCGATCACACCCGGCAATTCAGTAATCGACATAGCGATGATACTCAGGCCAGCCAGCAGGTAGAGCACCGCCATCATGGGGACCAGAATGCTTGCCACTTCCGCGATACGCTTTACCCCACCAAGTACCACCGCGGCCACAGCGACGAATAAACAGAGCCCGGTAATTCGCGCATCCACACCGAAACTGCTATCCAGCGCGTCAGCCACCGAGTTCGCCTGAACGCCGTTTCCAATTCCAAAGCCGGCAACTGCACCAAACAGGGCGAACGCCACCGCCAACCAGCGCCAGTTCGCCGACAGGCCATTCTTTATGTAATACATTGGCCCGCCGCAGAAATTTCCATTGGTATCACATTCGCGATAATGCACCGCGCACACGGCCTCGGCATATTTAGTGGCCATGCCCACCAGTGCGGTACACCACATCCAGAACAATGCACCGGGTCCGCCCAGCGCAATCGCGGTCGCGACACCGGCTATGTTGCCGGTGCCAATGGTGGCCGACAGTGAGGTCATCAATGCCTGGAACGAGGAGATATTGCCGTCACCGCTGCGCCCCCTGTCGTCGAACAGCATCCGAAAAGCGCGGCCGATATTGCGCAGCGGCATAAAGCGAAGGCCCAGCATCAGGTACAGACCCGTGCCGAGAATCAACACCAGCATCGGCACTCCCCAGACCCAGCCGTTAATTGTGGCAATCAGTCCTTCCAGAGTCTGCAACATGAGGTTTCCCGTTGTTATAGATTATCGGTATGAATTACGTGAGTTTGAGTACTGGCGCTAACTGGTCGCGCTGAGGGAATAAACCAAAGGTGCCACCAGTGTGAACAAATACAATATTGCCGCCCTTCAGGCGACCGGCGCGACACTCCTGAATCAGTCCGTGAAAGGCCTTGCCGGTATACACCGGGTCCAGTACCAGCCCTTCCAACCGCGCCAACAGGCTGATAGTTTCAAACACGGACTTATCGGCGATCGCGTAACCCGCGCCCACGTATCCGTCAATCACGCGCGTGTCCAGCGTCGCGGGATCATAGTCGGGCTGATAACGCCGGCTCCAGTCGCTGACATCCTGATGCACCTTGTTCAGGAACCAGGCTTCATCGTCGCAGACGTTTACCCCCCAGACCTTGGCGCGCATACCCAGCAACTGCGCACCCAATGTCAGACCGGCCTGAGTACCACCCGAACCGGTAGCACAGACAATATGCTCGGGCGACATGCCTAGCCGGTCAAAATCACTCTGTAATTCCTGGGCGGCCAGAAGGTAGCCCCAAACGCCAATGCCATCGGAGGCACCGGTGGGAATTACAAAGGCTGGGTGACCGGCCTCGTCGCTGCACTGTTTTGCCGCATCGAGCAGTGAATCTAGGTTTTGTTGGTAGTGACGGGCGGGATGGAATTCGATACTGGCGCCGGCCAGTTGATCAAGTAGCAGATTGCCGTCGGCAATCTCGGGTTCAGTGCCGCGCAGCACTAAGTGG
>JBFKXO010000224.1:0-3906 GCA_041638115.1 Litorivivens sp. | reverse complement strand
ATCGGCGGCATTGCCCTGAAACGGATCGTTGTCGGCGTTGTAGTCGGCGCTGCTCATATCCGGGCCGGGATAATTGGGTGCATCGAGTGCCACCGTCGGGTAGGTCAGGCTGCCGGCGTTGGGGGTCTGCAGATTGTGAGGCGGCGCGCTGCCAGCGTAGGGACCGTAGGCGTCGTAGATAAAATCGGTCCAGTAATAGGCGCCACCAAAATAACGCCCGCTTCCCGAGATGCCATTGATGCCCTCCGCAAAGGGCCAGAGTCTGGCATCTGCAGGGGGGCGCTTAGCCAGCGGTTTCTTGGCAGCGGGAGGCACGCCCATCGGTAATTTGTTGGTAATGGCGGTCTCTTCAGCGGGCGCGCCCGGGGCTGGGGTGTTGGGCGGTGTTGGTGTCGATGACGAGCTGGATGAACTATCGCAGCCCCACAGCATGAACACTGTCAGGTACAGAGCCACTGTGCGCAGCATAAACCACCTTTTTATTATCAGAGTTTCAGGTCAATGACCTGAGACTAACACCCCGGTGATGAGCTGCAAGTCTTCGCGCTGGTAACAATGCACGATGCATTGTCAGCTCGTCCGGATGGAGTATCACGGACACTCTGATAATGGACCATTGACGACAAATGGTTCGCTGATGGTTTCATAGGCACTGGCTTCTGATGAGAACATGGCGCGCGAGGCGCCCTCTACGCGCAGGCGATAGGTGCCCGCCGGGGTATTTCTCGGGACATGCCAGGTAACCAGCGCGGTGCCTCCGCTACTGGTCTGCGGACGCTCCAGCGCCAGTGGTGGCTGTACCAGCGGCTGCCATTCGTAGATCAGATTCGGTGAGCGATCTTCTTCTACCGTCTCCCAGCGACCATTCGCCAGAGCGCGCTCCACGGTGACATAACTTTGCTGGATACGCAGATCATTGCCGGGGTGGCCCACAACAAACTGGGCTTCCAGCGTATCGCCAGCCGTGACAGAGGCGGGGGGCTGGAGAGTGACAGTGCCCGGTTCGCCATCGGGGTGAGGAGATTCCATCGGGCCGGCGACCAGTTCAAGTTCCGCCCGTTCTCCCGGCGCGGGCGCAGCAGGCTGGGCGTCGCCATTGATCAGGGCGCGCGCCAGTCGCAGGGATTCCTGTGCAACGGCTGCCTGCGTCCAGGGGCCGTATAGTGTTGATGCGCCTTCGTATTGCTGAGAGGCGTATTCCTCGCGTGTGGTCAGATAGTGCACATAGTCATTGACCAGCCCGGCGATCACGACATTATCAATGCCTTCGGCAGCCAGCTCTTCCAGCAGCAGTGAGCGAATCCGGCGCGCGGCCATGGTGGTAACTTCCCAGGGCAGGCCTAATAGGGCGAAGTTGCCCACCCGAAAGAGCTGGAAGGGGAGCTCATCGCCGCCCCGAGGTAGCAATACGGGTTTTTCTGCCTGACACGAGAAGTCCCCAATGGGGATATTTTGTGCGTTACACATCACGGCCGCCGACAGCACCTGGCCGGGGATCGTCTCCTTGGGCCAGCCACCGGGAAACCCTTCCAGGCGCGTGCCTGTCAGTGTGTCGATATCTGCCAGCGCAGCGTTCAACACATCAGGGCTGTCACTGCAGGTGTAGCCTTCTTTGGTGGGGCCGGGACCGTCTTCAGCTCCTGCACCAAAAGACACGCCGAGGATGCCGTCACACGTACGTTTAACCTCGTCATCCAGCTCTGCGGGGTGTTTCAGGCTGGCCAGTACGGTGGGGTCGTCAACAGTGATTGTTGTGATCGGAACGGTGGCAAAACGAAAGTCCACCGGGCCGGTAATCGCATCGCCCGTGCCGAAAAGTTCCAGCGCTTTGGCAAACTGTTTGACGCCGGAAATGGCGTTGGCATCCAGGTCATTCTCGCCGCCGCCCCGGTTTGGACTGGGGTAGGGAAATTCTTCGATCGCTATATTGGGGGAGGCGTCGCCTTCATCGGCTTGGGCAAAGGCGGCAACGTAGGTCCCTGTAGCGGGATCGGCCCGGTAGTTGGTGCCCATCAATTCTTCAAAACCCAGTGAGGCATAACCTTTTACGTCGCCACTGACATATTTCTCGGCCGGCCCAATCACCGTGGGGTGAACGCCGAACCAGTTAATGAGCCCAACTGGCTGGTCGCCGCGGGTCAGCTCCAGTTGCACCATGCGCTTGTTAACATCATTGGTAAACAGGGCACGTTCTTCTTGCGGGTTCAGCACGTAGGCCGGCTTGGAGCGATTGATATTGGTATTCAGCAGCTCGCCCGCCGACAGGCGGATACTGGCTGGTTCGGGATTGGCTTCCAGATTCAGGTGAGCATTGCGAATCGCCTGAAAAGTACCGCCTGCGATCACGGCCAAACCATTACCGGCGCCTATCAGCCCGGTACCGGGGTCGGAGTGAGTATGGGTGACCGACAGCATGACATTGTTGCCGTTGTAGTGTGGCGAAAGATCCGGGTCGGCAGCGATCTCGGCAAGGATGGCGTTGCGAAGGCTTGCGCTCATCAAGCCTGTATCCAGCGACACAAACAGAATACGTTTGCCATTACAGGGTGAGGCTATTGCAAAAGCGCGCGCGTACACACGGGTATGGAGTGCGCTAAAGACCTGTTGCGGGTTGACCCAGGCGAGGCTCGCCGTATCGGCAATGGTAGCGGTAATGTCATAAATGCCGACGCCAACCTGAAAACGTTGATTTTCACTGCATTCGCTGGCGGGCTGCAGCGGAGCGCTAACATCGACCTCAAGACGGCCCGTTGCATCCGGCGTGCTGCTTGTCACCCATCGTCGCGGATCATTGATTACACACTGGGCGTCCGGGGTGTCTTTCAGAGCGACCGCCGTATTGGGGGCAGGCGCGCTGGGTACGGGTGATGAGGTGCTGCTGCTATCACTGCTGCAGCCGGCGATTACCATGAGGGCCAGGGTCAGGACGAGCGCGTGTTTCATAGAATACTACCTGTCGCAGGCCCGGTATCGGGCGCATGTGTTCACCGAACAGATCATACGCCAGTCGAAGCAGTGTGTCCTGACTATACCGTAATGTTGCCCTCTGGCATGGGCAATGGCTCAGTCAGCCAGTTCTGGGCGATTGCGGAAATACTCCAATGCCTGCGGATTGGCCAGGGCATCGGTATTTTTGACAGGCTCACCATGCACGACGTTCCGCACCGCCAGTTCGACGATCTTGCCTGAAATGGTGCGAGGAATATCCGCCACCTGCAGCACCTTCGCCGGCACATGGCGCGGGGTGGTGTTTTTGCGGATGGTGGTTTTGATCGTCTGGATCAGCTCCTCTGTCAGTGAAACACCTTCACGCAGCACGACAAACAGTACTACGCGTACATCGTCGTCCCACGTCTGACCGATCACGATGGCTTCCAGCACCTCTTCGATTTTTTCAACCTGACGATAAATCTCTGCGGTGCCGATACGCACACCACCCGGATTCAGTACGGCATCGCTGCGGCCGTGAATCACCACCCCGCCTTCAGGGGTGATTTCGCCGTAATCGCCGTGGGCCCAGATATTGTCGAATTGGGCAAAGTAGGCCTTGTGAAAGCGGCTGCCGTCCTCGTCATTCCAGAATCCGATGGGGCTGCAGGGGAAGGGTTGGGTACAGACCAGTTCGCCTTTTCCACCCGTAACGGGCTGACCTTCGTCGTTCCAGATTTCTACCGCCATGCCGAGACCGACACACTGGATCTGACCTTTGTAAACAGGTAGCGTGGGGTTGCCGAGTACAAAGCAGGACACGATATCGGTGCCGCCGCTGATCGAAGACAGGCAGACATCCTGTTTGAAATCGCGGTACACGTATTCAAAACATTCATGGCTCAGGGGTGAGCCGGTCGACAAAATCGCCTTGAGTGAATCTAGGCGATAGTCGTCCTTGGGTTTGTGACCGGCTTT
>JBFKXO010000223.1:0-3948 GCA_041638115.1 Litorivivens sp. | reverse complement strand
TTATCTGCACCTGAAGGAGACGGAATTCCGTTTCAATCACCGCAGAGATAACTTACACAAGGTCTTGATGAAGCTGCTAAGATTGAACCCAATCTAGTTAATCTGCTTCCTAAGACCCTATGTTTTTGTAACTATAGCATGCCTTTTCAAAGGGTAGGCAGCGTGATTTACTACCGCGCCAAAGCGCTGCAGTAACGGCGTGGTTAAACCACAGGAAGGGAACAATGACGCGAGTAAAAGACAAGGTCTGTATCGTAACCGGTGCAGCCAGTGGCATGGGCCGTGCGGATGCTATTCGCCTGGCTGCGGAAGGCGCCAAGGTGGTGCTGACAGATCTCAATGAGCGCGACGGACAGGCGGTGGCTGACGAGATTGGCGATAATGCACTGTTTATCAAGCACAATGTCACCAGCGAAGACGATTGGAAGGCGGTCGTAGACACGGCAGTGTCGCGCTTTGGCGGTCTGGACGTGCTGGTCAACAACGCTGGCATGATGACCATGGGCTCCGTGGTGGATTGCACTCTAGACGAATACCGCCGGGTTAGCGCGGTTAATAGCGAGGGCGTCTTTCTGGGTTGCAAGTACGCCATCCCGGCGATGGAGGCGACCGGTCGCGGTGGATCGATCATCAATATGTCATCGGTAGCGGCGCTGCACGGTATGTCGTTTATTGCGGCCTACAGCGCCAGTAAGGGGGCAGTGGCTGCGCTGACCAAGTCCGTTGCCTTGTACTGTCGCGAGCGGCGCAACGGTATTCGCTGCAATTCCATCCACCCGGACGGTGTGAAGACGCCTATGGTGTTCAAGGTGGCCACAGGGGCGGAAACCGCCACGCGCGAAGAAATTGAATCCCTGTCTACCGATGCTAACCCCATGTGTGAACCCGAAGATATCGCCGCGTTGGTGGTCTACCTGGCCTCTGACGAATCACGTTTTGTGAATGCGGCGGAAATGCTGATTGATAACGCGGCCACGGCAACGCCGCCAGTTGGCGTTTAGGGGTAAGGTTGGTGGTGCCGGAGGCGCTAGGCCGACGGCGCCTGGTCAGACCTTATCGCTGGTATTTCCTCGACCGCTTTCCAGCGCTTTCATAATACTTTCCAGCTGATCGGCCAGTATATTGCTGGCCGCAATTTCCATCGCCCGACCAAGCTCTGCCTTTACGACAATTTCGGCCATGGGGCGCATACGCCAGATCAGGTCGATGATCTTGGGGAACTCCTCCTTTGGTGGCAGCGATTGCTGCTCGTAGGGACGAAGCACGTTGTCAGATATCAGGCGGACAAATTCTTTGGCGACTTTCTCGACGTTATCGCGGCTCATGCGCAAAATTTCGAGCTGATCTCCCATCGGAATACCCATGGCGCACAGGTCAGCCGCTACCTTCAGGGTGCTCATGCTATTCACGCGCACTTGCGCGCCTTGCACCTTGGCGATGCCCAGCTCGCCGGCCAGCCGAATATTACTGGGCGTGAGCTCGCGCCCGAACATTTTTATCATTTGCGTCATGGGGATGATTTCGGGGGCTTCCTTGCCCCAGGGGCTGTTTATGGCCGATTCCATTCCCAGAATCTCGCTAAGGCCGATGCCTTTTTCGAGACCGCTGATCAGGTCCAGAATGCTGGCAAGGGTGTAGCCGCGCTCCAGCAGGTCGGCGATAACCCGCAACCGCGATAAATGCTGGTTGTTGTAAATCCCCTTGCGACCGCGAAGGGTGGGCGGGGGCAATAGCCCTTTATCTTGATAGGCGCGGATATTGCGCACCGTGGTATTGGCGGCTAACGCGAGTTCTTCAACCGTATATTCTTTCTTGTCTTCCGTGGATAGCTCCGCCGCCGGCTCATTTTGCTGGCGGTAGAGCGCCATGTTCTGAATCGTTTCTTCTGGAAACTTCATACCACCTGTGGCTCGCGCATTTGGAAAATGATCGCTATTTGCTTTGGAAATATCGGCTTTAGCGATGTTCTGGCGTCAATTTAGGGGCGATTATCCCTCTTAGAACAATGATATAGCCCTATGGGGCCGGATCGCTGTCATTTCAGCCAATGCCTATTCTACCTGTGTCGAACTATCTTGACATCAACTAATGACACGTTTATGTTACATCAAGCGATGATACATATATCTGTGTTTCATATTTTGATGGACCATAAAGTAGTGAGACTACTTCAGAGGATGATAATAATGAACGGTTTCCGCACTTTCCCCTTGGGGGTAATTGCAGCCGGGGTGGTGATTTCACCGCTGGCGTTCGCCAAGGCGCAGCTGGAGGAGGTTATTGTTACCGCGCAGCACCGGGCGCAGAGCCTGCAGGATGTGCCGGTATCGGTTAGCGCCATCGCTGGCGACAAGATGATTGAGGCCGGCATCAACCGCATGGAAGATTTGCAGGCCTACGTGCCCAACCTGACCGTGACCGAAAGCGGCATCAGTACCGATATTTATATTCGGGGTATCGGCACCGGTATGAACCAGGGGTTTGAGCAGTCGGTCGGAATGTATGTCGACGGTATCTATTATGGGCGTGCCCAGTTGGCACGAGCGCCGTTCCTGGATCTGGCTCGGGCTGAGGTTCTGCGTGGCCCGCAAAATATTCTGCACGGTAAAAACAGTATTGCAGGGGCGGTTAATTTGCATACCGCAGACCCAACCGAATACTTTGAAGGTTTTGTGTCGGCGTTATACGAGCCGAACTTTGATGAAAAAGTTCTCGACCTGGTGTTGTCTGGGCCGCTAACCGACAACGTGGGCGCGCGTTTCTCCGCCAGATTGCGCGATTACGGCGGGTATGTTGAAAACCTGACCCTGGATCGCGATGGCCCACAGCATGAACAGGCAACCTACCGACTGAAATTGAACTGGGGAATCAATGACGACACCACGGCGTCACTGAAACTTGAGTACGGCAAGTTCGACAGTCTTGGGCGTCATGCGGAAGTGATCCGCGATGACCCCTCAACCTCGTCAACCTTTTTGTTTACCGGTCGAACCGAGGCGGAAATTCTGGATCGCACCTACTTCCCGCCGCTGGTTGATGTGGATACCGACGACTCGGTTCGCAACAACTATCAGGACTTTAAAGGTTCCTCGAATGGAAATTTCAGTAACAACGATACCTACAACCTGACCTTTGACGTGACCTGGGTCAGCGATGCGGGTAACGAATTCAAATCCATCACCGGTTTGATGGCCTACGAATACGACGATCTGTGTGACTGTGATTCAACCGCCGCGCCCTTGTTCAAACTGGCACTGGCCGAAGAATACGAGCAGTTCAGCCAGGAGCTGCGCTGGATGTCGCCGGTGGGTGAGCCGATAGATTATATCGGCGGCGTCTATCTGCAGCGGACCGACCTGACGTTCAACGACAAGTTAATTCAGGATTCCCCTGTCGTTGTTCAGCTGTTGAACGCTGCGGATTTTCAAGATGGCGGTACTCGGGGTGACTACGACCCCAATCCCCTCGCGCTCGACCCGGTCGAAGTCGTGGGAATTGGTGACGCCGGTAATGCTGTAGCCAATATTACGGCGCCCCGAGAATTTACCAGCGTCTCGGATATTGCCTCGGCTTTCTTACAGGCCACCTTTAATTTGCGTGAGGCCTTTCGCCTGACCCTCGGCGGACGCTATACCTACGAACACAAAACCGGTAGCCGATCCTTGGATCTGGCGGATCTTGACGGCAATAGCCTGCCCATCGGTGAAGTGGATACGGTCGCTGCCATCAGCTTTGCGGCGGAGCGTCACGATTTAAAGGGCGAGCGCAGCGAGACCCACTTTTCTCCCTTGTTGAATATGCAGTGGGATTTTTCTCTGGAAGGCATGGCGTATTTCACAGCCACGCGCGGTTTCAAGGCCGGTGGCTTTGACGCCCGCTCCAACCAGAGCCCGAGTGCAGAGCTGACACCCGCTAATCCGGGCGCCGTGATTCCCAATCGCACCTCGC
>JBFKXO010000222.1:0-3956 GCA_041638115.1 Litorivivens sp. | reverse complement strand
GGTGGGCGAAGCCTGGTTTGCCGGCTTGCCCTTTTTTGTCGATGAGCGCGTGCTGGTGCCGCGCTCGCCTATCGCCGAACTTATCGAGGCCGGGTTTGAGCCCTGGCTGGGTGGTCGAGAACCGCACACGATTCTGGACTTGTGTACTGGGAGCGGCTGTATCGGTATTGCCTGCGCACTGGCCTTTCCCGAGTCGCAGGTGGTGCTCAGCGATCTTTCCGACGATGCACTTGCGGTGGCGCGTTCCAATGTAGACCGCCATGGGGTGGCAGAGCGGGTCAGCTGTGTTCAGTCTGACGTGTTTGCCGGGCTCTCAGGCCAGCGTTTTGATCTGATTGTGTCGAACCCGCCGTATGTCGATCAGCAGGATTTGGCGGCCATGCCGCGTGAGTACCACGCAGAGCCGGCTATGGGACTGGGCTCAGGCGACGATGGGCTGGATATCACCCGGCAAATTCTCAGGGGCGCCCGCGACGTGTTGAACGAGGGCGGCTTGCTGATTGTTGAAGTTGGCAACAGTGGTCTTGCATTGGAGCAGGCCTTCCCTGAGCTGCCGCTGACCTGGGTCGAATTTGAACACGGTGGTCATGGCGTCTTTGTGATTTCCCGTGAGGATTTGCCTGCGCTCTGACGGAGCCAGCTGATTCACGTATAATTGCCGCTTTGCAAATTTCTGTGAGTGTGAGATGTCCGGGAATACCTTCGGGAAACTGTTTACTGTTACCACCTTTGGAGAAAGTCACGGCCTGGCGTTGGGTGCTGTGGTCGATGGCTGTCCTCCCGGACTGGAGCTTTCAGAGGAAGATCTGCAGCGCGATCTCGACCGCCGCAAACCCGGTACCTCACGCTATACCACGCAACGTCGCGAAGATGATGAGGTAAAAATTCTGTCCGGTGTGTTCGAAGGCAAAACCACCGGAACCTCCATCGGTCTGTTGATCGAAAACACTGATCAGCGATCCAAGGATTACAGCAAAATCAAGGACCGCTTTCGGCCAATGCATGCCGATTATACCTACACCCAGAAATACGGCGTGCGTGACTACCGTGGTGGTGGCCGCTCCTCGGCCCGGGAAACGGCCATGCGAGTGGCTGCCGGCGCAATCGCGAAAAAGTATCTGTTAAAAACCTGCGGTATCGAGGTGCGTGGGTATCTCTCTCAATTGGGGCCAATAAGCATTGATACCGTTGACTGGGATGTGGTGGAAACCAATCCGTTTTTCTGTCCGGACCAAAGCAAAGTGGAATCCATGGAAGGCTTTATGCAGCAGTTGCGTAAAGACGGTGATTCTATCGGCGCAAAACTCAATATCGTGGCCAGCAACGTACCGCCGGGACTCGGCGAGCCGGTGTTTGATCGGCTCGACGCGGAATTGGCCTACGCACTCATGGGGATTAATGCAGTTAAAGGCGTCGAAATTGGCGCCGGTTTTGATGCCGTGGTCGCCCGTGGTAGCGAGCATCGCGACGAGCTGACCCCTCAGGGCTTTACCAGCAATAATGCCGGAGGTGTGCTCGGCGGTATCAGTTCCGGTCAGGATATCGTGGCTTCCATCGCGCTCAAGCCGACCTCCAGCATTCTGGTGCCCGGTAAAACGGTGGATGTGGAGGGCAATCCGGTTGACGTGGTGACCACCGGCCGGCACGACCCCTGTGTTGGCATTCGCGCCGTGCCCATCGCTGAAGCGATGGTAGCGCTGGTGTTGATGGATCACCTGCTGCGGCATCGCGCCCAGAACGGTGGCGTTCAAGTCACTACGCCGGTCATTCCTGGCTCCACTGTCTGAGGTATGGCGCTTCCCTATTGGCGCCTGTCCAGCTTTTACTTCGCCTATTTTGGGCTGTTAGGGGCCTGGTTGCCGTACTGGGGCCTGTACCTGAAAGAGCTGGGTTTTGGCGCCGTTGCTATTGGTGCACTGTCGTCGGCGGCAATGGTGACCAAAGTGGTAGCGCCCAGCCTCTGGGGATGGCTGGCTGATCACACCGGGCGCCGTTCCACCATTATTCGCGTTGGTTCCTTTCTCGCGCTCTTTATCTTCCTCGGCGTGTTTTTTCGCGCCGACTTCTGGTGGCTGATGCTGGTCGTGGTTGGCTACAGTTTCTTTTGGAATGCGGTACTGGCGCAATTTGAAGTGGTGACACTGTCACACCTGGAAGGCCAGTCTCATCGCTATAGCCTGATCCGCTTGTGGGGTTCCGTCGGTTTTATTGTAACGGTAATGGGGATCGGCGCGTTTCTCGATGTGTTCTCGATCCGGTGGCTGCCGTGGATCTATACCGCGCTGTTGGCCGGTATCTGGATCAGCACACTGTCCGTGTCGGAAAAGCCCGTCCACGAGGCCGGCGATCGTCGCGAAACCAGCCTGTGGCGTATTGTGCGACGCCCCGAAGTGCTCGCTTTTCTTGTGGTCTGTGCTTTGCTGCAGGTATCCCACGGACCCTACTACACCTTTTTCAGTATCCACCTGGAAGATCTAGGCTACACCAAAACCGTGACCGGGATGCTCTGGTCACTCGGGGTTGTCGCAGAAGTCTTTCTGTTTCTGGTCATGCATCGTTTGATGGGGCGCTTCAGTTTGCGCAATATCTTGCTGCTGAGCCTGTTGCTGTCGGTTATCAGATGGGCGCTCATCGGCTATTTCGCTACCGAGGTGTGGGTGCTCTTTTTCGCCCAGCTGATGCACGCGGCAACCTTTGGCAGCTCCCATGCTGTAGCGGTTGAGCTGGTGCGGCGTTTCTTTCGCGGGTTTCAGGGGCAGGGGATGGCACTCTACAGTGGCGTGAGTTTTGGCGGTGGCGGGGCTTTGGGCGCGATACTCAGCGGTACGCTGTGGGAGCAGGGTGCTCAAGTGACTTTTCTGATGGCGGTGCTGGCCTCTTTCATCGCCTTGTTGCTTGCCTGGCGCTATCTACACGAGCAAAAGCTCAGCCTGTGATCTGTGCGGTATTTATTTACTTGGCCGGGACCAGGCTCACAGGTAACATAGTCTGACATAACAATTTCTCGGGAAATGAACCAGTTATGGCTGAATCGATTGTTTACGGATGTATCCGGGATATGGTGGGCGGCGGTGGCGAAGCCCTGCAGCGACGCGAGATCAACCGCTCGGTGATGGAAAGCCTTCCCAGCGCGGACAGCTGGCCGTTACTTTCCAGAGAAATGTTTGCGCCAGCCCCCGCGGCAGTCGATCTTGATGACGTGCATACTGACGTCATTCACTTCGGCAGTTCCTACAAAGCCATAGAGCACGAGTGGAATACCTGGATCAAGCAGTTTGAGCGCGTCCTGCGCGGCATGTACTGGGTCTCTGCCACGGTGCATCTTGAAACCCTCTACAACGGTATTCACACCTTCGTCTGGGAAACCGATTCCGATTATCACGAGCCTAACAGCGGGGATATGTCCATGCGCTGTGAATGGACTCACGAAGCTTCCTTCTAAGTTACCTGTTTTGAGTATTAGCGAACTCTATCGACGCTGGCGCAAATACAGCACCTCTGTCTTGGCGGTGCTGGCAACCGCCTTGTTGCTTTGGTCTACGGTGTATATTTTTGATGTGCCGGTGGAAGAGGTGATGGGGTTTTTGGCGGTATGTGTGGCGGGGGTTGTTGGGATTATGGTGGTGGCGCTGGGGGTTAGTTGGGTGGTCGCGAAGTTGCGGCGGCGCAAATAGCGTGCTTCCTTATAATCTGCACTTCTTTTCGTATCTATAGTTAATTTCTGGCTTTTGGTTTCGCCCTGCTGGGCGAGTGACTTCTTTTTGCTTGTCCAAAAAGAAGTCACCAAGAAAAAGGACACCCGGTTCCGCAGTCGATTTCCGCTGCGCTCCAACCGATCCCCTGTGCGCTTCGCAGCTGGCGGCTCGAGCGGAAACTCGGCCTGCGGCCTCAGACACCCGCTCGCTTCTCTCGCCAGCTGCTGCAGTGCTCGGCTGCTCCAACGGGACTATCCATTC
>JBFKXO010000221.1:0-3969 GCA_041638115.1 Litorivivens sp. | reverse complement strand
TCTCGATGGCTTCAAACCCATTAACGACAATTATGGCCATCACATCGGCGATGTCATTCTCGAAACCATTGCCCAGCGCCTGAACGATGTCATTCGCGGGGAAGATATGGTCGCTCGCTTTGGCGGCGATGAATTTACGCTATTGCTACCCGATGTCGCCACGCCCGAGGCCACTGAGAGCATATTGCAGCGGGTGATAGACACACTGTCAAAGCCGGTTGTGGTCGATGACGTTAGCCATCAGGTTACCTGCAGCATCGGCGTCGCCCTGTATCCAAAAGATGGTGACGACGTGGACGAGCTATGCCGCAAAGCGGACGCTGCGCTCTATCGCGCAAAGGAAAAGAAAAACAGGCACTGCTTTTACGAAGCATTGCCGGCTCATGCCGAATCCTGAGCCGGCGGTTTTGAAATGCATCAGGGACAGGGCGCGCCTAGATCCGCCCAGGTTTTGAGGTAATCGACAAATACCGGGTGCGGATAAGGTGGAACGGTGCGGTTGCCACCGGGGGCCCACCCCCAAAGCACCAGCGCATCTTCGGTCATGTGATGCACAAGATCCTCGATGCTGCGATTTCCGTTTTTACTTTTGTCCAACAGGGCCCGGCATAAATCGCCGTCACTCAACCCTTCCCACCCCATACTCAGCGGCGCCAGATGCCAGTGCGGTGCACCGGGCACCTTGCCATCTTCTACATTGCGATCCTGATGACAGGCACCACACTGCAGGGTGGGTGCCCCAAAGCCATCTTTGCCTCTCACTACCAGCTGGGCGTGACGCAGACGCTCGTCAGTCTGGCGAGGAAACTCCGTGACCGTATGGCAATTCATGCAGCGAGGATGACGCAAGACTTCGGCGATAGGGCTAAACGAATGGACCTGTGCTTGCGACGACAGCGCCGCCAGCGACAGCGCAATCAGTGATACAACAAAAAGCAGATTTCGCACTGTCGCCTCCTTAATCAAACGCCAATCGCGCGTGGCGCGACAGGGGTAGCACGGTATAAAGCTCGCCAGTGGCACTGGCGATTGCGTTGGCTAACGCCGGTGCAATACACGGCACGCCCAATTCACCGACACCGCCGGGATGTTCAGTGGATGGCAGTATTCGGGTTTGCATCTGTGGCGTCTGATACATGCGCAGCACCGGGTAGTCGTGGAAATTACTCTGCTGCACTTCGCCATTTTCCAGGGTGATTTCGCCGAACAGCGCCGTCGACAGCGCAAACACAATACCGGACTCAATCTGCGCCTCGACCAGATCCGGGTTCACCGCCGTGCCACAATCCACGGCACTGAATACCCGCTTCAACGTCACGTGATCGCGCTCACTGCTGCTGTTCACTTCCACTTCTACGATCTGGGCAATAACACTGGCGTAGGACGCAAACACTGCCACCCCACGATGAATATTGCTCGGCGTAGACTGCCCCCACCCGGCCATCGCAGCGACCGCATTGAGCACCGCCAGATGGCGTGGCTTTTTCTGCAGCAAGACCTGACGCTGCGCTAGCGGATCTTTGCCTGCACCGCGCATTACATGGTCGAAGAAGGTTTCCACCGCATACACATTGGTCGCATTAGCGACCGAGCGCACCCACAGCACGGGCACACGATTCACTACCTGGTGGGTATCAACATACACATTGGGCACGTCGTAGGGCATTTCGGTCGCGCCCTGACTGGTTTGCACTTCCTCGGTGACCAGCCCGGTCGCGGCTTCTACCAAAGGGCTAATCAACAGCGTCTGGCTGGCTACCCGGTGTGACCACGCTTGCAAGTTGCCCTGGCCATCGACAGAGGCTTTTAAACGGCAAGCGGTATAAGGCCGGTAGTAGCCTCCGCGAATATCATCCTCGCGGGTCCACACCACTTTCAATGGCCGCCCCACAGCGCGCGCCACATGCGCCGCTTCCTGTATATAGTCAAAGCCAAGACATGCCCGGCGACCAAAGCCCCCACCGGACAGCAAATTATTGAATTTCACCCGATCCGGTGTCAGACCAAGAATGGTCGACGCCACCAGCTGATCCATATCCGGCCACTGGCTGCCGCACCAGATCTCGCAGCTATCACCTCGATAATCGATGGTGACATTGAGCGGTTCCATCGGCGCGTGCGCCAGGTAGGGAAAATGAAAATCTGCCTCCAGGGTCTGGGCCGCGCCTAAATGGCCAAGTTCACCCAGCTGATCACTGCGCACGGGTAGACCGGGCAAGCTGTTGCGGGTATCGAATTGTTCCGGCAAGTCGCTGGTTGAGAGGGTCTCGCCAGCGGCATTGAGCCAGGTCGCGGTAATCACCTTGCGTGCCTGTTCGGCAGACCAGAAGTTTTCCGCGACCACCGCAATGCCCGACGGCACCCGATGGGTACTGATAAACCCGTCAACCTCAAAGGCCGCACTGTCATCCCAATCCAGCAGTGGCGCCCCAAATACCGGCGCACGCATGACGACCACCGTGACCATATCCGGAATCTTGAAATCAAAACCGTAGTCTAGCGAGCCATCGGACTTTTCCCGTGCGTCCAACCGCTGCTTGGATTGGCCAATTAATTTAAAGGTCGATGGGTCTTTCAGCGGCGGTGACGAGGGTGGTGTTTTTTCCGCCGCCGCAGCGGCCAGCGAGCCATAGCTCAGGCGCGAACCCGTGGCCGGGTGAATAACAAAACTGTTCTCGGTGCGAAGGCTGCCAACATCCACGTTGAGCTGGTCTGCTGCCGCTTCCAGCAATATTGCCCGCACCGCCGCACCGGCACGGCGCTGTGAATCATAGTAGCCCCTGACTGTGGTACTGGCGGCCGTGATCTGTAAACCCGCCTGATCAAGATCACCCAAGCCGCCTTCTGCCTGCCAGAATGGGTTGCCATACGTGATGGCAGAGGCCGGCGACTGTTCCCAGGTTACCCGGCTCCAGTCTGCGTCGAGTTCTTCTGCAACAATCATTGGTACCGCCGTCATGGTGCCCTGACCGATCTCAGCCGCGCCGACAATAATCGTGACAAAATTATCGGCGCTGATACGAATAAAGGCGTTGGGCGTCCAGCGTTCGGCATTGGGATCGGGTTGCGGTTCAGGGTCAATCCCGCCACCCTGCCCCGGCGACGATGGCGGCGGACCTGAGCGGCGCCGGCTGCTGCTACCGTCCCACTTACAGGCCACCAACAGACCGCCACCGGCGATGGCGGTAACCCGGAGAAAATCACGGCGCTCCAGTTTCTTCATGCGAAACCTCCAGCCGCCAGTTCGTGGACAGCCTTGCGGATTCGCGGATACATGCCGCAACGACAGATATTGCCAGATAACGCCTCATCAATATCGCGGTCGCTGGGTCGGGGAATAGCCTGTAGCAGAGCGACCACAGCCATGATCTGGCCAGACTGACAATAACCACACTGGGGCACGTTGAGGCTTTTCCAGGCACGCTGTACACGCGCGCCGAGGGCAGATTCACTAATGGATTCAATGGTTGTCACAGATTTGCCGGCCACGGCCTCTACCGGTGTGACACACGCGCGAGTGGGCTGGCCGTCGACATGGACCGTACAGGCACCGCACAGTGCCCGACCGCAGCCATATTTTGAGCCGGTCAGCTCCAGCTCATCGCGCAACACCCACAATAGAGGCTTGTTCTCATTGACGACCGGCTGCTCAACCCGCCCGTTCACCGTAAACGCGATACTTTTTTTCTGATCGGCCATACCCTTCCCACTGTGTACTACGTGCTAACCCATCCGACTGATGGGAGACGAGTATGCTAGCGACTCCGACTACATGTTGCCAGCAGATACATCGCAGTTTACGGGAAAAGCGGGAGGCCGGATGGCCGGCCCGAACGGGCCGGCGAAAGGGACTAAAACGCGATTAGCGAGGCTGCATGCGAATACCGCCATCCAGACGGATGCACTCGGCGTTCATGTACTCGTTTTCCGCGATCATCACCGACAGGTGGGCAATTTCTTCCGGGCGCC
>JBFKXO010000220.1:0-3974 GCA_041638115.1 Litorivivens sp. | reverse complement strand
CTGCGCAGGCCCTGATTGAAGACCTGCACGTGGCAGGGGCAATTCATGGGCTTGACCGCAAACTCGCGCTCTTCGGCCTTTAACATGAACATATCATCGCCGAACTTGTCGGCATGACCGGACTTTTCCCAGAGCGAAAGATCCACTACCTGCGGCGTGCGAATCTCTTCGTAGCCGTGCCATTGCTGCTGCTCGGCCATGTAACGCTCAATGGTTTTGTAGACTGACCAGCCTTTGCTGTGCCAGAACACCATTCCCGGCGCTTCTTCCTGCATATGGAACAGGCCCAGCTTTTTACCGATCTTGCGGTGGTCGCGCTTGGCGGCCTCTTCCATCACCCGCAGATGCTCGGCCAGCTGCTTCTTGTCGGCAAAGGCAGTGCCATAAACCCGCTGCAACATCTTGTTGTTGGAATCGCCGCGCCAGTAGGCGCCGCTGACCCGCAACAGTTTGAAATGTTTGCAGAAGCTCATATTCGGCACGTGGGGGCCGCGACACATATCCACGTATTCTTCGTGATGATAGAGGCCGGGCTGGTCATCCCGAGCGATATCGCGCTCCAGAATCTCCATCTTGTAGGGCTCGCCACGCTGTTCAAACGCCGCGTGCGCCTCTTCCCAGCTCACTTTCTTTTTCACCACCTGATAGCCGGTCTTGGCCAGCGCCTTCATGCGCTCTTCGAGCTTGGCGATATCCTCGTCGGTGAGCATGTGGTCGAGGTCGATATCGTAATAAAAGCCACTGTCGATGGTAGGGCCGATCGCCATTTTGGCGTTTGGCCAGAGTTGCTTCAGGGCATGCCCCAACAGGTGAGCGCAGGAGTGACGGATAATTTCCAAACCGTCTTCGTCTTTCGGTGTAAACAGGGTCAGCTCAGCGTCTTCGGTAATCAGATCGCAGGCGTCTACGCGAACACCATTGACGCGGCCACCGAGAGTCGCCTTGGCCAGACCGGGGCCGATATCAGCAGCCACATCGTATACCGATACCGGGCCATCGAAGGAACGCTGACTTCCGTCAGGGAGGGTAATAACAGGCATTGTGCGTCCTTTTACCAGTGGTGGCCCCTACCAAAGGCCACATGCAAGGCCGTTTGAACATCGCGAGCGCGATGCATAACAGCGTGAATTAAAACGAATTTGAGGGGGCGTATTATCGGGAAGAAGACGAGGGAAGACAAGGGCGAAATGCCCTCACCCTAACCCTCTCCCAGAGGGAGAGGGAACTCGGAATAACTCCCTCTCCCTTTGGGCGGTGCGACGATTCGCGAGGGCCGGGGTGAGGGGCGCCTCAGGCAGCCGGCTTGATCTCAGCGCGCGTCGGACCAATGCGCTCGGCAATCGGCACCAGTTTTTCGCGATCAAAGCCGTAGAACTTGATCGCATTCTCACCCAGCATCTTGGCCACTTCTTCGTGCGGCAGATCGTGGAAGGTATCGATCATCGCATCGCGTGTGCTCGGCCAGGTGCCTTCCGGGTGCGGGTAATCGCTGCCCCACATCACCTGATCAATGCCCATATCGTGGCGGTATTTCATATCGCCGCGAGGGATACAGGAGGCACCAATACCCACATTGCGCTTGAAGTAGTCGGTCGGCGACATAGACAGGTGGGAGCGGAAGTCCCCCAGCTTGGCCGAAAAATGCACGTCGTGGTAATTGTGATCCAGCAGTTGCAGATAAGGCGGCAGCATCCAGCTGGTGCCGGTTTCGGTTACCGCGACTTTCAGTTTGGGGAAGCGTTCAAACACACCGCCCCAAATCATGAAAGTCAGAGGGCGATAGGTCCAGAAGAACACTTCAGACACATACACACCCATGGCCCCAGGGTAATCGTCCGGCGCCTCTTCAGGGAAGTTCTTGCCGAAGTATTCCTTGGTCATCGCGCCGCCTGAGTGGAAATTCACCACAATGCCCAGGTCTTCACAAGCTCGCCAGAAGGGATCGTATTTCACGTGATGATAGGGTTCAAAAGGCCCGGTCGACAGCGGGATCAGCACGGCCTTCAATCCGCTTTCCTTCACCCAGCGCACTTCTTTAACCGCCTCTTCGATATCCCACAGCAAGGGAATGGAAGCAACACCCGCATGACGCTCCGGCGCCTGTGAACAGAACTCCGCCAGCCAACGGTTATGCGCGCGGGCACCGGCCCACTGCAGTTCTGGCACAATGGTTTCATCGGAGGGCAAACCTAAACCTGCACCAAAGGGCGGACTGTTGCGCTCGGTAATACCGTCGACGAACACCACCTCACCAGCAATGCCGTCTTCATCCAGCATACGAATGCGCTGGTCGTGATCCCAGGCACCGTGCAGCCCGTGCTCTACCCCTTCGCGCCACTCGTCGTTGATCTCCTTGATCAGAAAAGCCTGCTCCGCCTTCTCTGTCATCTCTATTTGAATGGGCAAAGCCATATCAAACGTTTCGCGGTATTGGGGTTCGAGGTAGTCGCGGTACTTTTCCGGCGGAAGCCCTGCGTGGCAGTCTGAGGAAATAACGATGTAACGATCCATAAAATACTCCTGCGGTTACGCCGGCCGGGGCCGAGGTCTGTCGTTATTGTTAAGTCTAAGCCGTTAAATTTACACAGCGTTCTACTTTTTTCAATAAAGGGGGGATTACACTTTGGTAGGAAAGTTTAGTGTGGAGAATCTCACTGAGACTGAGAATGGCGCGTTTATTCACAATTGCGAATGAGAATGGGGTTTCCAATAGCCAGCCAGCAGGTACGGGGCCTCAATCTTAAGCCTAGGAAAACCGATAGCCCGGCCCCGGGATAGCCCCAAGACCGGGATTCAGGCGGCTAGGTGAAATCTGCCTCTTTCAACAAGCCTTTGTCTTCCCACACCCCATTGATCACACTCTGGATGTTGGCATACCCAACCGCGTCACCATCTGTCACCTTCACGATGCAATCCCGAATTTGATGAATACGCTTCAGGGTCTCTGGGTCTTTGCAATTTTCAAAACGCTCCCCTTCAACGTTTAATTCACCACGCCACTCGCCATGGTGATGCCCGTCAAAGCCAAAATAAAGGCCTGGGCCAAGATGAACCCCCGTATCAGAGACGGGTTCGAGGGTGAGAGTCCGCTTGCCGCCTGACTTGAGGGTGAAGTGGATGTCGCCCCCCAAAAGTCGTCTGGAGGTTTTGTCGTAGTTCAGGTCTGACACAATATCGACAAAATCCTCACGACTACCGTCTGTATGCTCAATCCCGCCCTGAATAATTTTGTCTACACCGGGCACCGCGATATTCAGGTAAAAATGGTGTATGCCGTACACACTGCCATCCGGGCGCTGCAACCTCATCGGGCTCCAATGGTAGTTCATGGGAAATTTGGTGCTGTCCAGCCCGGGCTGTATATCGGTTGGCACTTGCCCTACGCCGTAACGCACACCCCAGGAGTGATCGCGGGTACAGAAAAACGTGTCAGGCGTAACCTCGTAGCGCTTGCCATCCTTTTCAATCCAGCCTGATGCTACGCCTGCCTGATGATATCTAACCAAGTCAGTTTCCACACGAAATCCACCCAGCTGGCGCCGAAACTCGTGCTCTTCAAGAAAAGGCGGGAGCTCCTCGCAAATCAGCGTGATATCAAAGGCAATCGGCTGAATATCGTTTTTGTCCAGCCTCACCCTGACCTTCTTTAAGGGCTCCACAATTTCATAGTGCAAAGGGCCAACAGCGTAGTCATCTGTACTCGGCGCCAGCTGGCGGCTGCCGCGCACGGTCAACTGCTCCGCGCCAACCGACACAGCTCCATAGGCATCCATCACATTCCGATTAAGGTATTTACCCAAGCCAAAGCCAATGGCAATGCTGCCATCGTTCGCACCGACACACAGGCATATTTTCTCTGTCCAGCTGCGGTCTGACTGCTGTACGGAGGAGAATGTTTCTGCAATCTGGTGGTTAAGATACTCGTCCATCGGGACGAGAACGGAATCTACTCTTGCCATGCTTTTGCTTCCTTT
>JBFKXO010000219.1:0-4004 GCA_041638115.1 Litorivivens sp. | reverse complement strand
GGAGACATGGCGCAGCACGCGATCGTGCAAGTCATTCAGGCCGCCGTAGGGGTCAATGACCTCGCCAGCGCTATCCATCGCCATGGCATTGATCGTCAAATCCCGCCGTTGCAGGTCCTGCTCCAGCGTCACGTCCGGTGCCGCATAAACGTCAAAACCATAGTAACCCGAGCCCTGTTTGCGCTCGGTACGCGCCAAGGCATACTCCTCGTGGGTTTCTGGATGCAGAAATACCGGAAAATCCTTGCCTACCTGCTGATAGCCCGCATCCAGCATGGCTTGCGGTGTGGCGCCGACGACTACCCAGTCTATTTCAGTGACTGGCCGTCCTAGCAGTTCGTCGCGAACAGCGCCGCCGACTTTGTAGGTTTTTTCTATAAAGTTGCTGTTCAATGTATTTTTCGCGTTCCGTCTGTGGGCTCATTCTATAAAAAAGAAGTGTCGAGTTCGCCCGTTTCATCCTAAGTCGGAAAATTACGGTAAAGCAGGAATATGTCGCAATGCAGCGTCGGGGTTAGGGCGGCAAATTCATCGCTATTATTAAGTGTCGGGGGCAGTGATGGCCGACAGGTTTAAATAGTTTGATGGGGTTCGCTGCACTGACAACGGTGCAAGGCACCGCTGTCCATATTCAGCAGGGTCATTTCCCGCCCCCAGACGCAGCCGGTATCCAGGCCGATAACGGCATCGTTTCCGGTGTGGCCTTCCAGAGCAGCCCAATGCCCAAAGATTTGGCGCTCCTGCCGAGGTGCTAGTGGCGGCCACTGGAACCAGGGGGCGAAGTTTTCCGGAATATCTTGCACCCGACCTTTGAACTTGAGTGCCAGGGTGCCGTCTGCCGTGCAGATGCGCATACGAGTGAAATAATTGGTGATGGTTCGCAGGCGAGCAAACCCCGACAAATCTGCGGACCAGCGGGCGGGTTCATCGCCGTACATGCTCGAAAGAAAATCATCAATGCGTTCATCATCCTGCAGTACGGCGCTGATTTCATTACTGTAGCGCAGGGCGTCGTCGGTGGACCACTGAGGCGGTATGCCCGCGTGGCTCATGACGTAATCTCCGCTTTCGCTGCGGACGCATAACGGCAGTGTGCGAAACCACTCCATGTAGAGGGTCAGGTGATCTGCGGCGAGCAGTGGTTCAAGGCTGGCGTGACGGCCTTGCGTTGTCGCACCGCGTGCCAGGGCCAGGGTATGCAGGTCGTGATTGCCAAGCACGATGCGCAGTGAGTCGCGCATGGGGTAGAGATAATCGAGGACTTCCAAAGACTGGGGGCCGCGATTGACTAGATCGCCCACCAGCCAAAGTTCGTCTTTGGCCGGGTCAAAGCCCACTTCGGCAAGCAGGCATTGCAAGGGCGTCAGGCAACCTTGCAGATCACCAACGGCGTAACGGGTCATGTCAGTGCAGTGATGAAGGCTCTACCAACGAAAAGGCGGTTACCGGGGCGATGAAGGGGCGCCCGGATTCGCTGATCATCTCGTAGCTGCCTTCCATGGTGCCCACGGCTGTCTCAATAACAGCGCCTGAGGTATAGCTGAAACTTTTGCCGGGTTCGATCAGTGGCTGTTTGCCGACCACACCTTCGCCGCGCACTTCCGAAATACGGTTGCGACCGTTGGTGATGATCCAGTGCCGGTTGAGCAGTCGAACCGCTTCGGTGCCGCTATTGGTAATCGTAATGGTGTAAGCGAAAGCAAAGCGATTTTCTTCGGGAATGGACTCATCCGCCAGATACTGGGTAGCGACCTGAATGTCCACTTGCTCACTGGGTGTGTGTTCCATAGATCCTCGTTGTTGAGGCGTTTATTCGGCGCGCGGCAGCGAATTCGCCAGAGTGACAAAATCTTGCAGTGCCAGTGTTTCCGGGCGGGCCGCAGGGTCAATGCCTGCAGCGACAATTTGCTCCGGTGTGGCGAGCGCTTTCAGCGCATTGCGCAGTGTCTTGCGACGCTGATTGAAGGCGTCTCTGACCATGCGCTGCAACAACGCGGCATCCTGCGCCGGAAAGGGCAGCTGCTCATAGGGGGTCAATTTTACCACGGCAGAGGTCACTTTGGGACGGGGTGTGAAGGCTTCCGGCGGCACCTCGAACAAGGGCTCTACCCGGCAATAATACTGGGTCATCACGCTGAGACGCCCATAGGCCTTGGTGTTCGGGGCGGCGGCCAGGCGATCGACCACCTCCTTTTGCAGCATAAAGTGCATGTCCTGCACACGCTTGTGCTGGGCGAGCAAATGAAAAATCAGCGGGGTGGAGATGTTGTAGGGCAGGTTGCCCACCACTCGCAGACGCCGATCCGGGTAAAAGGCGGAAAAATCGGTTTTCAGCGCGTCTGCCTGAATCAAATTCACGTTAGGCGATCCGCGGAATTGCCCTTCAAGAATGGGAATCAGATCCCGATCCAGCTCAACCAGCGTCAGATCCGCGCCGCTCGGGACCAAATGGGCAGTCAGCGCCCCTTGTCCGGGGCCAATTTCAATCAGTGCTTGTCCCGATTGGGGGCGAATTGATCGAATGATGCGATCGATGATTCCGGAATCGCGCAAAAAGTTTTGCCCGAAGCGTTTCCGGGCGCGGTGCTCTGTCATGGGCCAATCGCTATCAAAAAGTGTGCTGTCAAAGAGTGTGCTGGGCCATGTGTATGGCCTGCTGAATGGCTTCTTTCAGGCTGCCGGTATCGGCGCGGCCTGTGCCTGCAAGATCAAGCGCTGTGCCGTGATCTACACTGGTCCGGATAATGGGCAAGCCAAGCGTGATGTTAACGGCTTTTCCGAAGCCCTGGTATTTCAACACAGGTAAACCCTGATCGTGGTACATCGCCAACACCGTGTCGGCCTTCTCCAGATGCTTGGGAGTAAACGCCGTGTCGGCGGGGAGGGGGTCGCTCAGATGGAAACCTTCGGCTCGCAACTTGCGAATCACTGGTGCAATGGTGTCGATTTCCTCGCGGCCCAGGTGCCCGCCTTCGCCGGCGTGGGGGTTGAGTCCGAGCACCAGTATATTAGGAGTCGCGATACCAAATTGCTGTTGCAGGCTTGCGTGTGTGATGCGCAGCACGCGCTCAAGGCTGGCCGGCGTGATCGCGTCGGCGACCTGACGCAGCGGCAGATGTGTCGTTGCCAGCGCCACCCGCAGCGTGCCAGTGGCAAGCATCATCACAACCTTGTCCACACCACAGCGCTCGGCGAGAAATTCAGTATGACCACTAAAGGCAATACCTGCGTCGTTAATAACGGATTTCTGGACCGGTGCTGTGACCATCGCCTGAGCTTTCCCGGCTCGGCAAGTATCGGTCGCCACGCGAAGAGTTTCCAGCACATAGCTTGCGTTGCGCTGGTCAAGCTGGCCGGCTGTTGCGGGGGTGTTCAGGGCAACCGGCAGCACCTTTAGTTGGTTTTTTGAAGAGGGTTTGGCGGGCCGCTCCATATCGATGGTAGCGATATCGATGGCGATATCGAGCTGGGCGGCGCGTTGCTGCAGCAATGCCGGGTCAGCCACTGCGACCAGCTCGACCGGCCAAGGCTGGTTCGCCATGGCCAACACAATATCGGGCCCGATACCCGCAGGTTCTCCGGGAGTGAGGAGAATGCGAGCAACCATATGACTTATTTGATATCCACGTAGGCTTCGTCGCGAATCTTGCGCAGCCAGATATCCAATTCTTCTTCAAATTTGCGCTCGTGCAGGATATTGCGGGCCATATTGCGGCGCAGATCCATGGTGACATCCTGCATGCGGCGGTCTTCCACTTTAACAATATGCCAGCCGTAGCGGGATTTAAACGGCTTGCTGATATCGCCGATGTCAGTGTTTTCCATAGCGTCCTGAAATTCGGGGACCAACTGACCGGGACTGGTCCAGCCAAGGTCGCCGCCTTCCTGGGCTGAACCGATATCTTCAGAGAACGATTTTGCCAGCTCATGGAAGGATTCACCCTCTTGAGCGCGCTTGCGCAGCTCGGCGGCGAGCTTTTCGGTTTGCTCTTCACTGCGAATAG
>JBFKXO010000218.1:0-4035 GCA_041638115.1 Litorivivens sp. | reverse complement strand
GGCAATATCAAGAATTCTGTCAATTTTCCTGCATTGGCGCTCGAGCGCAGCGAAGGCACGCGTATAGCGATCAGCAACAACAACGTACCCAAGATACTCGGGCACGTGCTGTCTGCGCTGGCAGACGCTGACCTGAATGTCATTGATATGTTGAACAAGAGCCGCGATGATGTGGCTTATAACCTGATAGATGTCGCCGTGGAACCAGCGAAGGAAGTCATCGATCGAATTCGCGGTATTGAAGGCGTCATCAACGTTCGCGTGATTGACTGATCCAGTCCGGGAGGGCTAGTGAAACGCCTGGATGACATAGCCGAGTTACTGAAAAATCAACCAGGCAAGCCTCCGGTTGAAAAATGGCACCCACCCCTGAGTGGTGATATCGATATAACCATCTCATCTGATGGTCGATGGTTCCACGAAGGGGGGGAAATCAAGCGCCACCCCCTGGTCAAGCTGTTTGCTTCCATCTTGCGTCGTGAAGACGACGGCGATTACTACCTGGTAACACCGGTAGAAAAGTGGCGCCTTCAGGTAGAAGAGTTTCCGCTGCAAATAATTGATTCGGAAGTGGCCCGGGATCGGATCGTCCTCAAGACCAATGTCGATGAATGGCTGTTGCTGGATGATGAGCACCCTCTGGTGGTTTCTACAGACCCTTTAACCGGTGAGCCGATTCCGCGTGTGAGTGTGGATCGAGGCTTGCAAGCCAAGTTAAGCCGGTCGGTATTTTATCGGCTGGTGGAAGAAGCTCGGGAGGAGGGCGGTGAGCTTTGGCTCAGCTCCAATGGTCAGCGGTTTTCACTGGGTGCGACGGAGTAATACTATGGCCAAGATTTCCCTTCGAAAAAAACACTCCAAATCCCAGAGTGAGGTCAAAGCGATGGTTGATGATCTCGCCCGATCACTGGCGGAGCGCTATGACGCATCGACGCGGTGGGAAGGGGATCATGCTGTCGTCATCAAGCATGCGCGCCTCAATGGTCGCCTGGAAATCCTCAGCGATGAAGTGCTGGTCGAGGTGAAGCTCGGCATGCTCGCAGGCGCCTTCAAAGGCACAATCGAATCTGAACTGCGGCGAGCACTGGACGAAAAATTGTCTGGCTAACATGCTATTTAGCTAAGCCACGGAATTTTTTGGTAATTTCGGGATAATTTCAGAAAGTTCTCGCTCTAATCAGGCATCGTAGAGTTTTTAAGGAGAAGGTTTAGTGAGCCAATCGCATCGTCGTCCCGTTGTCACGCGCCTATGGTTCTGGTTCGCCATGCTGATACTGCAGTCTGCGGCCCATGCCGCCTGGCCACTGCAAGACAGCGACGGCCGTCAGGTTCCCAGCCTGGCGCCCATGCTGGAGAAGGTTAACCCCGCGGTTGTCAATATATCGACCTATACGACCCGTACGGTTCAACAAAATCCGCTGTTGCGTGACCCATTCTTCCGTCGCTTCTTTAACATGCCCGAGCAGCAAATGCCCCAGCAGAAGCGCCGTACCCAGAGCGCCGGGTCCGGTGTCATTATCGATGCGAAAAACGGTACGGTAGTCACGAATCATCATGTGATCGATGGCGCCGACGAGATCACGGTCGCGCTGGAAGATGGTCGCAGCTATACCGCTGAACTGATTGGCTCTGACCCAGATGTTGATATCGCTGTATTGAAAATTGACGGTAAAAACCTGGTGGATATCCCGGTGGCCGATTCGGATCCGGTGCGTGTCGGCGATTTTGTGCTGGCCATCGGCAACCCTTTTGGTTTGGGTCAAACCGTCACGACAGGCATTGTGAGTGCGCTGGGGCGGACCGGCCTGGGGATAGAAGGTTATGAAAATTTTATCCAAACCGATGCGTCAATCAATCCGGGTAACTCCGGGGGCGCTCTGGTTAATCTCAAAGGAGAGTTGGTTGGTATCAATACCGCCATCATTGCGCCAGCAGGTGGCAACGTCGGGATTGGCTTTGCCATCCCGACCAATAAGGCGCAAGCGAGCAATTCCCAGATCCTTGAGCATGGCGAGGTCAAACGAGGCCAACTCGGCGTCATTATTCAGGATTTGACGCCGGAGTTGGCAGAGGCCTTTGGTATCGAGAATCGTCAGCGCGGAGCCCTGATCGCCGAGGTTCAAGAAGGCAGCGCGGCTGATAAAGCGGGCTTGAAGTCCGGTGATGTTGTGGTTGCTGTCGATGGTAAGGACATCTTGAGTTCGGCCCAGCTGCGCAATGCGGTCGGCGTACGTAAAATCGGTGAAACCCTGAAGTTGACCATTGTGCGCGATGGCAAGACCCGCGATATCAAATCCAAGATCGGGGAACCGTCGACCCTCGTTGCCGGCAAGGATGAGGCTGTCCATAAATTCCTGGAAGGGGCATCACTCAAGGAAGCCGATGATGCCGATGGTGTGTTGGTGTCTGAAATTGCACAGGGTACTGCGGCAGCACGCTCGGGTCTGCGTCCGGGAGATGTCATTCTGTCGGCGAATAAGACGCGGGTGAAGTCGATTGCGGAGCTTCGCAAAGCCGTTGGCAAGGCTGACGACCGCTTGCTACTGCAAGTTAAGCGCGGTCGGGCCGCACTGTATATCATTCTGAAATAACGTCGGTGTGAGCTGTCGGACGGTAAAAGTGCCGTCCGGCGATTCAGCTGGGGTTCAGTCATCTCGGCTAAGCTGAGCGGAGATGCTCAACTTGGAGTGCGAACAATGCGCACGCGTTCGACGGTATTCTCGGTGCTGGTAATGGTCGCGCTACTCAGCGCGTGCGCCGGTACGCCGGTATTGACCGATTACGATCCAGACTACCCTTTCGCCCAGGTGAAAGCTTTTGCCTGGCTGGAAACCGGCACGGCTGAGCAGACGCCCGCGGAGGGTAGAAACGATTTGATGCGGGATCGCCTGCATACCGCGATCGAGGAACAGTTGAAGGCCAGGGGCCTTAGGAAGGCCGACAGCGCCGCACGGGCTGATGTTCTGCTCACTTTTCATATGGGGATCGAGGAAAAGGTGGAAGTTTACGACTTTCACGATCACTTTGGTTACTACCCCTGCTTTAACAAGCGTTGCAGTGGCCACGCCTACTACCCCCACGGGATTCATCACGATCGCTGGGAAACCGAATATCAGGAAGGCCGGCTGGTGATCGATATGGTGGCTGCAGACACTAAGAAACTGGTCTGGCGCGGGGTCTCGGAACGACGTATCCCCTGGCTGGAAACCCCGGAAGAACGACGCCTGTTCATCGTTGATGTCGTAGGATCGATTTTGCAACATTATCCACCGGGACAAAATCCGCATTAACGGTTGAATCTCATCGGGAGATCACAGACAATGTCGCGCCGCGGCACAGGGGCCTTCCCTGACAGGGTGATGCCCTGATTGCCGAGTGTTATGGTGGTCCTTCCGGTCCCCTCGCAACGATAGATGGTAAACCCCGCCAGGCCCGGAAGGGAGCAACGGTAGCCGTCGACTCGTGTGCCGGGGTGTGGCTGGTTGGGCCGCCACCCGCATTTCTCGCACCCCCTTTTATTCAAGTCATCGTCGCGCTGGTGTATCCTAGACGGCTTGTTTCAGTGCCTACAGGAAAGTCATGAGTTATCAGGTTCTTGCGCGAAAGTGGCGACCGCGGTCCTTCCGGGAAATGGCCGGCCAGAGCCATGTGCTCAAAGCACTGGTAAATGCGCTTGACCATGATCGTTTACACCACGCCTACCTGTTTACCGGAACACGCGGCGTCGGTAAGACCACGATTGCCCGGATTCTCGCCAAATGTCTCAACTGCGAAAGCGGCGTAAGTTCGGAGCCCTGCGGCACCTGCGATGCTTGTGTGTCGATCAGTGAAGGTCGCTTTGTCGATTTGATTGAGGTGGATGCCGCATCAAAGACCAAGGTTGATGACACCCGCGAATTGCTCGACAACGTGCAGTACACGCCCACGCGCGGGCGCTACAAAGTGTACCTGATTGACGAAGTGCATATGCTGTCCGGGCACAGCTTCAACGCATTGCTTAAGACGCTGGAAGAACCGCCACCTCACGTAAAGTTT
>JBFKXO010000217.1:0-4053 GCA_041638115.1 Litorivivens sp. | reverse complement strand
GGGTAGTGGAAAGAATAGGACAGATAGAGCCAAAAAACGTGGCCTGAAATGTTAATTCTGGAGCGATTGTTCAGTGAAATAGGCGGGGCCCCGTACTTTACCGTCTGCCAGAGACTGCTGCAGGTCAGATACGGGTTTTTTGCTTAGAGGGTGATAACCGTAACTTGTGAGCCAGTTCGCGCCTGTCAGGGCCTGTTGCAGCGGCACATCGGGGTAATACTGGCGACATGCGTGAATCCACTTGAGACATTTGAAAGCATCGCACCAGGTCAGCAGGGCCCGAAGTCTCTGCTGCGCGTGGTTGTAGTTTCGATGTGCTTTGATAATGGCGCTGTCGCAGCCAAATTCCTGCCACAGCCCGCAGAATAAGCGCCGATCAAGGTTGAAGCGCTCAGCCAGGCTGTCGAGCGAAAAATCGCTACCATTTGCGGCCAGCCGCAGTGCCTCGTGCAGGGCTCTCAGCGTGTCGAAACTGCTGGGGTGATAGCTGGTAAATTCATCGGCGGATGCAAGGGCTGCAATTTTTTGCAGTGCTGGGCCGGTGCCAAACGGCACCCGCTGTGAGGGTCGCCCGGCGATTTCGATAACGGGTTGTGCCAGGTGGATCACACCGGTTAATTTTGCGAGCTTGTCGAGCAAATAAAAATCTTCGCCACCGGCTCGCTTTGGGAAACCGCGCGCCTGTTGATAGGCCGCAAGATTGATCGCCATGCAGCTGCCAATGGTTGGCCAGGCATAGGGTGAGCCGGCATAGCGTAGGCCGGCTACATAGTAGAGCATGTGCAATTCGTAGGTGGTAACGATGTCCTTGGGTAGCGCTTCGGCCCGGTGGTCAAACGCAAAGACTGCGGCAGACGCTTGATCGGGCAATGTGTGTAAAGTGTTGCTATAGCCTTGCGGCAGCCGGGCATCGGCATCACTGGATCCAACCCAGGGCGTGAGTAGTTGCTTGCGTTGAAATAGTTCACAGGCGATATCGCAGCCAATCTTGCGCGCCAGCCCCACACCCTGTTTGGGGTTGAGCGGCGGCCCGAGCAGGCAGCGATCGATAAGCAATACGTCGCCGGCCAGACCGGAACTTACCGGGCAGTGTAATGACAGGTGTTGGTTGCGCCATTGCGCTGGCCCCAATACACCGCCTAGATGTTCTGCCCAAGTGTAGTCACCGCTACCATCGCTTGCCGGTCGGTTCATCACTAGTATCAGAAGGCGCTCGCTTGCCGTATGACTGGCCAGAAATTCCGCTGTTTCGTGATAGGCGGGTGTGATCAGGGCGTGGCGCCAGCAACAATCTGCCGGCAAGGTGTCGAGTAAGGTGGTTTCGGCTTCGGCGAAACGGGCTAGATATTTGGTATCAGCCATCGAGCTCAGTGCAAGGCCGCTTTTATCGGCAAAGCGGCGGCGATATCGGCTTCTACGTCCAGCCATTCGTCGAGTCGTCGTGCAATCTGATCCTGTGGGAAATACAGTGCGGCCAGGTCGGTGAACAGCGTGCGATGACGTTCTTCCGAGCGACTGATCGAGGTGTAAAAACGCTTTAGTTGCTCGTCTTCCGTGGCCTCGGCAATCAGGCCAAAACGCTCTGCGCCGCGCGCTTCGATGACCCCGCCAAGCAGGAGCCGGTCGAGGAAATAGGCGTCGCTGCCTTTGCGCAGATGTTTGCGCAGGGCGTTAACGTAGGGGTCGCGCTCGTCAGCCGCGGTTTGGCCGCCGCGCTGATGAATCAGTTTGACCACTTCCCGGTAATGGCTCATTTCCTCTACCGCGAGATCGGCCATCGCTTCGACCACCGGGGGTTTATCCGGGTAGTGGGAGGCCACGGAGATGGCCATGCCGGCGGCTTTTTTCTCGGCCGCCGCGTGATCCAGTAGAAACAGGTCAAAGTTGGCCAGCACGGTGGCTGTCCATTCCTCGGGGGTGTCGTAGCGCAGGGTAATCACTGAATAAGTATCATTTTTGGCTGATATTTTAGGAAATTCCGCAGGTCAGAATGTTGACGTCGAACATTAGTCCGGGCGGAGCTAGGCTGCTAGAATGCGGCCAGTTTAAAGGCCCATTGTAAAAGGAATAAGCTGCATGGTCATCAAACCCCGCGTTCGCGGTTTTATGTGTGTCACCAGCCACCCGGTCGGCTGTGAGGCAAATGTTAAAGAGCAGATTGACTACGTAAAGGCGCAGGGCAGGATTGAAGACGGTCCCAAGCGCGTTCTGGTGATCGGTGCCTCTACCGGTTATGGCCTGGCCTCACGGATTACTGCAGCCTTTGGTTGTGGTGCGTCCACGTTGGGTATCTTTTTCGAGAAAGAAGGCAGCGACAAAAAGCCGGGCACCGCTGGTTGGTACAATTCAGCCGCTTTCCACAAGTTTGCCGAAGCGGAAGGGCTTTACGCCAAGAGCATTAATGGAGATGCGTTTTCCGATGCGCTGAAAGAAAAGACCATTGCCCAGATCAAGGCGGATCTCGGTCAGGTAGATCTGGTGGTGTACAGCCTGGCGGCGCCGCGTCGCGAACATCCCAAAACCGGTGAGGTGCACTGGTCTACCCTCAAACCAATCGGCAAAAGCGTGACCCAGCGGGGCGTGAATACCGATAAAGAGATTGTGGAAGACGTGTCTCTGGAAGCCGCCAATCAGGAAGAGATCGACAATACCGTTGCAGTAATGGGCGGCGAAGACTGGCAAATGTGGATAGACGCGCTGGATCAGGCTGGTGTGCTGGCCGATGGAGCCAAAACCACGGCCTATACCTATCTGGGTGAAAAAATCACCTGGGATATCTACTGGCACGGTACGATCGGCCAAGCCAAGCAGGATCTGGATCGTCGCGTGATCGACATTCGCAAGAAGCTCTCGGCCAAAGGCGGCGATGCTCGCGTGTCGGTATTGAAAGCGGTGGTCACTCAGGCCAGCTCGGCTATTCCCATTATGCCGTTATACCTGGCGCTGCTGTTCAAGCAGATGAAAGCCGACGGTAGCCACGAGGGGTGTATTGAACAGATCTACGGCCTGTTTAAAGAGAACCTTTACAGTGCCTCGCCGCGACTGGATGACGAAGGCCGGCTGCGGCAGGACCATCTGGAACTGCGCCCGGAGATTCAGGACGCGGTGGCAGCCCAGTGGGCTCAGGTTGATACCGACAATCTGCGTGAGGTGACAGACTTTGCCGGCTACAAGCACGAGTTTATGCGCCTGTTTGGCTTCGAGATTGATGGCGTAGATTACGACGCCGACGTTAACCCCAATGTCCCCATTGCCAATCTGGTCTGATGGACGATTTCACTCACGGTAAGGCCGTAGAACTAGCCCTCGGCATTCGTCGCGTTGTTGCCCCCAATCCGGGGGTCATGACCGGACCGGGTACCAACAGTTATCTGTTGGGCCGCAAACAGGTGACGGTACTCGATCCGGGCCCTGCCGAACCCGCGCATTGCGAGGCCATTCTTGCGGCGGTGGAAGCAGGCGGCGGTGAGCTGGTGCAGATCGTCACCACGCACACCCATCCGGATCATTCGCCTTGCGCGGCACTGCTTCGCGAGCGTACGGGCGCTCGCATCATTGGTGCGGCTATCGAACAGGATGGCTTTCAGGATGAAAGCTTTTCTCCTGACCGCGAGCCGGTGCACGATGAGGTGATTGATGTCGAGGGCGAAGCCCTGCGTGCGATCTACTCACCCGGTCACGTGGGCAATCATTTCTGTTATTTGCACGAGCGCAGCGGTCTGCTATTTACCGGTGATCATGTGATGCAGGGCTCCACCGTGGTGATCATTCCACCGGCCGGGGATATGAAAGATTACATCGACTCGCTCAAGCGAATGCTGACGTATTCGCCGGCCTTTATCGCACCGGGCCACGGCGGGTTGATTGGCGAACCGGCGAAAGAGCTGCAATATCTGATTGACCACCGGCTCAAACGGGAGGCCAAGGTCGTCGACAAACTGGCGGCGTTTGACTCGGCCATTTGACCGGGCACCAAATCAAAATCTGATTCCCGACCCGTCACACGGGTCACAAACAAACTGAAGCTGCAGACTGGAGCAAAGACATGAGTGT
>JBFKXO010000216.1:0-4062 GCA_041638115.1 Litorivivens sp. | reverse complement strand
GATCTACCGGTGGTCAGCGCAGTGGGTCATGAAGTGGATTTCAGCATTTGTGATTTTGTGGCGGATCTGCGCGCTCCCACCCCGTCGGCAGCAGCCGAATTGCTGTGCCCGGATCAGCAGGAAGCGTTTAACGCCATTCGCTCGCTAACCAATGCACTACACAATCAGATGCGTCGCAGCTTGCGCCAACAGAGCGAGCGCCAGCAGGCCCTGCACAAACGCTTGCGCAACCCCTCACAGTTACTGGCCGAGCGCGCTCAACGCGTCGATGAGCGGGAGCTGTATTTGCAACGGCTGATGAACCAGCGCCTGCAAGGTGAAAAGCAACAGCTGAAAGGGCTGGAGCTGCGTCTGCTGAAGCTAAACCCGGCCCGTCAGTTACAACAGCAACAGACGCGATTAGTCGAGAGCCGAAAACGGCTGCTCGGCGCTACCCGCGCGCAGTTCAGACAAAAGCAGCAGCGCCTGGATCATGTGACGGATGTCATTCGCAAATTGAGCCCCGACGGTACCTTGCAACGCGGTTATGCGATTGTGCTGGATGAGAACGGAAAAGCACTGCGCGATGCGCAGCAGTTGCAAGCAGGTGACAGGATTACGGCGAGACTGGCAAATGGCCGCGCAATGGCGGTAGTCGAAAATACGGAAAAAGACTAAAGGCCCCTCACCCCAGCCCTCGCGAATCGTCGCACCGACCAGAGGGAGAGGGGTGAGGGTTTATTTCAGTAGCTCTCAGGCAACTGCTTCAACAGCAGAATCTGCCGTGACTCAATGGCGATGTACTCGCCAATCGTCAGATCCTTAAGAATCCGCGCCACCATTTCACGCGACGCACCTACCCGGTCAGCGATATCTTGCTGGGTCAGTTTTTCCTGAATGCGACCAACACCGTTTTCATCAGTTTCAGCCAAGGTGGTCAACACCTTGGCCACGCGACCGTAGACATCCTGCAGCGCCAGCGCCTTCACATCATCGGTTAACTTGCGGATGCGCCGAGTCAGGTTGCGAATCAATGTCCGCGCGATGTTTGGATGAGCATCAAGTACCGTAGCGAAATCCTGTTTGTAGATAACCCGAAAGCTGGCCGTTTCCATGGCTCGCACGGACGCTGAACGGCGGTCATCATCCAGAAGCGCCAGCTCACCAAAGTAATCGCCGTCCTCCAGAATATCCAGAACAAAGTCTTTACCATTCTTGTCGCTGCAGTAGACCTTCACTCGGCCGCGCTCAATGATATAAAGGGAGTCTGCCAGATCCCCCTCATGAATAACGACCGAATTTTTACTGAATTCTCTTGCAACACTGGCGCGGCGCAGAGCCTCCAGCTCTTCATTGCTCAACCCCTGAAACAGGTCCACAGTATCGAGTCGCATTCACAGTCTCCCTTTTGAATTAAACAACAATATCCTTTTCTACTGGTTGCTGCCAGCCTCGGGTCGCATATGTGGGAATAACAACACATCGCGAATAGACGGCGAGTCCGTCAGCAGCATAACAAGCCTGTCGATACCAATACCCTCACCGGCGGTCGGCGGCAAGCCATACTCCAACGCCTTAATATAATCAGCGTCGTAGTGCATGGCTTCCAAATCACCGCCCTCTTTCTCTGCAACCTGCTCCATAAAGCGGGCCGCCTGGTCTTCCGCGTCGTTCAACTCGGAAAAACCGTTAGCCAATTCCCTGCCACCAACAAAGAACTCAAAACGATCCGTCACAAAGGGATTCGCATCGTTGCGGCGAGCCAAGGGTGAAACCTCGGTCGGATATTCCGTGATAAAGGTCGGTTGATCAAGCAAATGCTCAACAGTCTCTTCAAAAATCTCGATCTGAACTTTACCGAGCCCCCAACTGTCTTTGAGCTTGATACCGAGCCCGACGGCAATTTCCCGTGCCTTCTGCTCATCCGCGAGCGCTTCAGCGGTGATGTCAGGATTAAACTTCAATACGGCATCAAACACCGATAGACGCTGGAATGGCTCGCCAAAGTCGTAAAACTTCTCGTTTATTACCTCTCCGTCAGCATTGCGTTCGGTCTGTACAACACGGGTTGTACCCAACACTTCGAGCGTGACCGTTCGCAACATGTCTTCTGTCAGATCCATCAGGTCGTTGTAGTCAGCGTAGGCCTGATAGAACTCCAGCATAGTGAATTCTGGATTGTGGCGTGTTGACAAGCCTTCGTTGCGAAAGTTTCGGTTAATTTCAAACACTCTTTCAAAACCGCCAACTACTAGACGTTTTAGATACAACTCAGGGGCAATTCTGAGATACATATCCAGATCCAGTGCGTTGTGGTGCGTCTTGAAAGGTCTGGCGCTGGCACCACCCGGAATCACCTGCATCATCGGCGTTTCCACTTCCATAAAGTCGCGCTCACCCAGATAACGCCGGATCGTGCTGACAATCTTTGCGCGGGTGCGAAATACATCACGCACTTCCGGATTTACAATCAGATCGACGTAGCGCTGACGGTAGCGCATCTCCTGATCCTGCAGACCGTGAAATTTATCGGGCAAGGGGCGCAGGCTTTTGGTCAGCAACTCCACATCTTCCAGATAGACGTACAGATCGCCTTTACCGGATTTGTGCACCGGACCACGGGTACCGATGATGTCTCCGATATCCCAGGTTTTGATTTCTTCCAGCTGCTCCACCGGCAGCTGCTTTTTGTCGACATAGGCCTGAATACGTCCGGTAGAATCCTGCAACACCAGGAACGGGCCGCGCTTGGCCATAATACGCCCAGCCACACAGGCTTTGCGATCCAGGGCCTCCAGAGATTCCTTGTCTTTATCCCCCAGCTCTCGCTGCAGATCCGCGGCATAGTCGGTGCGACGATAGGTGTTGGGAAAGGGATTGCGCTGCTCACGGATTTTCTGCAGTTTGCCACGGCGTTCGGTGATCAGGCGGTTCTCGTCGGTGCCAGGGGGGGTCTGTTCGCTCATTGAAATACCTATGATTCAGAGGCCGCTTTTCAGGCTGGCCTCAATAAATTGATCGATATCGCCGTCCAGCACGCGATCGCAGTTGCTGGTCTGCACATTGGTCCGCAAATCCTTGATGCGCTGGTCATCCAAAACATAGGAGCGAATCTGGCTACCCCAGCCGATGTCTGATTTGCTGTCTTCTACGGCCTGTGCGGCCTGACTACGTTTTTGCAGCTCCAGCTCGTACAGTTTGGCTTTCAGCATTTTCCAGGATTTATCCCGGTTCTGGTGCTGGGAACGCTCGCTCTGACACTGCACCACGATCCCGGTGGGTTCGTGGGTTAAACGTACAGCCGAATCGGTTTTGTTGACGTGCTGACCGCCGGCTCCGCTGGCGCGGTAGGTATCGGTACGCACGTCGGAGGGATCGATTTCGATCTCGATATTGTCGTCGATTTCCGGCGACACCCAGACCGAGGCAAAGGAAGTATGGCGGCGATTACCGGAGTCAAAGGGTGACTTGCGCACCAATCGGTGCACGCCGTTCTCGGTGCGCAGCCAACCGTAGGCGTATTCCCCGGTGAACTGGATAGTCGCACTTTTGATGCCGGCCACTTCGCCGGCCGATACTTCAACCAGCTCTGGCTTGAAGCCACGGCGCTCGCCCCAGCGCAGGTACATTCGCAGCAGCATATTCGCCCAGTCTTGCGCTTCGGTGCCACCTGAGCCTGCCTGAATATCAAGAAAGCAGTTGCTAGCGTCCATTTCGCCGGAAAACATGCGGCGAAATTCGAGGGTATTCAGGGACGCTTCCAGCTTCTCGATATCGCCTTCCAGCGACGTCAACGTGTCTTCGTCATTTTCCTCCAGAGCCATTTCGATCAACTCTGACAGGTCCACCAATCCGCCATCCAGCTCATCAATGGTGTGAACCACGGCCTCAAGAGCCGCGCGCTCACGGCCCAGCGCCTGGGCCTTGTCCGGGTCATCCCATACCGAGGGCTCACCCAGTTCCAGCTCAACCTCTGTCAAACGCTCCTTTTTGTGAGCGTAGTCAAAGATACCCCCGGAGCACATCTGTTCGCTCGGTCATATCCTTGATTGATTGTCGCAGTGCGTTTACTTCCAGCATTCG
>JBFKXO010000215.1:0-4089 GCA_041638115.1 Litorivivens sp. | reverse complement strand
TCCCATTCTTGACTCCATGGATTATCTGTTTTTCAGTGAGGCCTTAAGACTGCCGGTAGGCAAAAGGCGACGTATCATACCAATTTATAGTGACTATTTCCTGTCTAATTAATGAGCAAGCTAATTCTCTTCAATAAACCCTTTCAGGTGCTGTGCCAGTTTCGCGCTAAAGACGGCAAGAAAACCCTGGCCGACCACCTGTCAATTCCCGGCGTCTATCCCGCCGGGCGGCTGGACTATGACTCCGAGGGCCTGCTCATCCTGACAGATGATGGCAGATTACAGGCACAGATTAGCCACCCCAAGCACAAATTACCAAAAACCTATCAGGTGCAAGTGGAAGGCAGCGTCACGGACGAGGCCATCGAGCGCCTGCGTCAGGGCGTTATGCTCAAAGACGGCCCCACTCTTCCCTGCCGCGCCAGACGCATCGAGAAGCCCAGCCTATGGCCACGCACCCCCCCAATCCGCGAGCGCGCCACTATCCCCACCAGCTGGCTTGAACTCGAAATTACCGAAGGGCGCAATCGCCAGGTTCGGCGCATGACGGCGGCAGTGGGCTTTCCCACCCTGCGCCTGATACGCATTGCGATAGGTCAATGGCGGGTCGACGGGCTGGCGCCCGGCGAACACCGGGAGGAATCCATTCACCCCGCCCAGCCTTCAAAACCAAAGCGCAAATTCAGGCCAAAAACCCACTCTACCCGACGGCGCCCTACATCCTCTCGCCCCAAGCGCGTATAATCGCCGCCAAATTTCAGACAATCCGAGCTCTATTTCAGCGCATGACTGATGAACGCCCCTGGCACGCCCACGTCACCGTCGCAACGGTTATTGAACGCGACGGCAAGTTCCTTGTGGTCGAAGAAATCGCCGACGGCGAACGCGTGATCAACCAGCCCGCCGGCCATCTGGAACCGGAGGAGACACTGGTTGAGGCCGCTCGACGCGAAGTACTGGAAGAAACCGGCTATGAGTGCTCCATCGACGGCATTATTGGAACCACCCTCTACAAGGCTGCCAACGGCGTGACTTACTACCGTACAAGCTTCTTCGGTTCCGCCCTGCAAAAAACCAACGCTGAACTCGACGAAGGCATTATCCAACCGCTCTGGCTCAGCCGAGACGAGCTGCAGGCGCGAGAAAGCGATCTGCGCAGCCATCTGGTGATTGCCACCATCGACCAGTATCTCAAAGGCCATCGCTACCCGCTGGAGCTGATTTACGGATGAGTGCCAATTCAGACAAAAAAGTCATTGTCGGCATGTCCGGCGGCGTGGACTCGTCAGTTACCGCCCTGCTTTTGCTCGAACAGGGTTATCAGGTTGAAGGCCTGTTCATGAAGAACTGGGAAGAAGACGACGGCACCGAATATTGCACCGCCAAGGAAGATTACGCCGATGCACAGGCTGTCTGCGAGCGCCTCGGCATCAAACTGCACGGCGCCAACTTCGCGGCCGAATACTGGGACAACGTCTTCGAACATTTCCTGGATGAGTACAAAGCCGGCCGCACCCCCAACCCGGACATCCTCTGCAACCGGGAAATCAAGTTCAAAGCCTTTCTGGACTACGCCCTGATGCTGGGCGCCGACCTTATTGCCACCGGCCACTACGCGCGCCGGGACGCCGAGGGCCGACTGCTTAAAGGCCTGGATAACAACAAGGATCAGAGCTATTTCCTGCACGCAGTCAGCAGCCGGGAGTTTGCTCGCACCCTGTTTCCCGTGGGTGAACTCGACAAGTCCGAGGTCCGCGAAATTGCGGAAAGGCACGGACTGGTCACCCACAACAAAAAAGACAGCACCGGAATCTGTTTTATCGGCGAGCGCCGCTTCAAGGATTTCCTCCAGACCTATCTGCCCGCCCAGCCCGGCAATATCGAAGATCTCGACGGACGGATCATCGGCACCCACAGTGGCCTGATGTATCACACCATTGGTCAGCGTCAGGGCCTAGGCATCGGCGGCGTCGCCGGTGCCGACGATGCACCTTGGTATGTGGTAGAAAAAGACCTGGAGCGCAATGTGTTACTGGTGACTCAGGGCAGCAACCATCCTGCCTTATTCAAAACCGCCCTGCGAACCGCCGCGCCGCACTGGATTGCGGAAACGCCGACCTTCCCCCTGCGCTGCGCGGCCAAAACCCGCTATCGCCAGCCCGATCAGGCCTGTACCGTGACCTTTGAAAACCGGGGGTTGAACGTGGTCTTCGATGAACCCCAGCGGGCCATTACCCCGGGTCAATCCGTGGTTTTTTATCAAGGCGAAACCTGTCTCGGCGGCACGGTTATCGAATATGCCCACAATGACAGTGCCCACACACCAGAGAGCGACGGCACATGCCCGACACCGAATTGAGGAACCAGGTGCTGGCCCTTGCCGGCGTCTGTCAAAGCGTCGCGCTGGTGGACAGCATTGCCAAAACCGGGGACGCGGACCCGGCAGCCTTTGAGGCCTGCCTCGACAGCCTCTTTGCCTTCTCTTCCCAATCGCCGGAAGAAGCCTATGGGGGCGTGGAAAAGCTGGAACTGGGCTTGCGCAAGCTTCACGATTTACTCAGCGGTACTCGCAACCTCAACGACAGGGAATTGGTACGCTACGTGATCGGCATTACCCACCTGCAAAAACAGCTGGAAAAGAATCCGGAAGCCGCGGCTATTATCCGCTCCCGGCTGGATCACACCGCAAAAGGCCGACAGATTAATAACAAAAATATCAACGAATTAGCAGCACCAATTGCAGCCATCTATAAAGATACCGTAAGCAACTTCAAGTTCCGTCTCAAGATCAACGGCAGTGCCCAGCAGCTACAAAACCCTCATAATGCAGACCGTATTCGCGCCCTCCTGCTGGCCGCAATCCGCGCAGCCTATCTGTGGAAACAACTCGGAGGCAGACGCCGCCACTTCCTGTTTCGCAAGCAGCGCATCGTGCAGATAGTGCGAGACATTCTGCAGCAGGACATACCGCACTGATACATCGAGCGGCAAACCTGACGTGCGACTCGCACTAGGGTAGAATTGCCGCCTTTCCGTCCCCCGTACTGCAAGGATTACCTAATGGACTTGACGGCACTTTCCGCCATTTCTCCCATCGATGGCCGCTACGGCAGTAAAACCGCCGACCTGCGCCCGATTTTCAGTGAATACGGTTTGATCAAATACCGTGTCGAGGTTGAGGTACGCTGGCTGCAACAACTGGCCAACCACCCCGGCATAACCGAACTAAAACCGTTTTCTGCTCAGGCCAATGAGCTGCTGGAATCACTGGTCAGCGGATTTACCGTCGAACACGCCCAACGCGTCAAAGACATCGAGCGGACCACAAATCACGACGTCAAAGCCGTGGAGTACCTGATCAAGGAAACCATTGCCGACAATGCCGAACTGGCCGCCGGCAATGAATTTGTCCATTTTGCCTGCACCTCGGAAGACATTAACAACCTGTCTCACGCGCTGATGCTCAAAGCGGGTCGCGAACAGCTCGTCACCAAGGCCCAGACCATTATCGATGCACTGGTAAAACTGGCCCATGATCTGGCCGATGTTCCCATGTTATCGCGTACCCACGGCCAGTCGGCCAGCCCGACCACTATGGGCAAGGAAATCGCGAACGTGGTCGCGCGCCTGCGCCGCCAGCTGGACACAATCAATCAGGTCGAACTGCTGGGCAAGATTAATGGCGCCGTAGGCAACTACAACGCCCACCTTTCCGCCTATCCCGAAGTGGACTGGGAAGCCAACGCCCAAAGTTTTGTGGAATCTCTGGGACTGACCTGGAATCCCTACACCACTCAGATCGAACCACACGATTACATTGCCGAGCTGTTTGATGCGATCGCACGCTTCAACACCATTCTCATCGATTTCGACCGGGATATCTGGGGTTATATATCGTTGGGTTACTTCAAGCAAAAGACCGTAGAAGGCGAAGTGGGCTCCTCAACCATGCCGCACAAGGTGAACCCCATCGACTTTGAAAACTCCGAGGGCAATCTGGGCATCGCCAATGCCGTGTTTGGCCACCTCTCCGCCAAATTGCCGATTTCGCGCTGGCAGCGTGATCTGACCGACTCTACGGTACTGCGC
>JBFKXO010000214.1:0-4100 GCA_041638115.1 Litorivivens sp. | reverse complement strand
GTCGGTGTGGATCGGTTTTTCCCCCCCCACACGCATGAACTCTCCGGTTTCAAGAACCCTGAGCAGCTTGACCTGAATCATGGGACTGGCATCGCCGATTTCGTCAAGAAACAGGGTGCCGCCGTTGGCCTGTTCGAAACGCCCTCTGCGTTGGGCGCCGGCGCCGGTGAAGGCGCCTTTTTCGTGACCAAATAATTCAGATTCCATCAGGTCGCGCGGAATCGCCGCCATATTCAAGGCAATAAAGGGCTTGTCAGCACGAGGGCTGTGCCGGTGCAGGGCGTGAGCCACCAACTCTTTGCCGGTGCCTGACTCGCCGTTGATGAGCACGGTGATATTGGAATGAGCGAGCCGCCCAATCGCGCGAAACACTTCCTGCATGGCCGGAGCTTCGCCAATAATTTCCGGCGTTTCGTACTGCTCGTTGACCGGTGCCTGGCCTTTGCGCTTGTTGTTGTGTTCCAGCGCGCGCTGGATGGTGGCGACCACTTCGTCTACATCAAAGGGTTTGGGCAGGTATTCGAATGCGCCCCCTTGATAAGACGCCACGGCGCTGTCCAGATCTGAGTGAGCGGTGGTGATGATGACCGGCAGACCGTGATGGGTTGAGGTAATTTTGCCCAGTAATTCCAAACCGTCGATGCCGGGCATGCGGATATCGCTGATGATGGCGTCGGGGGTGGCCGTGTCGAGCTGGGTCAGCAGTTCGTCGCCGCTCTCAAAACTTTGGGTCACAATATTGGCCTGGTTCAAGGCCTTCTCCAGCACCCAGCGGATGGAACGGTCGTCGTCTGCGATCCAGACAGAATGGGATTTGCTCATGCGGCTAACTCCAGCGGGATATTGAGAGTGAACACGGTATTGCCTGGCTCACTGCTGCACTCAATCAGCCCGCGATGGCGATTGATAATGGATTGGGAGATCGATAGGCCCAGACCGGTGCCCTCGGGGCGCCCGCTGACCATGGGTAGAAAGATGGCTTCGCGAACGCTCTCCGGGATGCCTGGCCCGTTGTCGATGACGTCCACCCGGCACACGAGTTTGTAGCGGTGTGAGCCGATGGTGAACTGGCGCAATGTTCGAGTGCGCAGGGTAATCTGCGGGGAATCGCTACTGAAGTTTTGCTGCTGTAGCGCCTGCACCGCATTGCGAACGATATTCAGTGTGGCCTGTATCAGCTGCTCGCGATCGCCGATGAGTTCTGGAATGCTCGGGTCGTAGTCGCGAATGACGCGAATGCTGCCGAGGCCCTCGGCTTCCACCAGATGACGTACGCGCTCCAATACTTCATGAATGTTTGTGGCTTCCATGCGCGGATTGGTGTTGGGGCCAAGCATATTGTCGACCAGATTGCGCAGCCGGTCCGCTTCTTCAATGATGATGTTGGTGTAGTCGGCGAGGTCCTCGCTGGGCAGTTCTCGGGCCAGCAACTGAGCTGCACCACGCAAACCGCCCAGAGGGTTTTTGATTTCATGGGCGAGCCCTCGAATCAGTACCCGCGCATTTTCCTGGCTGGAAAACAGGCCCTCTTCGCGGCTGATACGCAGCAGCCGATCCAGCGGTTGCAGTTCAATAATGAGTGACTTGCGGCCATTGTTTTCGTAAACCGGCGTCACCGCGAAGTCGACGGTGATCTTTTCCCCTGACTGCAGGAACAGCTGGGCTTCGCGCTTGGTGTAAGCATTGAAATTGTTGATGGCGTCGAGCAGGTTGATCATGGTGTCTTCCGGCTCGAAGAACAGTTTGGTCACTGACTGCCCTTGCATGCGGTGCCGTGAAACGGCGAGTAGCGCTTCGGCAGCCGGGTTCAAATAGCTCACAGTCAGGTTGGGCTCGACCAGAATTATGGCCGTTTTCAGGTTGTCGAGGATGCGGTGGTGGAGGTTGTCCGCTGCCATGGGAATGCGTGAGCTCCTTCTATGTAATTAATGTCCCATGTGAACGACGCCGGTTCCTGGGTGTCCCTATAGCGGTCAAATAGCCCTGACGCTGCAAGATCTGGCCCCCCACGTGGCGACGTGTTTGCGGCGCGGCTACCGGAGCACTGTCCGGGTGACACAAGACAGGTAAGCAATATCCGGGCCACCGGCTTGTGGCTGCCCTGCCGTGAACTAGGGCGTCGTCTGTGGGATTGCAGTCACTAAATTGAGGCTCTGATGTTTCCAGTATAGCGCAGGCGCACCAAAATAGTGCGCTCAAGGGTGTGTCTGGGCTGCTTTGGGTGGGCTTAAATCAGCGGCCACCGGGCCATTGCGCGGTGACCTCGATATTGCCGGGCTCGCCGAGGATCTTGCCGGTTTTATCAATGACCTGGGCGCTGATTTGGTGCGCTCCCGGACGCAGGCGGTCGATAGTGGTTGAATAACTGCTGCCCTGGGCGATGGATTCGCCGTTCAGCAGAAACTCGATTTGGTGCTTGGGCAGTACCGGGGGGGATACATTGATCGACACGTTGATTGGCTGCAAGCCATTGGCAAAAAACTGGCCGTCAGTGGGTTCGAGAAAGGTGACCCGGTAGTCGTTGTCCCCGCTCTCTTTGGTGTTGGGTTTGGTGGATCTGGGTTGGGGGGTAACCGCAGGGGTACGGTTAACTTCTTTCAGTTTGACCTGCTCTGCGTCGCGGCTGGGTTGGTCGCTGAATACCGGGTTGCCGCGGCTGTCTTTGGAGCGGTAGATGGTGGTGCCGTCTTCGCTTGGGTCAGCGGCGATAGCAGGCTCTGCTGCGAAGCCAAGCAGGGGCAGCACAAGTAACAGGCCGTACAAGCGTCGATTAGGTTTCATTGCATCATAGTTATGCTAACGCCGATGGCGGTCAATAGGTGTTTGGCGAACTGCTTCCCAAAAAAAAGCCCGGCACAAGGCCGGGCTTTGGTCGTACTGATCGGCGATTAAACGCTGTAGTACATGTCGAACTCAACCGGGTGAGTTGTCATGTTCAGGCGCTCAACTTCACCGGCTTTCAGGCCAATGTAGGCGTCGATCATGTCGTCGTCAAAAACACCACCGGCAGTGAGGAATTCGCGGTCAGCGTCCAGAGCCTGCAGGGCTTGCTCTAGGGTAGAGGCCACTGTCGGGATCTCTGCCGCTTCTTCCGGCTCCAGGTCGTACAGATCCTTGTCGGCAGCGTCGCCGGGGTGGATCTTGTTCTGGATGCCGTCCAGGCCAGCCATCAGGAACGCAGCAAACATCAGGTACGGGTTGGCAGAGGGATCACCAAAGCGCACTTCGATACGGCGGGCTTTCGGGTTGGAAACGTAAGGAATACGGATTGATGCAGAGCGGTTACGGGCAGAGTAAGCCAGCATAACCGGAGCTTCAAAGCCGGGTACCAGACGCTTGTAGGAGTTGGTGGACGGGTTGGCAAACGCGTTCAGGGCGCGCGCGTGCTTGATGATACCGCCGATGTAAAACAGGGCAGTTTCAGACAGGCCGCCGTAGGCGTCGCCGGCAAACAGGTTCTTGCCGTCTTTGCTCAGTGACATGTGGCAGTGCATGCCGCTACCGTTGTCGCCAACCAGAGGTTTGGGCATGAAGGTGGCGGTTTTGCCGTAGGCGTGAGCAACGTTGTGTACGCAGTATTTCAGAACCTGCACTTCGTCAGCTTTTTTCACCGCAGAGTTGGGGCCAACGCCGATTTCACACTGGCCTGCCGTGCCGACTTCGTGGTGGTGTACTTCAATATCCAGACCCATGGCTTCCATGGCGTCGCACATTGCAGCGCGCAGCTCGTGCAGGCTGTCGACCGGCGGTACCGGGAAGTAACCGCCTTTAACACCGGGGCGGTGACCAAAGTTGCCGTCTTCGAAGACTTTGTTTGAAGACCAGGCGGCTTCATCAGAGCTGATGGCGTAGCCGGCACCAGAGATGTCAGCGTGCCATTTTACGTCGTCAAAGACGAAGAATTCGGGCTCTGGGCCAAACAGGGCGCCGTCGGCAATGCCGGTCGACTTCAGGTATTCTTCCGCGCGGGAGGCGATGGAGCGCGGGACACGGTTGTAGCCTTGCATGGTAGAAGGCTCAACGATGTTGCAGCGTACGATAACGGTGGCGTCGTCGGTGAACGGGTCAAGGACAGAAGCTGCATCGTCCGGCATCAGGAT
>JBFKXO010000213.1:0-4140 GCA_041638115.1 Litorivivens sp. | reverse complement strand
GATATCAAAAACCCCGGGCAATTCTGCGATAGCGGCTTTAAGTTGTGCCGCGCCCTGTTGCAGGATGTCGGGGGATTCGCCGCGCAGCTGGATATCCAGGGCCTTGCCAACGGAAAAGGCAGACGCTGTAAAGGTCAGTTCGAGAGCGCCGGGAATCGCGCCGGTCAGCTCCCGCCAGCGGGTGACAATGGCGTTGGGATCGAGGTTGTAGTCGTCCGGGTTCAGTATCTCCAGCGCGACTTCGGCAAAGTGTCCGCCAACGGCAGCATCGTTGCCAATCGAGCCTTTGACCAGCGGCGAGCCAATGGATGACAGGATATGCTTGACCCGGCTGGGTTCACCCTCAGCGAGGCCGCTGTCGAGCTCCCGCTGCACCTGGCGGGCCGCGCTTTCAATGTGTTGGACTCGACGCAGCATGGTGGCCTGATCCGTGCCGGCGGGCATGGTGAGGGTGACATAAAGCCGTTCGCCGACCACGCTGGGGAAGAATTGCATGACCAGTCGGCCGCTGGCCATCAAGCCTGAAACGGCGATCAGCGCGGCGATGCCAATCGCCAGCACCAGGTAGCGCCAATGCAGGCTGGCGATCAGCAGGGGTTTGTAGACATTTTCAGCGAAGGCCTGCAGCTGGCGTGGCAGCCAGGATTCCCGGCTCTGCCCTTTGCCCCGGGTCAGTATCCGGTGCGAAAGGTGAACCGGCAGGATCAACTGCGATTCAATAATGCTGAACACCAGAGCGGCGATCACCACCATGCCCATGACGGCAAACCATTCCCCGATGGTGGCCGGAATGTGGAGGAAGGGAATAAACGCGACGATGCTGGTCAGGACGCCGAAGATCACCGGGATAGAGACTTCCTGTGTGCCAGCAATGGCGGCCTCGCGTGGCCCCAGGCCTTTGAGTTGATGGGCGTAGATACGTTCTGCCACCACCACGGCATCGTCGACCAGTATGCCCAGCACCAGAATGAAGGCGAGCACCGACATGGTGGAAATGGCAATATGCTCCAGTGGGAACACTATCAGGCTGCCGGCGAGGGCCACCGGAATGCCGACCGCGACCCAGAAGGCCAGATTGGGTTTAAGAAACAGTGCCAGTATCAAGACCACCAGCAGCAAGCCGGAGCTGGCATTGGTGCGCAGCAGTGCAAGGCGGTCCACAAGGTCCTGGGATTCGTCTTTCCATATGGTCATGGAAATGCCTTCAGGCAGGTCGGCTTCCGCTTGCTCCAGATACTCTTTTACACGCTTGGCAAGATCAATCACATCTTCCTTGCCAATGCGCTTGACCTGAATCATGACAGCAGGTTCGCCATCAAAACGCACACGTAGGTCCTGATCTTTAAAGCCGTCAACGACCTCGGCGATCTCCCCCAGGGTGATTACGCTGCCGTCGTCGCGGGTCAATACAATGATTTCTTCAAAATCCCGACGGTTGTAGGCCTGGGACTTGGTGCGCAACAAGACCTCGCCACTGTCGGTTTTAACGGTTCCGCCGGGCAGATCCAGCGAGCTTGCGCGAATGGCGTTGGCAACGCGCTCCAGCGTCAATCCATAGCGGCGCAGGGTGTGCTCGGAGACCTCTATTGATATTTCGTAGGGTCGCACGTAGGTGGCTTCGGCTTGGGAAACACCGGGCAGCTCGACCATATCACCGCGGATTTTGTATGCCAGTTCTTTAAGGCTGCGCTCGTCCGCTTGGCCTGAGATAACCACATGCAAAACGTGGGTAAGAATGTCTTCTTCCTTGACCTGCGGTTCTTCGGCGTCGATGGGAAACGAATCGATACCATCGACGCGGCTTTTGATGTCGTCAACGACCTTGCCCTTGTCGATACCGGTTTCCAGTTCCACCCGCGTAATACAGGCACCTTCCTGGGCCGTGGTCAGAATTTTTTTGATATTGGGCGTGCCTTCGATGGCTTCCTCGATCCGTACGCAAATCGATTCTTCAATTTCGGCAGGTGATGCGCCAAGGTAGGGGACAGTGACGCGCACGGTATCGGTGGCTAAATTGGGAAACTCTTCCCGATAGGTGGTCATGAGAATGATGCCGCCAGCAATCAGCATGACCCACATCATCAGGTTGGCAGCCACCGGGTTGTGGACAAACCAGCGAATCAAGGTGTGCACGTTTAAACTTCCTTGTAGGGGCTGGTGTTAACCCGCATGCCTTCGACGGCAATGCTCAGCGGCGATACACAGACAGTCTCGCCATCGCGCAGGCCGCTGCGGATCAGTACTTCCTCGCCCTGAATGCGCAGGATGCTGACGCTGCGAAAATGCAGCCTGGAATCCTTGTCGACAACCAGCACCTGCTCGTTGTCGCGCAATGCGCTTCGCGGCAGCGTCACAATATCGGCAAATTCCTTACCCTGAATTGCGGCCTTTACAAACATGCCCACCAGCAACGGCGGATGGTCGGCCTGAACCACATTTTCGACAGTGACCACGCCATACACCAGCCGTGTGGCAGCGTCGATTTCTCCCTCGGTGCGTTGCAGTTCACCTTGCCAGTAAAATTCGCGTTCTCCGACTTTGCCTGCGATCGTCACCGGCACCGTGCGATCCGGGGGGAGAACCCCTTGGGTGCCCGGCGGAATGTCTAGGTAGGTAAATTGCTCGATGCCGATGGGCAGGTGAACCTCGTAGAAATCGGTAGCGTAGAGGGTCGCGATATTTTCACCGCGGCTCAGGTATTGGCCGAAGTCTACCGATTCCTTGCGCACCCGCCCGGCAAAGGGGGCGGTGATCACTGTGCGATCCAGGTTGGCCTGGGCCTGCTCCAGCTGAATTCTGGCTTCATTCAGCGCGGCTTCGGCCAGGCGAAAGCTCCGTTTGGCCTGATCGCGTTGGGTTTCGCTGGCCAGCTTGCGGTCGTGCAGTGAGTTGATCCGGTTCCATTCGCGCTGCGCGTGATCGTGTTCCACCTCCGCCCTGACAAGCGCTGTTTTAGCTGACGCGAGCGCTGAACGATAGTCAGTATCGTCGATCACCAGCAGGCGTTCGTCCTTTGCAAACAGGCCGCCGTTGACCAATTGCGGGGAGATCCAGACGACTTTTCCCGAGACTTCCGGCTTAAGGGCGGTTTCGCTGCGAGGTCTGACAGTGCCCTGTGAATACACTTCGACCTCAGTGGGCTTGGGGTGGACGCTAATCACCTCGATCGTGGGGTAGTGGGGCTCAACCGGTTTCTTATTGATGAGTGGCGGGTTGCTCACCTGATATTGAAACACGCCATAGCCGGCGGCGAGTACGATAAGCGGCAGCAGAATCTTGAGCAGTTTGGATTTGGACATGGCTCTTATAGCGTAGTTTCGGGCACGGTTTGTGGTGTGGTTACGCTGCGTAAGTGATCGAAATACAGCGTTTTTTAGGAGCCGCAACTATACGCAAATAGCGCTGTCATCGCCATTAAGGCGTGGTAATCCGAGGCTTTCAGGGGCGTTTCAGGTCGATCTCGACACTGAGTTGCTCGCCGATAGCGTCCAGCGTGTCCTCCAACGCATCCAGATCGAAATGGCCGGGCACCTGAATTTCGGCGCTAGCCTCAAACAGCGGATCGCCCGTCATCGGTGCCGAGGTGATTTCGGTATGCATATCGACCACGTTTATCTGCTGCATGGCCAGGGCGCGAGATACCTCTCGAACAATGCCGGGGCGGTCGTTGCCGATAATATGGAGAAAGATTTCCGATTCTGTGGCACTATCCGCGTCGCTGGGCTGGCAGATAATTTTCAGTCCCTGCGAGTCCAGCGCAGTCAGAGCCTCACACAGGGCATCCATACGCTCCGGGGCGACAGCAACGCGGACAACCCCGGCAAATTGACCAGAAAGTTGACTCATCCGGCTTTCGAGCCAGTTGCCACCGTGATCCGCAACCGTTGTCGAAAGCTTTTCAACCAGGCCGGGTTGATCGCGACCGATAAAGGTAAAGACGACGGACTGACTCACATTTGGCTCCGAAACTTGATTTTATCTGGCAGTATAGTAGGTTTAGCAATTGATATGTAAGCTCTTTTGTGACATGTCACAGAGATTATGACGTGCGAGTGATTGTAGACTTCTGCATTATCCCTCTGGGGGCGGGCGACGACCTGTCGCTGTCTCCCTATATTGCCGAATGTCAGCGTATCCTCG
>JBFKXO010000212.1:0-4162 GCA_041638115.1 Litorivivens sp. | reverse complement strand
CGATCCCAATTACCGTATGCTTGCTCATGACTCCTCTCCTTCTTTTGGATACTCGAACCTCCATTCTGCCCTATGAGGCATCGGGAGGAGAGGAGTCCCTTTCATTGAGGAGAGCAACGACGACGCAATCTCCCGATGCTTGTGCTTACTCGAAGCCAAGCATCACAATCTCGAACGCTATCAGCAGAATAATAATCCACTCCAAAAACGCGCTGTGCCGATGGTTCTGTTCATCGGCCAGCATTTCCAGCAGTTCGTGGATGGTCTCAAGCTTTTTCGACAGCACATCCACGCGCGAGCGAATATCCAGATAGCGCGCAGCCTGGTTATATAAGCCCTCCAGTGCCGGGTATTCCCAGAAAAACTCGGGGGTATCCAGCAGGCCGTAGTGCAGAATGATGTCGCTTTTGGTCGCAAACAGGTGGCCGCGGATTTTGGCGATGGCCTTTCGGCCCAGCGGCATGCGTCCGGTTTTGGCCAGCGATTTGGGGATGTCGGCGGTGGAGCGGATATTCTCTTCCGCCAGATTTTCAAATACATCTAACTGAATCGATTGCGCCAGCGCGTGGGAAACCGCTAAACGCTGTAATGCTTCGTCCCCTGCCAGCGAAAAGGTGTCGGCGTGAATGCTGTTTTCGCCAATACCCAGCTTGAAGTTGAAATGGTCATAGGCACGCTTTGTTGCCTGGTCTTCCAGGTGAGGAGAGACCCGTTTGATAATGTCTTGCTGTTCGCTGTCCTCGCAACCCCAGAACACGGCCACGCCATAACTGAACAGCCAGGCTTCGCCGCTTTTGGCTGGAATCTGGTAGGCGTCGCGAAAGCGTGTGGCCTGATAGTACTCGAGAATATCGGCTTCAAGGTCGGCGATTCGGAACTGGTCGCCAAGGTTTAGTACGGAAAGACGTGAATTGGAAAACGACATGGCGCCACCCTCCGGCAGGCGGTGGCGGGGTGCCACCGGTGGCGCATCATAGGGCTGATTAAATCAGCAGACAATAGAATTCGTTGCTTATTCGGTTACCCGGTGCAGCGCGCAGATTTTGTTGCCGGAAGGGTCGCGCAAGTAAGCGAGATAAAGCTTCATACCGCCGCCTTCGCGGATACCGGGCGGATCCTCTATCGCGGTGCCGCCATTGGCGAGGCCAGCTGCGTGCCAGGCGTCGGCTTCTTCCGGCGATTTCGCAGCAAAGCCGATGGTGGATCCGTTGCCGGCGGTGGCGGGTTCGCCATTGATGGGTGTGGTTAGCATAAAGATGCCGGTATCAGTGATATAAAAGTAGCGACCGCGTTCGTCCTTGAAGCCGGGTTTGTGGCCCAGCGCGCCAAGTACCGCGTCGTAGAATTTGCGGGAAGCTTCGATATCGTTGGCGCCGAGCATTACGTGGCTGTACATAGCTCATCCTCTTTTAATGGTGAGGCGGGCAGATTACGTGATCGCAAATGTTGGACGCAACTCCCTTTATTCAGCGGGCCAGTTTGACAGCGTGCGTAATGTGTTGGCGAAGGTCTCGGCGCCGGCTTTCAGGCGCTCTTGTGTCGGCGGCGCTGTATTCCAGCGTTGCCATAGAAATCGCTCTGTCTCAAACAGGAGCGCACCATTACTGGCAACACTGAGCGCGATACCCTCGCTGGTTTGGGTGTTGAGCGGGCCAACCGGGTTGTTGGCATCGTCGTGAACCACCTGATGCTGCGTGGGGTCGACAAAGTATAGCAGCGTCCAGGGGATGCGAACCTCCATAGTTTGCTCAGCAATGCGCACCGCCCAGTGGCTGCTGCTATTGGGTTCGCTTTGAACTGCTGCCAGCTCACCGATGTTATGAACGGTGGCGGGTGCAGAAAAGTCGCCGCTGTCGGAGCTACGCGCACCGCTGTTCTGCCAGCGCATCAGATTCCAAGGCGCACCATTGCTAGCGGTTGAGCGATAGCGTTGCTCGGGCTGCGATGTATTAAAACGTCGACCAAAGAGATCGTAGGCTTGAGTCACGTGGTATCGGGCGACCGGGTCACCCGGTCTGATGATCAGCGCAAACTCATTGCGGTTCTGGGTGGTCGTGTCGTCGGGAAGGCGTGTTTCTCCGAGATCATCGCGGTAGGTATCGAAGCCGATCACGATTTCGTCGGCGTTTCTCAGTGGCCGTTCGAACTCCAGTAGCAGGTGAAAAAATGCATTGCCTGCCGCGGCGCGCAAGCTGGTGATCGGCGGTTGGCCAGACACGGTAGCGAATTGGCTGAAATCAGGTGGCGGTGGGTCAAAGGCGAGCAGCCCGAAGTTCTGTTCCGGGGTCGTGACATTGTGCCAGTTGGCACGACTTTGAGCCGGATGATCAAAGTAGTCGGTGATCCAGGTGCGCTTCCACCATTCGTCCATCCAACCAAAAAAAGCCGCGCCAGCCAGATCGACACTTTCCACGGTGCGCATGATTCTCGCGTTCACCTGTCCTTGTTCAAGCTCAGTATGGCCACCGTGATTCATTCCCGCGTAGCCAAAGTGCGCATTACCCCAACTGCTGGGGACACCGGTTTCGCCAATAAACACGGGCATTTCTGGATGCGCGGCGCGCAAGGCGGTCAAATACCCAAGGTAGGAGTTGGGTCCTTCGGCATCGCTAAACTGTCGGTACTCGGGGTCGTCGACAATAAAGTTTGGGTAGTACGGGTAGGCGTGGTAGGTAGCAAACTGCCCCGCCGGGGCATCGACGACTTCAATCAGCGAGGGGTTGAAGGTGGTGCGGTCTTGATCGCTACGCTGTTGGCTTTCGGTTTGGTGGGTCATAGGGTCGAGGGTTGGCCATGTCAGTACGCTTACCGGGCGCTGGCTGCCATAGGTGTCGCGTTCATAGCGCACCAGGCGGTCGAGATGCCGGGCAAACCAGACTTCGACGGCGTTTCCGGCGCGTACACGGAAGGCCTCCCCAAAAAAACTGTTATCTGCAGGGTGTGCCGTGTTGGTGGTTTCTATTTCGTTGGGGTAGACCTCGCGTCCTATGATCCAGCCCAGTGTCCAGCGCGATACATCGGTGGTGAAATTTCCGCTGGCTTCTAGGTCGGCGCTGGGATCAACGCTGCAATTGCCGTGAAGGCAGTCGACAGTGACAAGCAGTCGTCGTTCAAATTCTGGCGACAGTTCATAAAGATCCGCACTGCCCTGCGCATTTTCCGGGAACAGTACCCCTTGCAAAAGGTAGAGGGGAGACTGAGGGTTAGTCAGGTTGTGTTCGTTCAGTGCTTCGTAAAAAGCGGGAAAATGCAGGTGGTAAACACGGATTGTATTGAAACCGCTGTCGCTGATCAGTTTTAGCCAGCGTGCGTACTGTGCACGGTTGGCATTGAGCTGGCCGGCTTCGGCGCCCGGAAGACCGGCGCCCAGTGTCATACCTTTGATACGAAACGGGCGGTAGCTTCCATCAATATTGATGGTCAGTCGATCCCGGCTGGTGCCGTAGGGTAGCGGGCCTGCTTTCGGTTGCGCCATGTCTCCGGCGCTGCCATCGTTCGCCGGGTCATTGCTGGAGCCACCAGCGGAATTGGAGCCGTCAGCGGAATTAGAGCCGTCAGCGGTATTGTCGGTGCTGCTATTGTCGCGACTCGGCTCCTGAGTGGCAGATTGCGGTGAAGTCGCCCCATCAGACGAGCTGCCACCGCCATTGCATGCGGTGGTCAGAACCACCAGGACAGCCGTTAACACGATGCGAAAACAGACCTTTTCCATAAACGTGCTCTACTCCGTTTAAATCATCTAACGGTATTGGTAGCACGTGGTCTGATTGGCGAAAACGCTTGAGGTGGGTAAGAAATCACAAGAGTCGCCGGGTTTGTTGAGGTTGTTGCAGCGTGGCAACACGTTGTGAATTGGTCGTTTACGTTTTAGTGGATCGCGGCGAGAACTTCGTCACGTTGAGGTCGTTTTTGCGGCTCTGGTAGGCCGGAAATCGTGCGGCGATTGTCTCGATGCTCAGAAACAAAAAAAGGGGCCCTTGTGAGGCCCCTCTGGTTTGCCGAAGATGCTTGTGGTTAAACGATCTTCTTCATGGCAGTCATGTAGCCGCGCAGTTTGCGGCCGATAACTTCTACCGGGTGGTTACGCAGCGCTGAGTTGATCGCGATCAGCTGCTGGTTGTCCACGCCGTTGTCAGATACGTCCAGGCCTTTGCCGATAACT
>JBFKXO010000211.1:0-4257 GCA_041638115.1 Litorivivens sp. | reverse complement strand
CCAGGCGATGCAAAAGGCGCCACCGCAAGCCAAGCTTTCGAACGGAAAAACGATTGGAGGTGAGCGCCAGAGGAACCAGTGTTAGCCAGGCCAGAAAACCGACCAGCATATAAGGACGCTCGCGAAGCTCCTCCTGAAGAATCACCAGATCCCAACCTACAATATAGGTACCGACACAGAGAACATGCAAGGTCGCATAGAAAAAACAGAATAAGCCGAGCATGCGCCGGTAGCGGATTAGCGCCGGCATCTTTAGCCACTGCCGCAGCGGCGAAACACTCAGAGTAAGCAACAGGAAGTTCAGCGCACAACTACCGGTAAACAATACCAGCGCCTTGGCCGGGTCCGGACCGAGCGCACCACCGGCTGCCTGCGCCAGCAACCAGGCCAAGGGCAGGAGAGAACCGAGAAACAACAGCGACTTGCGCCAGCTCATCAGCCCTTAACCATTAGTAGTAGCGTTTCAGGTTCATGCCCTTGTAAAGATGGGCCACCTGCTCACTGTAGCCGTTAAACATCTGGGTTTTGATGCGATTAGGGCTGAACAGACTACTTGGCAGACGGCGCTCGTATTTTTGACTCCAACGCGGATGATCCACCTGCGGATTTACATTGGCGTAGAATCCATATTCCTGCGGCGCGAGCTGCTGCCAGGTGGTTGCAGGCTGCTTTTCGGTCAGCCGGATTTTGACGATGGATTTGATACTTTTGAAGCCGTACTTCCAGGGCACGACCAGCCGAAGCGGGGCGCCGTTCTGCTTGGGAAGCTCGCGGCCGTAGAGCCCGGTCGCCATCAGCGTGAGCGGATTCATTGCCTCATCCATACGCAAACCTTCGACATAGGGCCAGTCGATGGCACTGAAGCGCGAGCGTTGGCCGCGCATTTCAGCGGGACGATACAAAGTGGTGAACTCGACGTATTTGGCCTTACTGGTGGGCTCGCTTTTTGCCAATAGTTTGTGCAGGGGAATACCGATCCACGGAATGACCATCGACCAGGCCTCAACGCAGCGCAGGCGATAGATTCTCTCCTCCAGATCAATGCCTTTCAGGAGATCTTCCAACCCATAGGTGCCGGGCTTGGCCACCTCGCCTTCGATAGCGACCGACCAGGGGTCAACCGTCAGGGCGCTGGCATAGCGCGCAGGGTCGCCTTTGTCGGTACCAAACTCATAGAAATTGTTATACCGCGCCACATCGTCAAACGGGGTTTTGTCTTCGGGAGTATAAAAGCCCCGCCCTTGCATCGCTAGCGTTGCCGATTGAGCCTGGAGAGGCGCAAGCCCGTCATCGGCACGAAGGGATCCGGGCAGCATACCCGACAACGCGGCCAGCCCCACGCCAGCCATCAACTGCCGGCGCTTGAGGTAAATGTGTTCCGGGGTAATGTCTGAGGCAGGAATATCTGCCGCTCGCTTAATCAGCATGTCAGTCTCCGAGACTTGCGTGTTTTGACCGACAGACTGCCGAAATGCTCCCTCGATCAGCCTGATTTCGTTCTACGGTAGACGGCCATGACCGGACCAGAGATCGCGTAAATCAGGGCAATTGCCAACAAAATACGCGGCGGATCAACCGAAACCAAACCAAAACCAAGCACAATCAGGATTATCACCACAAAGGGCACCCTACCGCGCAGATCAATACCCTTAAAGCTGTTGTAGCGAATGTTGACGATCATCAGGAAGCCAATCAGCGCGGTCAGAACGGCACTGAAAAAGGACATCACCGACGAAACTTCACCACCAAACAAGCCCTCATCCGCACACACCCAGATCGTGCCGGCTATCACCGCAGCCGCAGCAGGGCTGGCCAGCCCCGTAAAGTAATTCTTGTCACTGGTGGAAATCTGCGTATTAAAGCGCGCCAAACGCAGGGCAGCGCAGGCAATATAGATAAATGTCGCCGCCCAGCCCAGCTTGCCAAAGCTGCCCAGCGACCAGCTAAACATCACCAGGGCCGGCGCCACACCAAAGGACACCATATCCGCCAGTGAATCGTACTGCTCGCCGAATTTGCTCTGGGTATTGGTCAGGCGCGCCACGCGGCCATCCATCCCATCGAGCACCCCGGCCACAAAAATCGCGATCGCGGCCGTTTCAAACTGCCCGCGCATACCGGAGACAATGGCATAGAAGCCAGCAAACAGCGCCGCCGTTGTAAAGAGGTTGGGCAAAAGATAGATACCGCGTCGCCGCACTTTCTGCCCGTTGATCGAGACTTCCTCCTCGTGATCGTCGATCAGTAGCAACGATTCCGCACGCGTAGCACTGCTGCTTGAAACCTCTTCTTTTCCAACGTCAGACACGACCTACTCCAGACAACCTATTAAAGATAGGGGCGCAGCATAGCAAATACCGCCACTCGCTAAACACCTCATTGTAGCAACATCACGAAACCGACGCGGCTACCTGCCAAAAAGCATTGATTAGCGGATTATCGAGCCGATGCTTCAACGCACACACCCCGACCGCCAACGGCTTCATTTCATCTGCCAAGGGTAACACCCGCAATTTATCGGCCACCGGACTGTTAGCAAGCACCAACTCCGGCACCACGCCCACGCCCAGCCCCAAAGCCACCATACTGGCGATAGCCTCGTGACCGCTCACCTGCGCATAGATCGTAGGACGCACGCCATGCAAGCGAAACCAACGCTCCAACTCTACCCGAGCCACACCGCGCTCCGACATGATGACCGGGAGCTGATCCCAGGGCAGCTCCGGCTGATCCACCAGGGCCGACACCGCGCACGGAACCCTTGGGGCGATCAATCGCAGTGGCGAGTGGGTCAGCACCTGAAAAGCCAGACGCTGGTGCAGCTGCTCCGGACGGGCCGTGATCGCGATATCTTCCTCACCGGCAGCAACCCGCTCCAGCGAATCCGCCTGATCGCCAGTATGTAGTTTGAGCTCAATTCGGGGATAGCGGTTTCTGAAAATCTCCAGCAATGGCCCCAAAACTGCGTAGGCTGCCGTCACAGAACAATAGACACTCAACTCGCCGCTCAGCACTCGCCCCGACTGGTTAAGCCTTGCCAGCAGCCCATTCCAGTTGGCGAGGGCCTGCTCTGCGTACTGCAATACCTCGCGGCCAGCGGCCGTGAGCACTACACGTCGATTATCACGCACAAATAGCGCGACACCGAGCTCCTCCTCCAAACGCTGCACGGTACGACTGATCGCCGAAGCACTCAGATGCATGGCTTCACCGGTTTTTGCAAAGTGAAGGGTTTTGGCGAGGTGACTAAACACCTCAAGCTCTCTGGTATTCATCGCGAAGGGCACGCATCAATGTTGCTGTTTGCGCAACACAATATAGCCAATATATCATTTTACGCAACATGCGAAGACTGCTAAGGTGGCCGCCCAGTTTTTAACCACATTGATCAACAGAGGGCTATCTCATGGGTCAGAACTACTTCAACACCCTGCCCCTGCGCGTACAGCTGCAGGAACTCGGCAAGTGCCGCTTTATGGACCGCAGCGAATTCGCCAACGGCTGCGATATCCTGAAAGGCAAGAAAATCGTTATCGTCGGCTGTGGTTCACAAGGTCTGAACCAGGGTCTGAACCTGCGCGATTCCGGTCTGGACGTGTCCTACGCCCTGCGCGCCGAAGCCATTGCCGAGAAGCGCAAGAGCTGGCAGAACGCCAACGACAACGGCTTTACCGTTGGCACCTATGAAGAGCTGATCCCCACCGCCGACGTGGTCATGAACCTGACCCCGGACAAGCAGCACACTGCGGTGGTGAACGCTGTCATGCCGCTGATGAAAGAAGGCGCCTGCCTGGATTACGCTCACGGCTTCAACCTGGTTGAAGAAGGCATGCAGATCCGCAAGGACATCACCGTGGTGATGATGTGCCCGAAATGCCCCGGCACTGAAGTGCGCGAAGAGTACAAGCGCGGCTTTGGTGTACCCACTCTGATCGCGGTTCACCGCGAGAACGACCCCAATGGCAACGGCCTGGAAATCGCCAAGGCGCTGGCCAGCGGCACCGGCGGCGACCGCGCGGGTGTTCTGGAATCCTCACCGATCGCAGAAGTGAAATCCGACCTGATGGGCGAGCAGACCATCCTCTGCGGCATGCTGCAGACTGGCTCCATCCTGTGCTTCGACAAAATGGTAGAAGAAGGCATCGACCCCGGTTACGCCTCCAAACTGATTCAGTACGGCTGGGAGACCATCACCGAAGGCCTGAAGCACGGCGGCATCACCCACATGATGGATCGCCTGTCCAACCCCGCCAAGGT
>JBFKXO010000210.1:0-4310 GCA_041638115.1 Litorivivens sp. | reverse complement strand
TTAAGGAGCAAGCATGTCTTCATCACCTACCAAGCGTATCGAACACAGCGGGCTGCAAATTGCAGAGGTGCTGTATCGCCTGGTCAACGAAGAAATTGCACCGGGCACCGGAATCGAGCCTGATCACTTCTGGTCGCAATTTGCGGCAATCCTCAAGGATCTGGCCCCCAAAAACAAGCGTCTGTTGGCGGCTCGCGATGAAATGCAGGCGACCATCGACAGCTGGCACCGTGACAACCCCGATTTCGACGCTGGCAAGTACCGCACCTTCCTCGAAGATCTCGGCTACCTGCTGCCCGAGCCAGCCAATGTTGAAGTCACGACCTCTAACGTAGATTCGGAAATCGCTACCCTGGCTGGCCCCCAGCTGGTGGTGCCGGTGATGAATGCCCGTTACGCATTGAACGCGGCCAACGCACGCTGGGGCAGCCTGTATGACGCGCTCTACGGCACCGACGTGATTCCTGAAGATAACGGTGCAGATAAAGGCAAAGGCTACAACCCCGTTCGCGGTAACAAAGTTATTGCTTACGCTCGTAAATTCCTCGATACCCATACGCCGCTGGCAGCTGGCTCTCATGCCGATGCGACCGGTTACGCTGTGGTAGATGGTGCACTGCAGGTCGCTCTGAAAGATGGCAGCACTCAAGGTCTGAAAAACGCCGATCAGTTTGTGGGCTACGCTGGCGATACCGCCAAGCCGACCAATATCTTGCTGATCAACAATGGTCTACATATCGATATTCAGATCGACGCCGAGCACCCCATTGGCAAAACCGATGCAGCCAATGTGAAAGACGTGGTATTGGAAGCGGCCCTGACCACCATTCAGGACTGCGAAGACTCGGTTGCAGCGGTAGATGCCGAAGACAAGGCTGTGGTTTACAGCAACTGGCTGGGCCTGATGAAGGGCACACTGGAAGAGTCGCTGGAAAAAGGCGGGAAAACCATTACCCGTCGCCTGGTTGAAGACCGTGAATTTACAGCCAAAGACGGCAGCAAGCTGACCCTGCACGGTCGCAGCTTGCTGTTGGTGCGCAACGTGGGTCACCTGATGACCAACGAAGCCATTCTGGATGCGGACGGCAACGAAGTGCCGGAAGGGATTATGGACGGCATGGTCACCGCACTGGCCTCGATGCACGATCTTAAGCGTACCGGCAAGCTGTGTAACTCCCGCGAAGGCAGTGTGTATATCGTTAAGCCGAAAATGCACGGCCCGGATGAAGTCGCTTTTGCCTGTGAGCTGTTTGATCGAATCGAAGATGCGCTGGGCCTGACCCGCAATACCCTGAAAATCGGCATTATGGATGAAGAGCGCCGCACCACGGTTAACCTGAAAGCCTGTATTGCGATGGCCAAAGAGCGCGTCATCTTTATCAACACCGGCTTCCTGGACCGCACCGGTGATGAAATTCATACCAGCATGGAAGCGGGTCCTTTTGTGCGTAAGGCCGACATGAAGCAGCAGGCCTGGATCAAGGCCTACGAAGACTGGAACGTGGATATTGGTCTGGAGTGTGGCTTGTCTGGCAAGGCGCAGATCGGTAAAGGCATGTGGGCCATGCCGGACGAAATGGCGCAAATGATGGACGCCAAAATCGGTCACCCGAAAGCCGGCGCCAACTGTGCCTGGGTTCCGTCACCGACGGCTGCCACTCTGCACGTGATGCACTACCACGAGGTAAGTGTGGCTGATGTGCAGAAGCAACTGGCTGAGCGTCAGCGCGCTGCACTGGAAGACATCCTGACGATTCCGGTGGCCAAGGACACCAACTGGTCTGCCGAAGAAATCCAGAACGAACTGGACAACAACGCCCAAGGTATTCTGGGTTACGTTGTGCGCTGGATTGATGCGGGTGTCGGCTGCTCCAAAGTCCCCGACATCAACGATGTGGGCCTGATGGAAGACCGCGCCACGCTGCGAATTTCGTCTCAGCACATTGCCAACTGGCTGCGCCACGGCGTCTGCTCTGAAGAGCAGGTGATGGAAACCCTGAAGCGCATGGCCGAAGTAGTGGATCGTCAGAATGCCAACGATCCCGAATACGTGAACATGGCGCCGAACTTTGATGACAACGTTGCCTTCCAGGCGGCCTGTGATCTGGTGTTCAAGGGCACTGAGCAACCGAACGGTTACACCGAGCCGGTTCTGCACGCCCGACGCCGCGAATTGAAAGCCAAGCGCGCCTGATCTAAAGCATCAGGGCGCTCGGCTCAACCGACTTCATACCTGTCAGTGTGAGGCTTGCCCGGCTATTTGCCGGGCTTTTTTTTTACTTTTTCCATTATTTCCATTGTATGACGCTTCTGGTTTAATGATTTTCCATAATTATTAGCATCATCGAGGCATTAATCTTATGAATTTATCCCGCGTTGACCTCAATTTGCTGGTGTATCTGGATGTGCTGCTGCGCGAAAAGAACGTCACCCGCGCCGCTGAGCAACTGGGCATTACCCAACCGGCATTGAGTAATGGTCTGCGTCGACTGCGGGAGCTGTTCGGTGACCCTTTGCTGGTGCGTACCAGTGAAGGCATGACGCCGACCGAGCGCGCCAATGAACTGCAGCCGCAGGTTCGCGGCATCCTCGCCTCGGTCGAAAAAGCCGTGCTGCCAGTGGCGGAGTTTGATGCCAAATCCAGTTCCCGGGTATTCCGGATTATGGCGACGGACTATGCCGAATCCACGCTTCTAGCGCCGCTGCTGAATAAACTGCGCGATGAAGCGCCAGAAATTACCCTCGATATTCTGACCCCCTCCGACGTTTCCTTTCAGGATCTGGAGCAGGGCAAGATCGATATGGCGATCAACCGTTTCGATCAGCTGCCCCAGTCCTTCCATCAGGCGACCGTATGGCGAGACAGCTTTTCCTGCCTGATGAGCGCCAATAACCCGGTGCTGGAAAATTTCGATCTCGACGCCTACCTGCAGGCCAGCCATATCTGGGTGAGCAAGACCGGCATGGGCGTGGGCCGGGGCATGAATACCAAAGACCCCCAGCGCCTGGGCTGGGTGGACGAAGCGCTGGCAGAATCCGGCCATACCCGCCGCATTCGCCTGTTTACCCGTCACTATCAGGTTGCGGCACTGTTGGCTGGTCAGCCCGATCTGATTGCGACATTGCCCACGCAGGTGGCGCGACTGCACGCAGAAGACAGCCGTCTGGCGATTCGCAAGCCGCCTTTCATGATTATTCCGATTGAGTTGAAGATTGCCTGGAGCCCGCTGCTGCAGCATGACCCCGGTCATATCTGGCTGCGCCGCGAGATTGTGGATCTGGGGCAGCGGATTATTCAGGATACCCCTAACCGCTAGTTCGCAAGGATTGCTTCAGAGCGGGCTTGGCCCGCTCTCGATGGGTAAAGCGCTTACATGCGCTCGATGATAATGGCTGGTGCCATGCCCCCCGCCGCACACATCGTCACCAGACCGCGCTTCAGATCACGGCGCTCCAGTTCATCCAGAATCGTCCCAATCAGCAGGGAACCCGTGGCACCGATGGGGTGGCCCAACGCAATCGATCCGCCGTTGACGTTGACCTTGCTGCGATCCAGATTCAGGTCCCGGATATATTTCTCCGCGACCACAGCAAACGCCTCGTTGATTTCAAACAGATCGATATCGTCCAGCGTCAAACCGGCCTTGGCCAATACCTTTTTGGTGGCCGGCACCGGTGCATTCAGCATCAGGGTAGGAGAGTCGCCCATATTGGCTATGGCAACCACTTTGGCGCGGGGTTTCAGGCCGTGCTTTTTCGCATAGCCGGGTGACGTCATTAGTAGAGCCGCAGCGCCGTCGACCACGCCCGAGGAATTGCCTCCGTGGTGAACGTGATTGATTTTCAGATCCGGGTAGACCTTGTGAATCAGACTGGCGTACGTGGTACCAGCTTCGTCGAGGGGGTGGTTGGCCAGCCCTTCAAAAGCCGGCTTCAGGCCAGCCAGCACCTCAACGGTGGTGCCGGGGCGGGGGTACTCCTCGCGATCCAGCGCCAATGTGCCATCGTCGTGATACACGGGAACGAGACTCTTGTTGAAATAGCCCTTCTCAATGGCGTTGGCGGCGTTGGCCTGACTGGTCGCGGCCAGCTCATCCAGCGCGTCCCGTGAAATGCCTTCCAATGTGGCAATGGCATCGGCGCAAACCCCTTGCTGGGGTTGAGGATGCATTTCACGCAATACCAGGTTGCCGTTGTCCATAAACATCGGCATGTTGTTACCGTTGCCATAGGTCGACATCATCTCGGCACCGCCGGCGATGAGGCAATCCTCAAAACCGGCGGCAATATTGGCTGCTGCCAGATTTACC
>JBFKXO010000209.1:0-4317 GCA_041638115.1 Litorivivens sp. | reverse complement strand
TACCTCTTGCACTGTTGCTGGCTTTACTGGGTATTAATGTCGTCGTTTTTGGCGACAGCGCAGTCGAAGGCCCCAATCAGTTTGCGCTGCTGATCGCTGGGGCCATCGCAGCCCTCATTGGCTTATCTCAGGGACACCGCTGGAAGCAGCTTCAGGACGGTATGCTACAAGTCGTCCATGTCACCCTGACGCCCATCTTGATGTTGTTGCTCATTGGCGCGATGGCGAGCACCTGGATGGTGAGCGGCATTGTGCCGACGATCATCGTCTATGCATTGAAGCTGGCAGACCCTTCCTGGTTTTACGCCGCGGCGGCTGTGGTGTGCGCCATTGTGTCGACAGCGGTTGGCAGCTCGTGGACAACCGCTGCAACCATCGGTGTCGCGATGATGGCCACTGGTGAAGGCCTGGGCATGAGCCTCCCGATGACTGCCGGGGCGGTCATATCCGGTGCCTATTTTGGGGATAAACTGTCCCCGCTGTCGGATACCACAAACCTCGCCTCCGGCGTGTGTGGCGTTGACCTCTTCCATCATGTTCGCTATCTCGCGCTAACAACCGTTCCCTCTTTTGCTATCGCACTGACCATATTCTTGGGCTTGGGGTTGCTGCATGCCGCTGATGGCCAGCTCGGTCAGTCTGAGGAAATGATCGCGGCGATTCGCCAGAGCGTCACTGTAAGCGGCTGGTTGCTGCTCATTCCGCTGCTGTTGATTGTACTGATTATTCGCAAAGTTCCCGCCCTACCGCTGATGCTGCTGGCAACGCTGGCGGGCTCCGTTTGCGCCCTGCTGGTGCAACCGGAGCTGGTACACCAGATTGGTGGCTCTACGGATTTGACCGGACTCTATCGCGGCACGTTATTACCAATCGCTGGCGCCACCCAAATCGCCACCGGTCATCCCTTTACTGACGACCTGCTCTCTACCTCCGGCATGGCGGGTATGCTTAATACCATCTGGCTGATTTTGTGTGCGGTAGTGTTTGGCGGGTTGATGGAAGCCTCAGGCTGCCTGGGAAGAATTGTCGCAGCGTTAAATACCCTGGTGCGCGGCCCTACGTCACTGGTCGCGACCACCAGCGGCAGCTGCGGGATATTGAACCTGACCGCCTCTGAACAATACCTGACCCTGCTGATAGCAGGCCGTATGTATCCGCACCTTTATGCCGAACAGGGCCTTGCCCCAAGAAACCTGAGCCGAACCCTGGAAGACAGCGGCACCGTCACCTCAGTACTGGTGCCGTGGAATACATGCGGTGCCTATCACGCAACCGTATTATCGGTGGGCACGCTGAGTTATCTGCCGTTCTGCTTTTTCAACCTGATCAGCCCACTGATGACAGTGTTCTACATGCGCTTCAATCTGCGAATCGACCAAGTGCCAACCAGCAGCCAAGTGCTCGCTTCGTAAGTTATAACTCGCCGGCCCGACCGATCAGGGCGTAGTACATTTTTACCGCTTCGGTATAGCTTTCTACTGAGAGTCGTTCATTGGTGCCGTGAATCCCGTCGAGCTCCTCCGGCCCAAGCTCCATGCCAATAAAGCGAAAGCTGTTGCGGGATATTTCATTAAAATGTCGTGCATCAGTGGCACCAACCACCAGGCGTGGGGCAACAATCGTATCCGGGCTAACTTGCCGAATGACTTCGCTCAGCACGCGAAAGCCGGCACTGTCGGTATCGGCCACTGGCGAGGGGTTGCTGCCGAATCCGTCATAGGGCTCAACGCTGATCGCTTCGTCATCGATGATTTTCTTGACTCGCTCAATCACACTTTCCGTAGTATCGCCGGGCAGTATCCGGAAATTCACCACCGCTGACGCTTTAATGGGGAGCACGTTGTCGCGTACGCTGCCCTGCAACATGGTGACAGCCGTGGTAGTGCGAATACCGGCATTAATCGCGGGCATCTCACTGAGAATAGCGTCCGCGAGTGGCCCAAACAGCCAGGTGTTGGCAAACAGCAAGCGCTGATAGAAAGGCTGGGCATCACCGAGGTAACGCATAAATTCTACGGTGTATGAAAGATCTGCCGGAAAAGGGTTGCTCTCCAGTCGGTGTACCGCGCGACCAATTGCGCCGGCAGCGGTTTGCAACGGCGGCATGGAAGAATGCCCTCCGGTACCGCGCGCGCTCAGGCGCAGGCTGATATACCCTTTCTCACCCGGCCCGATAAGGGCAACACGCTGGCTAATGCCAGGCACCATGTTTTTGGCTATGGCGCCGCCCTCGTCGAGCAGAAAGTCCAGGGTCACCCCCTGTTCCTTCAGGTGATTGGCAAATGCCACAGCGCCCTTTTTCCCACCCACTTCTTCGTCGTGACCGAAAGCCAAGTAGATCGTTCGCGGCGGCACAAATCCTTCAGTTAAATGGCGCTCTACCGCTTCCAACAAACCGACCACACCGACCTTGTCATCCAGGGCGCCGCGACCCCAGATATAGCCCTCAGCAATCACACCGCCAAAGGGTGGGTAGCTCCATTGCTCTTCGGTGCCCGGCAAAACGGGAACAACATCCTGATGCGCCATCAGCAAAATCGGATTGGCGCTCTCATCCTGCCCCTGCCAGCGAAACAACAACCCAACCTGATCAAAGGTTTGATAGGGAATACTGGCGAAAGTTTTTGGAAAGCGACGTTTTAAATAGTCCTGCAACTCCAGAAACGGCGCGTAGTCGAACGCGTCGTAGTCACCCGTGGAAACGCTGGGGTAGCGCAGCGACTGCGCTAACCCTTCGGCGAGACGCTGTTCGTCCCACTGCCCCAGATCAACGATCTCTGCTAACGGTGGCAAATCGGGTTTAAACGCAAGCGTCCGCACGATCAGCACACTCACCAGCACAAGCGCCAAACCCACAAGAATTTTGAAAAACTTCATGTCGAACTGCCTTAAATCTGTGATTGACGGATCATCGCCTAGAAGCGGTAGCTGAATTCAACACCGGCCTGGCGTGGTGTGCCCGGCACGCGATTGGCAACACCAATCACGCTGGTCACGGCGATACCGCCAACGAAATATGGCGTGTTTTTCAGATTGTCGACAAAGGCGGTAACGCCAAACTGCTCGTTAACCTCCCAGGCCAGACGCGCGTTGTAAAGCTCATACTGGCTGATGATTGAGCTTTCGTATTCACCACTCAAATAATCCGTGCCGATGAAAATTTCGTCGGAATAGTAGTACTGCAGCTGCGGCGAAATCACGCCGAGGTCAGTGTACCAATCGTAGCGCAGCACCAGCCCACGAACATTTTGCGGTACCTGGGGAAAGGGCTCTCCACTGCGATCAAGAATGGCAAAACCATCCGCGGTATTGGTGCCCAGACTGTATTCCACGAGATCGCCATCGGTGTAGCCGGCATTGGCATTGATGGTGAAGTCACCGATCAGGGCGGTCAGCTCCAGTTCAAAACCATCCACCACCGCTTCACCGGCGTTGCCGGTAAACTGGATAACTTCTGTGGCAGTGGCACCGCGCTCATATAGCGCCACCTGCAGGTCGGTGTAGTCCATCTGGAATACGGCCACGTTAAAGCGCAAGCGGCTATCCAGCGCGTCCAGCTTGAACCCCAGTTCCTTGTTGGTCACCAGCTCCGGTTCAAATTGCTGAATATTGGCCGATGTCTGGGTGTTGCGAATATCCAGGCCACCGGATTTAAAACCCTTGGATACGGTGGCATAGACGATAAAGTTGTCCAGCCTCAGCGCTTCGAGGGTGTCCTCACCCGCAAGATAGGTCAGCGTCAGATTTGGTGTCACCTCGGAAAAGGTGGTGTCGCCGACCAGGGGATCAGCAAACAACAACGGCACTTGCGGTGCCTGATAAGCAAAATATTGTTGCTGCGAAATGGGTGAATAAATGCCGTCCTGATAATGCACCACAGGCTGCAGGATAAAAGGATTGCTACCGATCTGGGCGTTCAGGCGGTTGGCGTATTCCTGATAATCCGGCGAGATCTGGGTATGCACGCTGCTGCGCTCTTCCTCGGTATAGCGCACCCCAAGGGTGAGCTGCAGCCAGTGGGTCATATCCCAGCTCGCCTGGGCAAAAACCGCGCTGGTTTTGTTCTCGTAATCGGCATTTTGGGCGGCATTTGCCTGCACCGGTAACACCGCGTTATTGGGCAGCGGAATACCTAGGTCCACCGCGGCATCAGGACCCACAGCCACCAGGCCATTGTCACCTACGTCGGTGCCGTCAAACGCGTTATCGAGGGTTTCGCGCGCAAAAAAAGCGCCAAAGGTGTAATTGAGGGTCTCGTCCCAGGCACTGCCATTGAACTTCAGTTCCTGAGTAAACTGGGTACGGCGCTGCTCAGGT
>JBFKXO010000208.1:0-4322 GCA_041638115.1 Litorivivens sp. | reverse complement strand
TCGCGCACGAGGCCATTAGCCTTGCGCTGATTCAACCTGCCATTGTGGCAGGTCACGATCCCGGCCGCATCCTGACCGCGATGTTGAAGAACGGTCAGGGCATCATAGATATCCTGATTGACGGGAGACTTGGCGACGATGCCAACTATGCCACACATGAAGCTACCTCATCTTACGCCCGGTGATTCGCCGCCAACGACGAAATCCAGGCACTTACATCATTGAAACTTTGTTCAGACCAATCCCTTAACTCAAGAAAATGCGGAATCAGTGTCGAATCCTGCCACCAGTGATCCTGATCGATATCGGTTAACAGGGTCGGTAGAAGCACCAGCAGAGCAACCACGATTATCACACCGCGAGCTGCACCAAAAATCATTCCGAGCAGACGATCCGTGCCGCCAAGCCCCGTCTTTTTGACAAATTCACTGAGCAGGTAGGTAGTAATGGAGCCGATGACCAGCGTACCGGCAAACAGGCTGACGTAGGCAACCAGCTCCCGGATGTAGACTTTTTCAATGGCATTTTCGAGCAAACCCATCATTTGCGGATGAAAGGTCATGGTGACAACGAAGGCGACAGCCCAAAACGCAAGCGACAGCGCTTCCTTAACAAAGCCCCGAATCAGACTGATGATGGACGACACCGCCAAAATAGCGAGAATTGCCCAGTCGACCCACAAAAATTCAGTCAGCACTGCCATCGCCCTAGTGAATTTGCGCGAATTCTACCAAGCTATGCCGCCTTCGCCCAATTTAATTATCGTCAGGGCGTGTATTCATGGAGCAGGGCTTTTAATCTGAAGGCTTTCTCGATGTCCGCTTTGTGCCGTTCGGCTTGCGACTTTTTCAGCTCCGGCCCGACAAATACCCGCTGCATGCTCTTCCCGCCGGGGGTGCTGACCGACTTCACAAAGGCGTCGTAGCCCTTGGCGGCCAAGCGTTTGCGCAAACTTTCTGCGTTGGCACTGTTACTGAAACTCGCCACCTGTATCACCCAGGCTTCTGGGGTCGCAGCCGATGGTTTGGTATTGGTTTTCGGCGACTCGGTAGCCGCGGTCGGTGCGGCCGCTACAGGGGCCTTGGGCTCTGGGGCTCGGCCGCCAACAACTGGTTCGGGTTTTGCCACGGGTTTCGCCGAAGATGTAGCATCAACAGTCGGCGCCTCAGGCGTATCCTCATTGGCCTTGCTGACCAAATCCGGTACGGGCGGTTCAGGCAATGGCGCGGGTTCTTCCACCTCGGAGATAGCCGCCGGACGCACCGGCGCGATGGGTTCAGGCTGGGAGACCGCTGGCGCAGGTGGAATCTGGGTGGTCTCATTCACTTTATAGGCCGCAGGTCCGGTAAAGAGCAGCGACCATAAGACGACACCACCACTGAGCAGGATGAGTGCACCCACCAGGCGTTGCTTCATTTAAATATCCTCTTCCAGCGAGCGTCTGGACTGGCGCTTTGCAATAATTTCCATGATCGCAGCCACGGTAAACACTGAACCGAACACGACCAGACGATGACCGGGCTCCAGCAGTGAAACTGCACGCGCAAATGCCTGTCGCATGTTTTTACTGACGCTGATCATAGAGATCCCCTGCGCATGTAGCAACGGGGCGAGGTCTCGCGCTGGCTTGGCCCGCGCATTTCCGGTGAGATCGCCAAGAAACCAGGCGTCGATTACCGGCGCCATTGGCGCAACAATGTCGTCTATGGCCTTGTCTCCCATTACGGCAAACAATGCGCAGCAGCGCTCGACCGGCGGCAACTTCTGAAGATGGCTGGCCAATGCCCGCGCGGCAGCCGGGTTATGAGAAACGTCAAAAATAATCTCGATATCGTCGTAAACGATACCTTGCTGACGCCCCACCACGGCAGAGCCCAGCGCCGACCACTGCCGCAGTGCAACCCCCTCAAGCAGCAGACTCGCTTGTATTGCCGTGGCGATATTACCCGGCAACAGGGTGTACACGTCACTGTAGTCAACCTGCACCCGATGTCCGAGGAGGTTCACACCTTCAAAGTGCAGGCCTTCCAGTGCCGTGATTCGATAGTCGGAATTGATACGGTATAGCGGGCAGGACAGCTCTGCGGCGCGATTGAGCAGGCTAGCCGGCGGATCCGCATCACCGCAGACTACGGGCACCCCCGCCCGGAAAATGCCTGCCTTTTCGGCGCCGATACTTTCGCGGTTATCGCCCAACCAGGCTTGATGATCCAAATCGATCGAGGTGATTACGCACAGATCTGGATCGACAATGTTGACCGCGTCCAGGCGGCCTCCCAGCCCTATCTCCAGCACCAAAAAATCCAGTTGTGCCTCAGCAAAGGTTTGCAGTGCTGCCAGGGTGCCAAATTCGAAATAAGTTAACGGCGTATTCTGACGGTGTTGTTCTACCGCTTCGAAGGCCGCTACCAGCGATTCATCAGCGACCGGCTCACCATTAATTCTGACGCGCTCGTTATATCGCAGTAGATGGGGAGAGGTGTAGGCGCCGACGCATTTTCCGGCGTCCAGCAGCAGGTTTTGTAAAACCTCGACCACCGAACCCTTGCCATTTGTACCCGCAACGGTAATAACGCGGGTATTGGAAAAGTCGAGGTTAAGGCGTTTGAAAACTTCTGCTACCCGCTCCAATCCCAGCGCCATTGGCGCCGGGTGGAGCGTTTCCAGCCGTTGCAGCCAGTCAGAAAGCGAGGTCATTCCTGAGAATAAAAAGTCATATTGCCCAGCAGGCGTCCCAGCGTGTCCCGGATTTCCTTGCGGTGCACGATCATGTCTATTGCACCATGCTCAAGCAGGAATTCACTGCGCTGAAAACCTTTCGGTAATTTCTGGCGAATGGTTTGCTCTATGATATTCGGTCCGGCGAAACCGGCGCGCGCACCTGGCTCGGCAACATTGATATCGCCCAGCAGAGCCAGCGAAGCCGACACACCGCCGTAAATCGGATCCGTCATAAACGAGATATACGGGATGCCTTCCTGCTTCATGCGCTCCAGGACCGCGCTGGTTTTGGCCATCTGCATCAGGGAGATCAGGGCCTCCTGCATGCGCGCACCACCGGAGGCAGAAAAACACACCAGCGGCACCCGCTCTTCCAACGCCACATTGGCAGCTTGCGTAAACTTCTCGCCCACCGCATAGCCCATGGAGCCACCGTGGAAATTAAACTCAAACGCAACCGCCACCAGAGGCAGTTGCTTCAGTGTGCCCTTGTAAGCCACCAGCGCATCTTTTTCACCGGTGGATTTCTGGGCCGCCGTCAGACGGTCTTTGTATTTGCGCTTGTCTTTAAACTTGAGGCGATCAACGGGCTCGATATGCGTCAGGATTTCCTCACGACCTTCCTCATCCAGAAAAATATCCAGGCGCCGACGCGCGCCGATGCGATGATGATGATCGCACTTCGGGCAGACATCCAGATTGGCTTCCAGCTCGGGACGGTAAAGAACCGCGTCACATTTGACGCATTTCTTCCACAAACCTTCCGGTATCGCACTGCCGCGACCGTTTTCGTCGCGACGATCTACCGGATTTTCCCGCCGCACAATAGACGGAACAATTTTATCGACCCAGCTCATGACGTTTCCTGTGTTATTCCTGAGATAGCAAACTTAAATCGCTAGGTATTCTAACCACTTATGGCATCAAGTGCATGACGGATATCGCGAATTAATGTTGTCGCCTCCAACACGTCGGCCCCGTTTTTATGGGCGTTGGCAACGGATTCCACCAGAGCGCTGCCCACCACAACACCGTCACAACAGACCGCCACACGGGTCGCCGTTTCGGCATTTTTGATCCCGAATCCGACCGTTACCGGCAGGTCGGTATGGGCCTTGATCCGATCCATCAGGGTTTGCACCTGATCCACATCAATATTGCCCGCCCCGGTAACACCTTTCAGCGACACGCAGTAGAGATAACCACCGGCCAGTCCGGCGACTTTGGCAATGCGCTCATCGGTTGTGGTAGGCGCCAGCAGGAAGATGTTGTCGAGCTGATGCTTGGCCAGTGATTCGTTCAGCGGCTCAGCCTCTTCCGGCGGCATGTCGACAATCAATACACCGTCGACACCAGCCTTGCCCGCGCGCTCCGCAAACTGATCGTACCCCATGCGCTCTACCGGATTGGCGTAGCCCATCAACACGACGGGCGTATCCTGATCTTTGGCACGGAATTTAGCGACCAACTCTAGAATGCCGCTCAGGCTGACAGCATGTACCAGCGCACGCTCGTGGGCCAGTTGGATTACCGGGCCTTCTGCCATCGGATCTGAGAATGGCACCCCTATTTCAAGTATATCGGCGCCCTGCTCCACCAGC
>JBFKXO010000207.1:0-4326 GCA_041638115.1 Litorivivens sp. | reverse complement strand
GGAATCTGGGCGTTGGAATTGTCGGCGCGCAGGTGCAGGGTGCGGCCGTCCTCATCAACGGTGACTTCCGAAGGCGGTGTGTCGGTTTGTCGGTGAACGTATTTGAAATGTTCCGGATCGCAGGAATTTTCCGCAATGTCCTGAATATGGGCCGGTACCTCAAACTCGGCGTAGCGCGGCGCCGTCCACTGATCGTTCCCCAGCTCGACAAGATCAGGTATCTCGTACTGCGGGGTGGTGTTTTCCGGGTGGAACCAGATATAGACTTCGCCGTTTTTCTCTTGAGTTGGCCAGGTGCGGATGCGGGCGCGATCGGGAATCTCGTCGCAATAGGGAATTTCGACACATTTGCCGGTGGTATCGTAGCGCCAGCCATGGAAGGGGCAGCGCAGAGACTCGCCGACAACACGCCCTTCCACGCCGAGGTGTGCACCCAGGTGAGGGCAAAAGGCATCCTGTAATACGGCGGCACCGCTGCGGGTTCGGTACAGTGCCATTTCGCGATCAAAGGCATGAACCCGTTTGACTTCCCCAATCTGCAATTCATGGCTGCGGGCCACGGAATACCATCCCATTGGAAACTCGGGGGTGGTATTAGTGATCTTTTCGCAGGCTTCGATAATTTGGGGCATGGCGGGTCTCCCATGTGTTGTTATTCATAAAACGTTGGCATCGAGCCTTGGCGCGTCAGCGGGTCTAACGGCGAAGACAGATGCGGCTGCCTGTCATATGACCTGATAGTGGGCGGCAATATTCTTACGGAAAATTCATGGGGAGAGAAGGGGTTAAGGGGCGGGCTTGACGCGCCGACGGCGGGCCATCAGATTGCGCTGGCAATCTGATGGCCTTCAAACATGGCGTTGACAATCAGACCGAGCCCGCCCGCGTCGCCGGCCAAATGGCAGCTGAGTCCGCTTTGTTTTAGCGTATCGTACAGGGCAGTGTCCGCTACGGGTTCTCCGGCCACCACGATGGTGTCGGCTGCCACCACCCGCTGCGCGCCGTTGTTCAGGGCTAGCACCACCGAGCCTTTTTCGATACGGGATATCGCGCAGTGTGTGGACAGGGATACACCGAGCTTTTCCAGTCGTGTTTCGTGTTCAAGCCTGCGCTTGGGGGCGATCTCAGGGGCAAGGGTGGGTCCTTTTTCCAATACGGACACCACGCGGCCGCGCTTGGCGAGAAATTCGGCCACTTCTATGGCCGCCAGGTCGCCGCCGATAATATTGACTCGCCGGCCGATGGGTAGCCAGACGTCGGCGGCTTTGCGTAGACGCGTGGGCGTCAGATGGCGATCAATCAGTGCGCCGACGGCGCGTAAGCCGATCCGCACTGGCCAGCGGACAATGCTCGACCCGGGCGCAGTTCCCTGAGTCAGCTCGCGCAGGTCCGCGCCAGTAATAACGCGCGGTGAGTCCATGCCGGGAATGTCGGGCAGTTGCAAACGCGCGCCGGTGGCGACGATAACCTCGTCGGGCGCCAGAGCGCGAATTGATTGTAGGTCTGCGCTAATGCCGAGCTTTACCTGAATCGGCAAGCGACGAATTTCGCTTGTGAGGTAGGTTAGAAGACGTTCATTGTCGCTGTGTACCGCGGATGCCAGCACCAGTGATCCGCCCAGGCGTCGCCGCTGATCTATCAGGGTGACCCGGTGTCCGCGCTCGCAGGCAACCCGCGCCGCTTCCATGCCCGCCGCCCCGGCACCGATGACCACCACATGTTTGCTGTTTTCCGCAGGGCCGGTGTTCAGCGTTAGTTCACGCCCGGTAGCCGGATTGACGGCGCAATTCATGCGCGCATCCATGGGCCACAGAAACATGGAATCGATACAATTCTGACAGGAAATGCAGCGACGAACCCGGTCGAGCTGACCTGCCGCTACCTTGTTCGGCAGTTGCGGATCGGCCAACAGTGGGCGCCCCATCACGATCATGTCGGCGCGGCCATCCTGTAAGGCCTGCTCGGCAAATTCCGGATCGAGAAAGCGCCCCACCACCATTACCGGAACGTCCACCACCCGCTTGATGGCTTCGGCGGCAGGCAGGTTGTAGCCGTCGGGGTATTCCGGGCCGCAGATCATCTGCGACACCATCGGGTCACTGACGCCGCCACTGACGTGAAAGGCATCGACACCCGCCTCGACCAATCGCGGCGCTATTGCCGCTGTGTCGGCCGCATCGCGACCACCGGGTATGCGTTCAAAGCCGGAAATGCGTAGCGTGATCGGAAATTCCTTACCGGCAACCTCCTTGATGCGACGCAGTACTCTTACCAGTAGACGAGTGCGATTTTCCGGTGTGTCCGCGCCGTATTCGTCCATTCGCTTGTTTTTCAATGGCGACAGAAAGGTGCCCAGCAGCATGTAACAGTGGGCGGCATGCAACTCAATGCCGTCATATCCTGCCTCGCGCGCGCGACGGGCGGTCTGCGCGTAGGCATCGATAATGCCATCCAGTTCGTCGATCGTGAGTTCGCGTGCCGGCAGGCCGGTGCAGGCGCCGGTGGTCGCGCTTGGCGCCACCGGCATTTCACCGAAATAGAATCCGCTCATGGATTCCGGACCTGGGTGGGTCACCTGGGGCTGCACTTTGACATCGTAGGCATGCAGTGCGTCGGTCAGGCGGCGATGGGCGGGAATAAAGTCGTCGCTGCCCAGGGTGAGCGACTGCGGCTGATATTTCTGCTTCACATCCACGGTGCACACTTCCACCGTGATCAAGCCAACACCGCCGCGGGCGCGCTCCGTCAGGAAGGCGATCAGGCGGTCCGAGGGGGTTTGGTCCTCGTTGCCATAATTGGTGGTCATTGGCGCCATGACCATGCGGTTTTTCAGCCGCAGGCTGCCCAGTGTGATGGGTTCCAGCAGTTTCATTGTGTTCTCTGCGTATTATTGTCGTAAAGACCCGATAGTACCCACACTCACCGTGCTGCGCATACTCCAATCGTGGGGCTACTTGCTTTCCAACACCGCCAGCACACTGTTGCAGAGAGTCTCGATCAGGCTGCGATTGAGTTTGCCCTGGGCGGAACTGAAATGGGCGGCCAGACCGTGAAACACCATTGAGCGAATCAGCAGGATTTTGAAGTCGCGCCGCTTTTTGCTTGCTGCCGGTACATGCCGAAACATTAAAGTCATCAACTGACGCACTTCGGGGTAGCGCTCTGCGCGCCCCATCGCCAGTGAGGTGAACTCCGGCGAGGTCATGATCTGCGCATTGATCAGTAAAAAAGCCTGAGTGTTCTCAGTGGCGTCGATATGCTCCGCGACAGGTAGCACATAGGTCTCCACGAGGGCTCGCAGTGGCGGCTTGGTCGCAGCCTCGATTTTCTTCATCTGAGCCTGCCGCCGTAGCGAGATTTGATCGCCGTGCTTGTCCAGCACGGCGTTAATCAAACCGGCCTTGTCGCCAAAGTGATACTGCAGAGCGCCTCGGTTTTTTTGCTGGGCAGCTCGGGCGATATCGAGCAGCGTGACATTGTCGATGCCGTGTTCGGCAAATAGCTGCTCAGCGGCATCGACAATGCGCTGGCGGGTAAGCAGGGCGTCTTTGCGCGGCGCGCGGCCGGTTGCGGTAGGTGTTGTCATGGCCGGATGTTAGCACAAGGTTACAAAGTTTAAATAATACCGTGGTATTAATTTGTTGAAATGGATGGAGGGCCAATTTATAGTCGTTTGAGATCAAGCGAGGACGATTTATGAACACGATGCCGCTGGTGCGAATTCATGCTCCTAACGATGTTCGCACCGATCAGGTTGCGCGGCCGCAGCCTGGCGATGACGATGTGTTGATTCGGGTTGAGCGCTGCGGTATCTGCGGCTCTGACTTGAGCTACGTAAAAATAGGCGGCATTCCCGGCGCCGCCACACCTTTTGCCCTGGGCCATGAATTCTCGGGCGTGGTTGAAACCGTGGGCGCAAAGGTGCGCGGATTTGCCGCTGGAGAGCGTGTGGTGGTCAATCCCATGTGGGGTGGCAATGCGATTGGGGCCAACGGGCTCGATGGTGCATTTTCTCCCTATATCGTTTATCGCAATGCGGCAGATCATCCTGAAGGCTTACTGAAAATGCCTGCGGAAATGGACTTTGATCTGGGTGCGTTGATCGAACCCTTGTCGGTGGGTATGCATGCGATCAATCAATCGCACTTGCAGGCCGGTGACAAGGTTGTGGTGTTTGGTGCCGGGCCGGTGGGTTTGGCAGCAGCGATTGCCGCGCGTTATCGCGGTGCCGAACAGGTGGCGGTGATTGACCTGTCTGCCGCGCGCCTTGCGGTTGCTGAATCTCTGGGTTTGAAAACCTTTCAGGCAGACAGCGGTGATCTGGCT
>JBFKXO010000206.1:0-4327 GCA_041638115.1 Litorivivens sp. | reverse complement strand
TCTACATCAACAAACTTTTCCAGTTGAAGACGAAGCCCTCGTGGAATATACCCCTTGTAGAAACGGTATTTTTTGGCCATGGCGCCCAAGGTATAGCCACCTTCAGTCAGCCCTTCTCTATCAACCAACATCCAGTCTTCGAGTTCCTCAAGGGGCATTTCGGCTCGCGGGTCGTTTGCGGTGGCAGGCTTTCCGGGCTCGGAGGGAATTGAAACCTGTAGGGTATTGCCATTGATACGATGAACTACGGTCCAAACATGCTCGTTATGGCCGTCGCCTGTCTCAAGGGAAAACCGTGCCTTTGCTTCCTTCTGTGTATATTTGACGCCATCGCGAAAACGCTCAATCTCGGCCCGTGCCGTAGCCACTGCCTTGAGCATATCCGGCTCACTTGCATCGACAAAGATAGGCGCATATCGCGTGGGCATCATGCGTTCCCAGCCATTGTAGGTCACACAGATTCCGAGTAGCAGATAGCCCACAGCGCTGATGGTATTCAGCCACCAAACTCCATAGATGCCGGCGCTGATCAACGCCCAGCCAACAGCAAAAATCAGGCCGCCAAAGATTCTGCTCTGTAGCTCACTGTTCATGGCGTTGTGAAGGCACCCCTGACTTCAGCATTGTGATTTAAAAAATGACCTGCATGTTGCTGATTGTAACAGGAATTTTTTTCTTTCGAAGCCATTAAACGGGATTCTACCGGCGTTGTACACCCGCCGCAGGAAGGGATTTGCTGTCCGGTGCAAATCTGCGTTGAGGGATTGCCGACCGTGTTCCGATCGGCTCAAGGTGTATTCAAGAGGGTTTACGCAGCAGATTGAGAATACTCGAAAAATCCTTCTGACCATTGCCCGCCAACCCGTGGGCGGTATAGAGGCTGCGGGCCAGCGAACCCATGGGCACCGAGCTTTTGCTGTCGATGCTGTTTTCCATCGCCAGGCCCAGATCCTTGATCATCAGGTCCACCATAAAGCCCGGTTGGTAACCCTTGCTGGCGGCGGAGTTTTCCTGCACCCCCGGATAGGGGTTGTAAACCTCCAGCGACCAGTTGCGGCCGGAGCTGGCGAGCATGATTTCGGACAGCACCTTGGGGTCGAGTCCGTTATTGGCGCCCAGTTGCAGGGCCTCGGCCGTGCCAATCATATGAATGGCCAGCAGCATGTTGTTGCACATCTTGGCTACCTGGCCAGCGCCATTGTCGCCAGCGTGGAAGATGTTTTTTCCCATGCCAGCCAGAATGGCTTTTGCCCGTTCAAAATCGTCGGCACTACCGCCACACATAAAGCTAAGCGTGCCGGCCTGCGCCGCCGCCACACCGCCGGAAACCGGCGCGTCCATCACCCCAACACCCAACTCGGCACCGGCTTTCGCCAGTGTTCGCGCGCTATCGGCATCGATCGTGGAGCAATCCAGCACCAAAGCGCCTTTGTTCAGCTGTTTGAGAATACCGGTTTCTTTATCCAGATAAACCGATAGGACATGCTGGCCTGCGGGCAGCATTGAAATAACCGCTTCTGCGCCGGCAATTGCGTCCTTCGCTGACCCTGCGGTGTTCACGCCTTCGGCCTTGACCGCGGCCAGCGCTTTTTCAGAAAGATCAAAGGCGGTCACCGTGTGGCCGGCTTTGGCGAGATTGATCGCCATGGGGCCACCCATATTGCCCAGACCGATAAAGGCTACGGTACTCATGTTATGCCCTCTTCAATGTTGCGATATCCGCCAGCGGGTTTTGCGGCCACGGCGGCGTAAAAAAGTTTTCAACCAGATCGGCGGGAACGTCTGCCACCGAGGGATAAATCCACTGGGGATTTTTGTCCTTGTCGATTAACAGCGCACGCACACCTTCGGCAAATTCCGGATGTCTTACCACCGTCGTCGAGAGCATCAGCTCAAACTGAAAGACCTCTTCCAATGACAACGCCTCTCCGCGTTTGAGCTGCTGCCAGATATTGTGGGCGGCGATTGGCGAGCCGTGAGCGAGACTGGCCTTGGCCTTGTCTAACCATTTGTCGTTGGCGCAGTCCAGCGCGAGGATGGCTTTTACAACCGATTCGAGATTATCGCCGCTGCAGGCCTGATCGATCAGTTCGCGGTGTTGCGCGACGGCGCTGCTTAATTCACTGCCGTCTTCCTGCAGGGCTTTGGCCGGAGCAAGAGATTTCAGGCTTTCTGTCAGCAGCGTTTTATTCGCCGTATCGTCTGCTTTCCAATCCAGCGCCTTTACCGCGTCAAAGATTTCATTCTTGCGATTGCGCAGCGCGAAGTGGCGCGCCATTCCCGCATACAAGGTATCGGCAGCATTGATGGAGGCCGCCGTCAGCGCGACAAACAAGCCGGTTTTGCCCGGCATGCGGTTCAAGAACCAGGTGCCCCCCACATCCGGGTAAAGCGCAATGGTGATTTCCGGCATGGCAATGCGGGTTTTCTCGGTCACGATGGCGTGGCTACAGCCCATAAAAAGGCCCAAACCACCACCCATCACAATGCCGTCACCCCAGCAGATTACCGGTTTCGGATACACGTGCAGCAGATAGTCGAGGCGGTACTCGCGCTCAAAAAACGTTTCCGCTTCCACACAGGGGCCGCCTGGGGTTTTGGTGGCGGAGCGATGCAGTTCCTGTACATCGCCCCCGGCGCAAAAGGCTTTCTCCCCTGCCCCTTGCAACCACACGGCGGCGATGCGCTCGTCGCTCTGCCAGTCCTGCAACTGAGCCAGCATCAGATCAACCATGGGCAAGGTCAGTGAATTCAGCGTTTTCTCTACGCTGAGCGTGATAACACCAATAGCTTTGCCGTTGCTGGCATCCACTTCTTCAAAAATAACGGGACCGGGCTCAGGCATTTTTCCACTCCGGCTCACGTTTTTCCAAAAAGGCCTGCACGCCTTCGACCTGATCCTGAGTGTCAAACAGATCAACAAACAGTTCACGTTCCAATGGCAGCTGCGGGTTCATGGCGCGCTCGCGGGCACCGCGAATCAGTTTTTTACAGGCGGTTACGCTGCTCGGGCTTTGCTTGGCCACCTGATGGGCCAGCTCGATAGCACGCTTGAGAGATTCACCCTTAGGCACCACTTCCTGCGCCAAACCGATTTTTTCTGCGGTTGCGGCGTTGATTCGCTCGTTGCAGAGAATCATTTTCGCGGCCCAGGCCTCTCCCACCAGCCAGCTCAAACGCTGGGTACCGCCAGCGCAAGGCAGCAGGCCTACACGCGCTTCCGGCAGGGCCATTTGCGCCTGTTCTTCTACCACACTGATGTCACAGGCCAGCGCGAATTCCAGACCGCCGCCCATGGCGTAACCGTTGACCGCGGCGATGGCAACGCCGCGAAAATCCGCCAAGGCTTCAAAGGCTTCACCAAAGGCTTCGGCCATATTGCGGGCGTTGAGCTTATCGCCGTCGGCGAACATTTTCAGATCGGCGCCAGCAGAGAAAAACTTTTCGCCCTCACCGGTCACCACCAGAGCGTAGATATCCTTCTCTTTATTCAGGCCTTCCACAATTTTTTTCAGGCCCGGCAAGCTGTCACCATCCCAGGTATTCGCGGCGGGATTGTCGATGGTAATGATGGCGACGTGGCCGTCACGCTCCAGTTTCAGTTTTTCAGTAGGGCTGGTTGTAGTCATCGTACTTGTCATCTCAGCATCTCCGTCATACCTTCCATCAGGATGCGACGCGACAGAATCACGCGCATGATTTCATTAGTGCCTTCCAGAATCTGGTGCACCCGGCTGTCGCGCAGAAAGCGCTCTACCGGGTATTCCCGAATGTAACCGTAGCCGCCGTGCAACTGCAGTGCCTGATTGCACACGTCAAAACCGGTGTCGGTAGCAAAGCGTTTTGCCATAGCACAATAGGCGGTTCGCTCGGGGTGTTTGGTATCGAGTTTGAAAGCCGCCAAACGGACCATTTGGCGAGCCGCAACCAATTCCGTCAGCATATCGGCCAGCTTGAACTGGGTGTTCTGAAAATCCGCAATGCGCTGACCAAACTGCTCCCGTTCTGACACGTGGCTCAAGGCGAACTGCAAACAGGCCTGCGCTGCACCAATGGAACAGGTGGCGATATTGATGCGGCCGCCATCCAGACCTTCCATGGCAATGGCAAAGCCCTGCCCTTCCTCACCCAGCCTATTTTCCACCGGCACTTCCACGTCATCAAAACTGATGGCGCGGGTCGGCTGGCTGTTCCAGCCCATCTTTTCTTCTTTTTTGCCGTAGCTGATACCGGGGGCGTCGGCGGGAATAACAAAGGCGCTGATACCTTTGGGGCCATCTGCACCGGTGCGAGGCATTACCACCAGCACATCCGAATCACCGGCACC
>JBFKXO010000205.1:0-4339 GCA_041638115.1 Litorivivens sp. | reverse complement strand
TCGTCAAAGCAATGCGGACAGGCCACACCTTTTTCATAAAACTCGCTCTGTTTGTCCTCTTCGCTGATCGGCCGGCGGCAACCGTGGCACTGGTCAAAGCTGCCTGCACTCAAATCGTGCTTGACCGTAACGCGGTTATCAAACACAAAGCACTCGCCCTGCCAAAGGCTTTCCTCCTGCGGCACTTCTTCCAGATATTTCAGAATACCGCCTTCCAGGTGGTAGACCTCGTCGAAGCCCTGCTGCTTCATATAGGACGAGGCCTTTTCGCAGCGGATTCCACCGGTACAGAACATGGCTACTTTCTTGTGCTTGCCCGGATCAACGTTGCGCTGCACGTACTCTGGGAATTCGCGAAAAGTCTTGGTATGTGGGTCAACTGCCCCTTTGAAGGTGCCGATTTCCACTTCGTAATCATTGCGAGTGTCGATCAGCAAGACCTCCGGATCTGCGATGAGCGCATTCCAGTCTTTGGGTTTTACATAGGTGCCTACCACGTCGTTCGGATCGATTCCCTCGACGCCCATGGTGACAATCTCTTTCTTCAGTTTTACCTTCATCCGGTAAAACGGCTGGGTCTCATCAAAGGATTCCTTCCACTGCAGCTCTGCCAACCTGGGGTCGGCCCTTAGATAGGCAATGACCGAGTCGACGCCCTGACGCGAACCGGCGATCGTGCCATTGATCCCCTCCCGCGCCAGCAACAAGGTACCCTTGATATTGTGGGCCTGACACTGCTCCAACAGGGGTTCGCGCAGCGCCTGAAAATCATCCAGCGTGACAAAGCGGTACAGCGCCGCAACGACAATATTACTCACGAAGACTTGCCCTCGCGCTTGCTGCCGCCGAGACAATCGGGAGAGTCCGGTGACTGGGCTGCACGCTCTTGCCACTCTTCCGGGGTGTAGGTGTGCAATGCCAGGGCGTGGACTGGACCCGCCAGTTCCGCCTGCAACGCCGCATAAACCGCTTGATGGCGCGCTACTTTACGCACACCAACAAACTGCTCGGATACCGCCACGACCTTGAAGTGGGTTTCGGAATTGGGCGGCACTGAATGCATGTGGCTTTCGTTGACCACTTCCAGGTGGCTGGGTGTCAGCGACGATGTCAGTTTCTGCTCAATGGTCTGCTGTACTTGCATGGCAATTCACGGTGTCACAAAAATGGGCCGCCATTATACCGATTTGAGCGCCGCACTGTACCTGCGGTGCCAGTCGTGGCGGGCATTGAGGGTATCCGTAATGCTTACGATTTTATTAACTCACTGGCCGATCGGACAGCCAAGTGATTAACTGTGCAGCAAATTCCTCTGAGAAGCAGCAAACGCTCATGAAACATCCCGCGCCCGTTCTGATTGTCGCCCTTGTCACCTTCCTGTTGTCTATGGCTGCCACGGCAGGCCCTGTTTCTCCCGAGCGTTTATTGAACGCTGACAAGGACAGCGAAAACAGGCTCAGCCACGGCCGAACCTATCACGAGCAGCGCTTCTCACCACTGAAACAGATAAACGATTCCAACGCCGAGCAGCTGGGGCTGGCCTGGTATTTTGAAACCGACACCCATCTGGGGCTGGAAACGACCCCATTGGTGATTGATGGCGTCATGTATTTTACGGGCGCCTGGAGCACCGCCTATGCGATCAACGCCAAAACCGGCGAGCTGATCTGGCACTTTGATCCGGAAGTACCCCGTGAGAAAAGCGTGACGGCCTGTTGTGGCGTGGTCAATCGCGGCCTGGCCGCCTGGCAAGACCGGCTGTTTCTCGGCACCGTCGATGGGCGTTTGATCGCACTGGATCAAACCACGGGCAAACCGTTGTGGACAGCAGTAACAACCGATCCTGAAGCCGCCTATTCCATCACCGGCGCTCCGCGCGTTGCCAAGGGTCTGGTATTTATCGGCAACGGCGGCAGCGAATTTGGTACCCGCGGTTATGTGAGCGCCTACGATGCGAACACGGGCGAAATGCGCTGGCGCTGGCACACCATCCCCGGCAACCCGGCGGAAGGCTTTGAAAATGAGGCAATGGCCCGCGCTGCCGAGACCTGGAACGGTGAATGGTGGAAATACGGCGGTGGCGGCACCGTGTGGGATGCCATCGTTTACGACCCGGAGTTGGACCAGCTCTACATCGGCGTCGGTAACGGCGCGCCGCACAACCGCCGCATTCGCAGCCCCGGCGGCGGTGACAATCTGTATTTGAGCTCGGTGGTTGCGCTTAACCCGGACACGGGCGACTACCTCTGGCACTACCAGGAAGTCCCGGCGGATAACTGGGATTACACCGCCTCTCAGCAGATCACCCTGGCCGACATCCAGTGGCAGGGAGAAACGCGCAAAGTTATCGTTCACGCGCCCAAAGCCGGTTTTGTGTATCTGATTGACCGGCACCACGGCAAGTTGCTGTCAGCCGAACCCTTTACCACGGTTACCTGGGCCAGCCACTACGACATGGAAACCGGCAGGCCGATTGAAGTTGAGGGGCAGGATTACGACGGCAAGCCCGCGATGGTTTATCCCTCCGCGATTGGCGGTCACAACTGGCAGCCCATGGCCTATAGCCCGCTGACCAAATATCTCTACATCCCCGAACTTGATATGGGAATGCCCTTTGAGGAAATCAAAGCGCCTGACTACAAGCATCTTAAGCGCCATTTCAACACGGGTTATGAGTTGAGCCAGGACGCGACCTCGCAGCGCTTTACCCAAGCCATGATGAAGCATCTGCCGAAATCCCATCTGCTGGCCTGGGATGTAGAACAGGCCAAAGTTGCCTGGAAGATTGCACACCCCTACATCCACAATGGCGGCATCGTCGCCACCGCTGGCAATCTGGTCTTCCAGGGAACCTCAGACGGGCGTTTTATCGCCGCGACGGCTGACCGCGGCGAGGTCCTGTGGACCTTCGATGCCCAGAACAGCATTCTTCCCGGCCCGGTAAGTTATGCGGTCGATGGCGAGCAATATATTGCTGTTGCGGTAGGCCGTGGTGGTGCGCTGACCATGAACACTGGCAAGAGCTATCCCACGACCAACCCGAACAACCGGATCATGGCATTCAAACTCAATGGCACTGCCAGCCTGCCGGCCGTAGTACACCCTGAACGCCCCTTGCCTCCACCGAGAACCGGGATGAGTGAGGCTGAGGTTGAAGAAGGCCGCCTGCTGTTTAACCGCTTTTGCGCCCGCTGCCATGGTGCAGGGGTGGTCGGAGACGGATCGATTCCAGACTTGCGCTACCTGGAGCCGGTCTGGCACGAAAACTTCGAGGCCGTGGTATTGAAAGGGCTGATGGAAAAAGCCGGCATGCCCCGCTTTGATGAAGTCCTCAATGCCGAGCAGGTCGCCAAAATCCACGCCTACGTGATCGAGCGTGCGCATGAAGATCATGCCCTGCGTCAGGAAAAAGGCTGGTGGGCTGAGCTGAAAGCCACCGTCACCGACCTGACCGCCCGCGTGCTCGCCTGGATTATCCGCCTAACCACCACCTGAACCCTTGGCGTCGCAAGGCATATGTATGATCCAGCCGGTCAAACACTATGCCTTGCCACCCGAAGCAACGCACACGGCTTGCGATTAGAAAAGGGTTTTCATGGTGCCGCCATCGACCGTAACGGTTTCGCCGTTGATGTAGCTGGCCGCAGGTGACAGCAGGAAGGTGGCCATTCGGGCAAACTCCTCTGGCTCACCAAAACGCCCCATTGGCACCTGGCCTTCCATTTGCGCGCGCTGCTGCGCCTGGTCGATCCCTTTGCCTTTGGCCTGATTGGCCACCAGCGCTTTAATACGGTCGGTTTCCACGATACCCGGCACAATGGTATTCACCCGCAGCCCCTGTGGTGCCATTGACCGCGACAGGCTTTTGGCCAGGCTGGCCACGCCAGATCGCATAACGTTGGACAGCAGCAGGAAATCGATCGGCTCTTTCACCGAAGAGGACGTCATAAACAACACGTTGCCTTTGCGCTCGAGCAACGCGGGCAAGGCACTGCGCACCAACCTGACGGCACTTAACAGGGTCAATTCAAAGGCAGACTGCCAATCCTCATCCGTAAAATCATCAAATCCCCCCGGTGGCGGCCCCCCGGCGTTGACCACCAGTGCATCGATGCCGCCAAAACGCTCTTTCGTGGAAGCGACCCACCGCGCGATATCCTCGGCATTACGCACATCACAAACGCTCGCCAAACTGCCTGGCAGAGCGGCACCCGCCTCGGCGATTGCCTTCTGATCACTACTGGCAATACTGATATTGGCGCCTTCCTGCTGAGCGCACTGGGCAATAGCAAACCCCAGCCCACGGCTCGCGCCTGCCACCATGACGGTTTTACCTTTT
>JBFKXO010000204.1:0-4434 GCA_041638115.1 Litorivivens sp. | reverse complement strand
GTCGCGGAAGCCCGGATCGGTGATCCAGTGCAGGTAACGCTGCCGGTAGCCGGCAGCGCCGCCCAGTCTGCATTGCCCTATCAAATTGAAGAAAAACTCAGCGCCGACCTGTCGGAAGTCCATCTCGCCCACGAGCGGATTCGAGCCAATGTGCCGTGCCGGGTGTGGGTGGTCAATCGTGAGCTGATGGCGCAGTGGCACGGCTGGCTACAGTCCAGTGGCTTGCGAGTGGCTGCCGTAGTGCCAGATTATGCGGCGCTCGGAAAAAACTGCATCGTTCAGGCTGACAAGCGCGTGATCGCTCATATAGGCCCGCGTTCAGCGACCCTGGAAACCGCGCTGTTTATTCCCTGGCTTGAATTACAGAAGACCGACGCTGATCAGGATCCGCCACTGCGGTTATGCCAGGTCGGCGAGAATGAACCGGCCGTGCCGAACCTGCCAGTCAGTCAGGCTCGACATGTGCTCGAAGCGATCGCCAGCCAGTTCAGCGCGCCGGAAATGACCTTGTGTGAGGGCCGTTACGCACTGCATGATCCGGTGGGAGATGCCTTGCGTCTGGCGCGGTGGCCAGCTCTGGTGGCCGCTCTGGCGTTAGTTCTGCACTGGGCGCTGCTGGCTGTCGGCGCGATGCACTTTTCGCAGCAGGCCGATCGCTATGATGCTGCTGCCGATGAGGTTTATCGGCAAACCTTTCCCGGCACGCAGCGGGTGGTGAATGCGCGCAGTCAGATGAAAAGTCAGCTCAATGCCCTGGAGGGCAGCACCGGAAGCGGCGGTATGCTGCCATTGCTGACACCGGTGGCGAAAGCCTTTGATGGTCAATCGGATATCTCGGTGTCGCAGCTGGTTTATCAGAATCAGAGCAACAACCTACGCCTGGCGATTGATGCCCGTAGCTACGCGGCCATCGATAGTTTTACCACTAAGCTTCAGGGGCAGGGCCTCGATGTTGGGCGCGGTACTTTTCGTCAGAATGGTGAAATGGTCAGTGGCCAATTAATACTGTCTCGGGAGCCGCAGTAATGCAGTGGCGTGATATCGATTGGAAACTCACCCAGCGCACGGAACGTGAGCGGCAGATTGTTTTCGGCGGGATCGCGCTCGCCGTGCCCCTGTTGATCTGGGCAATGATCTGGCAACCGCTACTGGATTGGCGGGCTGAAGAGGCGCGGCGCCTGGAGGCGAAGCGTACGTCGCTGGAGTGGATTCAGGGCGCCGCGGCGCAGATTGAAGCCTATCGCAAAGCGGGAAGGGCCTCGGGCAACCGGATTGCTGGCTCACCTGAACAAGTCATCACGCGCAGTGCGTCATCACTGGGGCTGTCCGTTTCACGCATCGAACCTAACGGGGATCGACGCTACAACGTGTTCTTTGCCATTGCAGATTACAAAAGTTTCCTGCGCTTTGTTGACCAGTTGCAGCAGCAGGGGTTGACCATCGAGTCACTCACCATGGGACAACTTCCCCAGCCGGGTCAGGTTTCTGTTCGAATGACGCTGGAGTCTGCGGCGTGACGTTTAAACGGATGCTTTTGATTTACTTCGTGGCCTTTGTGGTGGCACTGCCCACAACCTTTCCTGCAGCGTTGCTTGCACGCTTTATCGAGCTGCCGCCGGCGATCAGCCACGCGCCCATTCAAGGATCACTGCTGGGTGTCTCGCTGGACTGGCTACAGCTGGGTGATTTGCGCTTGGCCGAGGTCGAAGCCCGGCCTGTGCTGTCGGGCTTGTTTTCCGGAACACCGCTGGCGCTGGCCGTTGGCAAGCCGCTGCCACTGTCTGCACGCGTCGGCGGGGGCGGAGAGCGGCTTGTTGTTGCGGACGTAGAGTCGACGCTTCAATTTGAGGCGCTGCGTCAATTGTTAAACCTGCCGGGAATGGGCGTTGATGCCAAAATCGCGCTCGATATCTCTCAGGCGGAACTGGTTGGCGAGCGCTGCGAAGCCCTGACGGGTGAGGTTAAGCTCAGTGATTTCGAGGGCTCAGATTTTGCCGGGATGGGGGAAATTACTGCGGCATTGACCTGCGCCAATGGGAACCTGGTCGTCACCGTGTCTCCCGACAACAGGTTGCGATTGTCTGGCTCCGCCACCGTTACGCCGCAAGGGCGTTATCAGGTAAATATGACAGCGGAACCTCCCCAGGGGCCGCTGTTTGATCTCTTCCTCGATTTTCTTGGTCAGCCGCGTGACGGACGCCGCTTCCAGATCAACCTCCGGTCCTGAGGTGATTGCTTCTCAGGCATTTCTTCCTGAGGCTATCGTCTGTCACGAACCCCCACCGCCGGAACTGGTCGATGCTGCTGCGCGATTGGCGATTCACTGCATCGCACCCGAGCAGGTTTCGCCGACGCTCAGCACAGAGCTTTGCCTGCATTGGAAAGATGCGCGGCTGGCCCTTGGTCGCTTTACCGGCAAGGAAAAACCGGTAGCTGTGGATTTTGTCGCCGCTCTAAGTCAGCGTCGACAGGGGCCGGAATTGTTGTGGAAGGCCATCGGGGGTAGCACCCGCGTCAAGCCGACCATAGTTGATGCAACCGCCGGTTTTGGTCGCGACTCTGCTGTGTTGTTAGGGCGTGGCAGTGCGGTCAGTATGATTGAATCCCATCCCGTGGTCGGCTTGTTACTCAGCGATGCAATGCGCCGTCTCCAGGCCGATCCGCTCTTTGCAGAACACGTTGCCAACCTTGAGCTCTATTGTGGTGAAGCGGAAGGTCACCTGCCGACTTTGGCAAAAAAAGGCCGATGCCAGGTGGTGTATCTGGATCCGATGTTTGCCGAATCGGGTAAGTCGGCGCTGGCGAAAAAAGATATGCAGCTGTTTCAGGCATTGCTCGGACACGGTGACGACGGCCGGCGCTTGCTTGAGGTGGCGCTGGATTGCGCCGAGTACCGAGTGGTGGTCAAGCGTGCCTTGAAGGCCGAGCCTCTGGCGCAGTGCGAGCCGGCTTTTGCCATCAAGGGCAAGGCTGTGCGCTTTGATGTGTACCCGTTGAAGAGCCTGAAATATTTCGCCTAACGCACCAGGTGCTCAAGAATTTCCCGATAGATTTTGCTTAACGCTTCAATATCAGAGGCGCGAGCGCATTCGTCTACCTTGTGAATGGTCGCGTTGACCGGGCCCAGTTCCACCACCTGACTGCCGGTTGGTGCGATAAAGCGGCCGTCTGATGTGCCACCAGCGGTGGAAAGCTCACCGCTGTAACCAGTGACTTCGCGAATGGCTTTCAGGGTGGCGTCAACCAACTCGCCCTCGGCAGTGAGAAAGGGCTGACCGCTGAGGTTCCACTCCAATGTCACGTCCAATCCGTGTCTTGCCAGAATGGCTTCAGTGCGCTGGCGCAGTTCTTGGTCGGTGGTTTCTGTTGAAAAACGAAAGTTGAAGATCACCTCCAGCGAACCGGGAATCACGTTGGTTGCCCCGGTGCCGGCCTGGATGTTGGAAATCTGGAAACTGGTGGCGGGGAAATGGTCATTGCCGCGATCCCATTCGGTCTGGGCAAGTTCTGTCAGTGCCGGCGCCGCCAGATGGACCGGGTTTTTCGCCAGGTGGGGGTAGGCCACATGCCCCTGAACTCCGTGAACCACCATGCGACAGCCCAGCGAACCGCGGCGACCATTTTTAATGATGTCACCAACGCGCTCAGTGGATGACGGCTCTCCCACTAGGCAGTAGTCGATCTTTTCGCCCTGCTGTTGCAGCCACTCCACCACTTTCACCGTGCCGTTGACCGCTGGACCTTCCTCATCGCTGGTGATCAAAAAGGCAATACGACCGCGGTGGTTGGCATTGGCGGCCACAAAATCTTCGCAGGCGGTCACCATGGCAGCAAGGCTGCCCTTCATATCGGCAGCGCCGCGACCATAGACCATGTCGTCTTCGATCACCGGTTCAAACGGCGGACGCTGCCACTGTGTCGCCGGTCCGGTGGGCACCACATCGGTATGGCCGGCAAAGCAAAACAGCGGGCCGCTGTCACCGCGGACCGCCCAGAAATTTTTCACCTCGCCAAAATCGACAGACTCGCAGTGAAAACCGATAGCGCGCAGCCGTTCCATCATTAAGGCCTGGCAGTCGGCATCCTCCGGTGTTACCGATTCTCGGCGGATCAGATCCAGGGTCAGGGCGAGGGTGGGGGACAGGTTTGGTGACGTGGTCATGGGGCTACCTTTACGAATCGACGCGGCATTCTACCAGACTATCTGCGAGACGATGCGTCTGATCCCGAGCGCTGGGATGCCGGCTCCACTGACATTAGCGATCAGGATGGCGGCGCAACTTGACAAGAATCGTCATGGTTCACTTTTCAGCCCTTGGCTACCATGAGCAGCCTACCCAGAGCGCAACTGAAGAGGACCTCATGAGTACCGATTTCGACCTGGCAGCCGCCGCGCAATACGAATTTGCCGATCAGGACATTCCCCAGCTGCTT
>JBFKXO010000203.1:0-4445 GCA_041638115.1 Litorivivens sp. | reverse complement strand
CGGCTGCATTTCACGTCGTAGACCACCGAGGCACCCGGATTGCGGCTGACCACATCCTGTGCCAACAGCATCAACGCCTGATCCGGAAAAACCGGTTTACCCGCGGAAGTCACAAACACAACGCGGTCGCCATCACCATCCAGCGCAATGCCCAAGTCGGCGCGCTTGGCGCGCACGGCCGCCTGCAGGGCATTGAGGTTATCCTCTCGGGTCGGGTCCGGGTCGTGGTTCGGGAAGTCGCCGTTGAGCTCGCAAAATAGCGGTTCCACCGTGCAACCCAAGGCCTGAAACAGACGTGGTGCGACAGGCGAGGTAGCACCGTTGGCCGCATCGATCACTACCTTCATTCGCCGCGCCACTACCACATCGTTTTTTATTCGGGCGATATACTCATCAACAATACTGCGATGGGAATACGAACCGGGAGAGGCGTCCTCAAGAAAATCGCGGTGGCGAATGCGGTCACGCAGTGCGTGGATGCGCTCTTCGGTCAGGCTACGCCCCTCCAGCACCAGCTTAATGCCGTTGTACTGCTTGCTGTTATGGCTGCCGGTAACCATAAAACCGTTGCTGATACCGAGCTCGTGCGTCGCAAAGTGCATCAATGGGGTTGGCACCGCACCCAGGTCAGTGACATTAATCCCGCCGCTGCGCAAACCTTCAACCAGCGCATCGCGAATGCGCGGGCTGCTGTTGCGACCGTCTCGGGCCACCAGAGCATTGCGCTGTCGCAGCGCGTGCATCTCCGCCGCCAGCGCCCTGCCAATATCGCGGCACAACTCTGTGGTCAGCTGGGTATCTGCGATACCGCGAATGTCATAGGCGCGAAACACTGAACTATCCAGCAATACCTCTGCCGCTGCGGTTCGGGCCTTTTCAGTTTCGTCATCCTGCTCGGGGGTGGACTTAAGAGCGTCGTTATCGGCGCTTTCGGGCTCGTCCAGCAAGTCGAGGAAATCGTCGTCCAACTCACCAGCGCTGCTCACATTTGCTATGGCTTCCGGCGGCACCGGGTCACCGGCTTCGGTTGTCGGCTCCTGATAAGCCTCCGACTGTACCCGCGAGGTGGTAAAGACCGACTCTATCAAACTGACTTCTTCAAATTCGCGGCTTTTCTCCGCCTCAAGATGCTCCTGGGTTGACCTGCGCAAGGCCACCCGGCGAAGTCGCAAACGGTGCAGCGCCAGCACTAGCTCAATAATCGCCGCAACCGCCGCAACCAGTGCCACAACATATAGCCAAAGATTTCGACTGATCCAGGCCTGGTAGCCGATCTGCCCCAAGGTCAGCTCAAGCGCCCACAGCGGATCTGCTAACGTGATCTGAAAACTGGCCGGACTCGGTTCAACCGAGCCACGACTGGCCAGGGTGCGCCAACCCGACGAAAACTGATATTTGAGGCTCGCCAACAAGGGCTGCTGGCCACCGAATTGCGCCAGGCCTTTGCTGAACACCGCCTCTGGATAGCTGACAAGCAGCACCTGTTTGTCACCCGCGGGTGCCGCCACCGAAAAACGCCAGTGCTTGCCATCGCGGAAAACATCAACGACAGGTGTCTGCTGCTCCAGTGAACGCCGAATCATATCCCGCTCGATATGACGCAGCGAATCCAGGACCTTGTTGTCGACATCCGCGATACCCAGTGCGGTCACCGGCACCAACACACGCTCGCTTGCCTGCGGCAGTGCGCCTGCAGGCAAGGTGTCGGCGTCCACTGCGACCAGCTCGGCAGCCAGCGTCTGCACCTGGGCGCTCAGGCTGTTCAGTTGCTGCGCCACAACCTGAGCGCCGCGCTGTGCTTCCTGCTCAAGATATGCCACCGCCTGGGCATGAAAATAGCGAGTGTTGATGAGGGTCAGACCGAGCACCAGAAAGCCGGCGACGAGCGGAAGAGTAATCGGCAGCGAACTTGCCACTCGCAGCAGGTCGCCACGACGCACCTGAAACAGAGAGCGAAACCCCGAGAACTCAACACCCGACCGCTTTTTGGTGGCATTGAAGTCAAAATCGTCAAAGCGATGACGCCTGCTCATTCTGCTCCCTGCGAAATCATTTCACGGTGAACCAAGACGCTAGCGCGCCAGGCACGCTGCGAGACGCTCGATCAGCGTCGTGGCTAATTGCCGCTTTCCCATCCGCGGCAGCGCTTGTTCGGATTTCCCGGTAATCAGGACCACTTCATTTTCATCACTATTAAAGCCAATGGCGCTATCAGACACATCGTTGGCAATGATGGCATCCAGCCCCTTGCGTTCCAGTTTACCGCGAGCGTAGCTGAGTACGTCCTGTGTTTCTGCGGCAAAACCCACCGTAAAGGGGCGTGGCGAGGAACCTGCTACAGCACTAATAATATCGGGGTTGCGGACCAGCTCGATGGTCAGGGTTTCGGCGCTTTTCTTGATCTTCTGATCGATCACCTGGGCTGGCCGGTAATCGGCCACCGCAGCGCAACCAATAAACAGGTCGGTTTGGCCGACCTCGGCCAGCACCGCGTCATACATCTCCTGGGCGCTAACCACCGCAACGCGCTCGACTCCTTCCGGGCTGGGTAGCGCCACTGGGCCGCTCACCAACACCACCGAGGCGCCGGCATCGGCCGCTGCTTGCGCCAGGGCATAACCCATTTTTCCCGACGAATGGTTGCTGATATAGCGAACCGGGTCGATCGCTTCGCGGGTGGGACCGGCAGTAATCATGACGCGCTTGCCATCCAGCGCCCGCCCCTGAAACTCTCCTTCTGCCAGATCGGCCAGTTCGGAGGGCTCCAGCATTCGCCCCAAACCCACGTCACCACAGGCCTGCTCCCCAGCGCCTGGGCCGTATACGGCCACCCCGCGCTGGCGCAGCGCTTCCATATTATTGGCAGTTGCCGCATCCGCCCACATGGCCTGATTCATGGCCGGCGCAATAGCGCGCTTGGCCTGACAGGCCAGCCATAATGTCGATAACAAATCATCGGCCTGGCCGTGTGCGAGCTTCGCGATAAAATCCGCCGACGCTGGTGCTACCAGCAACAAATCCGCCCAGCGCGCCAGTTCGATATGCCCCATAGCGGCTTCCGCCTCGGGATCCAGCAAGGAAGTATGCACCGGGTTACCGGACAGCGCCTGCAAGGTGAGCGGCGTAATAAACTCACGCGCGGCGTCGGTCATCACCACATGCACCAGGGCACCGCGCTCCTTCAAACGTCGCACCAGCTCGGCGGCCTTGTAGGCAGCGATTCCTCCGGTAATTCCCAGCACGATGTGGCGATTATTCAAACGTGACATGTTGCGACGTGCGCCCTGTTGGTCAGATAATGGCTAAGCAGCCGCCATTATTGCAGTTTTTGCTTCGTTACTCACTACCGGCGGCGCACCAGGGAGGGTGATTATGGCAATAACGGACTGGCCAACGTCTGAGCGTCCACGCGAGCGACTGCTTACTCACGGCCCGCAAAGCCTGTCGGATGCGGAGCTTTTGGCCATCTTTCTGCGCACCGGGCTACCGGGCAAATCCGCCGTCGACCTGGCGCGCGAACTGCTACACAGCTTCGGCAACCTCAGCTCACTGCTCAATGCCAACCGCAAAACCTTCTGCCAGTCGCCCGGCCTGGGTGACGCCAAATTCGCCCAACTCCAAGCGGTACTGGAAATGGCGCGGCGTCACTTCAGCGAGTCACTGCAACGCGACACCGTGCTGAGCAGCGCGCAGAGCACTCGTCACTTTCTTCAGGCCCAGCTGCGCGACGAGACACGCGAGGTATTTGCTGCGCTCTACCTGGATAACCAGCATCATCTACTGGTCTACGAACCGCTGTTCTATGGCACGATTAACGGTGCCACCGTCTATCCCCGGGAGGTGGTCAAGCGAGCACTGGAGCTCAACGCCGCCGCCCTGATCGTCGCCCACAACCACCCTTCCGGCGTGGCCGAGCCCAGCCGCGCCGATATTGCCATCACCGCCCGCCTGAAGCAGGCGCTGGAACTGGTGGATATCCGACTGCTGGATCATTGCATTGTGGCGGGGGCTGAGGTGGTATCACTGGCAGAGCGGGGGGAGATATAGCCCCCTGTCTCAGGGGCCACCAGAACCCGCACGCTGAACTCCAGATATTCCAGGAAATTCTTGCGGCAGCCTCCGCCTTCTGGTATAAAGTCGCGCTCCGTTTCGGCCGCAGCAAAATTGCAGCCACTGTATCGGGTCAGAATTCAGGCAAATCGCCTTGGCGAATGCCGAAAAATCGAATTGAATTAGTCCTTTATGACGACCAGCCCTTTGTGAAAAGGGTCTGAAAGACGAGCGAGAGTATCATGTCCAGAGTGTGTCAGGTTACTGGAAAGCGCCCCGTAACCGGAAACAATGTATCCCACGCCAAAAACCGCACCAAGCGCCGTTTTTTGCCGAACCTGCACAGACACCGCTTCTGGGTGGAAGGTGAAAAGCGCTTTGTCACTCTGCGAGTT
>JBFKXO010000202.1:0-4455 GCA_041638115.1 Litorivivens sp. | reverse complement strand
GGGTGAGGGTTTCCGGGGCGCTGTTGGTATGCAGGGTGGAGAGTACCATGTGACCGGTCTGGGCGGCCTTGATGGCAATCTCGGCGGTTTCCAGGTCGCGAATCTCACCCACCATGACGACGTCGGGATCCTGACGCAGGAACGAGCGCAGGGCGGTGGCGAAGTTCAGCCCCACCTTGGCATTGACGTGCACCTGGTTGATCCCTTCGAGGTTGATTTCTACCGGATCCTCGGCGGTGGAAATATTGCGCTCGGGCGTGTTGAGAATGTTGAGGCCGGTATACAGTGACACCGTTTTACCGCTACCGGTGGGGCCGGTGACCAGAATCATGCCCTGGGGCTGGCTTAGCGCCTGCATGTACATCTCTTTCTGGTCCGGCTCGTAGCCCAGGGCGTCAATGCCCATTTGTGCTGAGGTCGGATCAAGAATCCGCAGTACGATTTTTTCGCCCCACAGGGTGGGCAGGGTGTTTACCCGGAAGTCGATGGCGCGACTTTTTGACAGCTTCATCTTGATCCGGCCGTCCTGGGGTATGCGTCGCTCGGAAATGTCCATATCGGACATGATTTTCAAGCGCGCCGCGAGCTGCCCGGAGATGGCTTTCGGCGGTTTGGCAACTTCGTGCAGTATGCCGTCGGTCCGAAATCGCACGCGGTAGGTTTTTTCGTAGGGCTCAAAGTGAATGTCCGAGGAGCCGCCGCGTATGGCATCGAGCAGCACCTTGTTCACAAATCGAACAACGGGCGCGTCGTCGCCTTCCTGTTTCACTTCACCGCCGGCGTCGCCGTCCTGATCTACCGCTTCTACTTCCAGGGCGTCGAGGCTTTCATCGTCCAGATCGCCGAAGCCGCCGCCCAATGGCTCTTCCTGTGCTTCGACAAACTTCGGAACGATCTCGTTCAGTACCGCCTCATCGACAACAATCGGCTCAACCGCCAGGTTAGTGTGAAATTTGATTTCGTCGAGCGCGCGAAGGTTGGTCGGGTCGGCAATGGCGATAAACAATTTTTTGCCGCGTTTGATCAGCGGTAAAACGGTATGCTTGCTCAGTAGCTTGACGTCAATAACATCGCGTGGCGCGTGCTCCATGTTAAAGGAGCGCAGATCGAACAGCGGCGAGCCAAACTCTTCAGACGCGGCCTGCGCGATAATAATGCCATCGACCAGCGATTTGCTGACCAGATATCGCCCCAGGGTCATTTTCTCCTGTTGCGCCGCTTCGATAGCGTCCTGGGCCTGGTCGTTTGATAGCACGCCATCGTGCACGAGACGCCGGGCGAGGCTGTTCAGGGAGACTTTCTGCATCATCGCTGCCATGGTTACTGCCGAAGTGTCATTAGTATAGCTGCATAGTCGTGATAGCGGTCAGTGGTGTCAGTTGATTATGGTGATGGTTTTGACAACCTGGTCGCATGCTGTGGAGTCAGATCGTCGCGCAGTGACACAACGAGACGCCAAGTTAATGAGTGTTAACTAAATTCCCTTTTAAATCAAGGGTGTTGGCGACTGTGCGTGATTTCGCGCGCAGCGACCTTGTTGGTTGCAATGCAAATGACGTCGCCGCTATTACCGTGTGCGGACTTGTTGCGCTAGCGATGCGTCAGAGTAAAGCCGTTTGGCCCTTGGCATCGAGGGGAAATCGCCAGTATGATGCCACGCATAACGCAATAAAAGGATCTGGTTGTGAACGGAAAAGTCATTCTAGCGATACTGGTTGTCATTTCAGGGGCTGTTGGTTACGTTTTTTACAGTTCCACGCAGTCTGAATGGAACGATGTGGAATCGATGGAAGCGCCGAATGAGCCTGTAGCGGATTCTGATAACAAGGCTCCGACCGAACCGCAGCCCAAGCCGGAGCCTCCGAAACAGGCGCCTGTTGAAGATTCCGAACCGGCAGAGCCCGAGCCAGCAAAGCAAGTAGAGCCGGAGCCTCAGCCAGAGCCAGAGCCAGAGCCAGTAGAGCCCGACCTGGTCACTGCTCCGGACAGCGTGAATAACAGCGATGCGCGAGTAAAGCAGGCTATGACCGACCTTGCGCAGCGCATGGTGCGCTGGCTGGTCCCTGCAGAGCAGGTTCGTAAATGGGTTCTTACCGTTGACCTGGTGGCAGACGGCAAGATTCCCTACAAGCATGCGCCGCTGAAATACGATCGCGATCCCTTTTTGGTGCTGCCGACAGGCGATAAGACCTATGTCGCTGACAGCGGTAATTATTCTCGCTGGGACGGCTTGATTGGTGTTATTTCGGAAATTCCCGTGCAGGATGCCGCACGCTATTACCGTGAGTGGCTTCCTTTGCTGGAAAAGGCCTACGACGAGCTCGGCAAGCCAGGTAATTTCCACAACCGCTTTATGGCCGCGCTAGGTCAGATCCGCACGGTCAGTGAGCCACCTGCAGGTGCGACCCTCGTGCGTCCGCATATTTTCTACCAGTATGCCGACCCTGAACTGGAGTCTGCGTCCCCCTTGAGCAAGTGGATGTGGCGCCTTGGTCCGGAGAATATGTTGGAATTGCAGGATTTTGCCCGTAATTTGAGTGCTGAACTCAATTACCGGTAAGGGTAGAATAGCGCGGGGCTCACGAGGCCCTGCGACTCTCACTGACAATCGAAGTAGCGAGAATACTACCCATGGATTCTTCACGAACTCTTCTTGAAAACAACAAAAAATGGGCCGAGGCCATCAAGGCTGAAGACCCGACTTTCTTCGAGCAGTTGTCTGCTCAGCAGGCCCCTGAATACCTCTGGATTGGTTGCTCCGACAGTCGAGTGCCAGCCAACCAGATCCTCGGCAAGATGCCGGGCGAGGTATTCGTGCACCGCAACATTGCCAACGTGGTTATTCATACTGACTTGAACTGTCAGTCGGTTATTCAGTACGCGGTTGAAGTGCTGAAGGTGAAACACGTGATCGTGTGTGGACACTACGGCTGTGGTGGTGTGATGGCGGCGATGGGCAGCGCCCAGTTTGGTCTGATTGACAACTGGCTGCGCAATATCAAAGACGTCTACAACCGACACGAAAAAGAGTTGCTGGCGATCGAGGATGAAGCCGAGCGGGTTAACCGCATGTGTGAATTCAACGTGTTGGCGCAGCTCGAAAACGTCTGCAACACGACAACGATCCAGAATGCCTGGGCCCGTGGCCAGGAGCTGCACGTGCACGGCTGGATCTACAGCATCAAGGATGGCCTGCTCCGCGATCTGCGTTCCACCATATCCGAGCCGACTCAGCTGGCTAATGTCTACCAGGTGGAAAGCCCGGCAGGCTGATTTCCGCTCACCCGTATGGGTGGCGAGCCTTGCACCATGACGCCATTACAATCAGTCTTTTACTCAGAGGTTGGTTGTTATGGCTGTCACCCCCGTTGATCTTTCCAATAAAAAAATCCTGGTTACCGGTCCCACCGGTCAGGTTGCGCGCCCCGTTGTTGAGGCTCTGGCAAAAACCTCTCAGGTCACCGCGCTGGCTCGTTTCAGCGACCCAAAGCAGCAGGCGGAACTGGAAGCTCTGGGTGTCGCGACGGTGAAAGCCGATCTCGCTGATCGTCACTCACTGGCGGCTTGTCCGACTGATTTCGACTACGTGCTCAACTTCGCTGTTGTTAAGAGCGGGGAGTTCGATTATGACCTGAAGGCCAATGCCGAAGGTGTCGGTAACCTGATGACGCACTGTGCAGGTGTGAAGGCCTTTTTGCACTTCTCTTCAACGGCGGTGTATGAGTACGCAGGCCATGAGCCGCGCAGTGAATCTTCGCCGCTGGGAGACAACCACCGGGTAATGTTCCCCACCTACAGCATCTGCAAGATCGCGGCTGAAACCGTCTGCCGCTTTGTCGCACACCAGCAGGGAATTCCAACGACCATCGCCCGGCTCAGCGTGCCTTACGGTGATAATGGTGGCTGGCCGTACTTTCATCTGCTAATGATGAAAGAAGGCATTCCCATCGATGTTCACCCCGAGCAGCCCAATACCTACAACCTGCTGCACACGAATGACTACATCGAAAAAATCCCCTATTTGCTGGCGGCGGCCAGTGAAGAGGTCACTACCACCAACTTCGGCGGCTCGCAGGCGGTGAGTATTGAAGAGTGGTGTGCGTTTCTGTCCGAGCTGAGTGGCTTTGAGCCGGTATTCAATCCCAATCCCAAGGCGTTTGGTGCCTTGCAGATTGATACCGAGCGAATGCATGCACTGATTGGCGAGACGTCGATGGATTGGCGAAAGGGGATTCGTTCGATGGTCGAACAACTCGCTCCGGAGTTGATCAAGCAGTAGTCTAAACCCGACGGGAGGCCCCGTCGGGTCCATTTGGACGCTCAGCGGCTGATTGTGTCAGGCGCTTTTGGCTGCGGCCTTTTTCTTGGCGGCCTTCTTTTTTGCAGGAGCTTTTTTCGCTGCGGCTTTTTTGGCGGGCGCTTTTTTCTTGGCAGCGGCTTTCTTTTTAGGTGCTG
>JBFKXO010000201.1:0-4466 GCA_041638115.1 Litorivivens sp. | reverse complement strand
CGTCAGTGTCGCGAATTGATCGCTCGCCAGTCCGGCGAGGAGCCGTTTTCGTCAATTGTAAAAGCAGAGATAACGCGGTCCCGCTTTCGAGGTATTACTTCGGTGTGTGAGCAGTTGCAAATCAGTGAGCGAAGTTTGCGTCGACGCCTTAGCGAGGAAGGAACCAGTTTTCGCGAACTCCAGCAATCGCTGCGTCTGGCATTGGCAGAACAGTATCTGGCAGATCCTACGCTGACCTTGGAGCAGGTAGCGGATCGCCTGGGTTATAGCGAGGCAGCTAATTTCTGCCACGCGTTTAGAAACTGGACCGGGCAGACCCCAAGTGCGGTTCGCAAGCAAACGACACAAAAATAAGGAAAGCAGATGAACGTTGAAGAAATCCGGGAATTTATGCGGGAGTCTTTTCCTCAGGCGAAAGTTGAGGTGCTGACCGTCGGCAACAGAGGCTCCATGCTGCGTCAGGAGATCGACTTTTCCCACTTGAGACCGGGTGGAACCGTGTCCGGGCCAACCCTGATGGGGCTTGCCGACGCCGCCTTGTATGTCGCCATTCTGGGGGAAATCGGGCTCGTTGCCCTGGCGGTTACCACAAACCTGAATATCAATTTTTTGCGGAAGCCCTCAGCGGAACGAGCACTACTCGCCGAGTGTCGTCTGATCAAACTCGGGAAAGTTCTGGCGGTTGGCGAGGTCCACCTCTACTCCGAGGGCTCTCAGGAACCTGTGGCGCATGTGACCGGCACCTATTCCATCCCGCCTAGGCGGGATGGCGAAGACTAGACCTCTGCGAGGCGTTCGATCGCTAGCGCTTTCAGTTCGCTGGCTTTGACTTTTTCGTTGCCGGTGAGCGGGTAGTCCGCTTCGTCAAACACGAGAACCCGACGCGGCACTTTGAAGCTGGCCAGCTTCTGTTTGAGAAAGGCGATCAGGTCATCTTCATTCAAATTTTCGCCTGCCACCGGAACCACGCACGCGACTACCATTTCACTTAAGGTGTCATGAGGGACACCGACAGTTTGTGTGCGCTTTACACCGGGGTAGGCGGCAATCGCGGTATCCACTTCTTCCGGTGACACATTGGCACCACCGGTTTTGATAATGTCTTTCAGTCGACCTTCCCAGAACAGATGGCCCTCGGCATCGGTGTGGCCGCCGTCTCCGGTGTGGTAAAAACCGTCGCTGTCGAAACACTCTTCCGGCGCCTTGCCGAGGTAGCCTTTCATCAGAGTGGGGCCCTTGATGCAGACTTCGCCCCGCTAGCCTAACGGAACAATCGAGCCGCTGTGCGGATCGATGATCTTCATCACATTGCCGGGCAGCAGTTTGCCGAAGTTGCGGGCATCAGCATTGGCCGGATCTCCCGCGACGAACGAGCTGAGAATGCTCATGGTTTCGGTGGTGCCGAAGGCATTGGGCATTTCCCAATCGGTGCTGGCCGTCGGGTGCTCAAGAATGATTTCGCCCTTGGTGATTTGTTGCAGGCTGCTGAAGTCGGCGTCTTTCCACTCGGGTAAAGCCTGCATACGCGCCCACTGGTGAGGGCGGCCGTTCATCAGGGTGACCCTCTCGTCCTTGATCAAGGGTAGGGCCGACTTTTCATCGAACAGCGGCTGCAGTATCAAGGCGCCGCCCGTAGAGAGGGCGGTGCCGATAATAATGGTCATCGGGCCGGACCAGAAAAAACCGTTGCCGGTCCAGCTGCGACAGGGTTCGTTTAAGCCCCACAGGCGCGGCCATCGCCAGAACTGCAGGGTAAAGGCGCGCTGGGAGTGGAGGATGGCCTTGGGCAGGCTGGTGGTGCCGGAGGAAAAGAACAGGCCGCCAGCGTCACTGGGATACACGTTCGGCGCGGGCGGCAACGGAGGATTCGGAAATGCGGCTACCCAGATCGATAAAGGCTGACCAATTGATGGCGCTGCTAACGGACTTTGCGGTGTTATTCAGAGCGGTTACGCCAGTCAGACTAACAAGGTGTTTCAGGTAGGGCAGCTTCGGCGAATCTATGGCCCCCGGCCGGGCGGAACTCAGTGCGGTTTCCAGCTCGCAGAGCATGGCGCCGAAGTCTTTTTTCAGAACCCGATCTTCGTACAACAAAACCGAGGCTTCGGACATTTTAAGTAAATGCTCTAATTCTTCCGGCGTGGAAAAGGTGCTGAGAACTACGGCCACGCCGCCGGCCATCGCGGTGCCGAACAGGGCACTGAGGTATTCCGGGCGGTTGGTCATCAGAATGCCAACGCGGGTGTCTTTGCTCACGCCACAGGCAATCAGGGATTTAGCAACGGCTAAGGATTCATTCCACAGGTCCTGATAGCTCCAGCGAATAACGCTGCCGTTGTGGTGCATGACCACGGCTTCACTATCGCGGTAGCGTTCGGTGACTTCCTTCAGGTAGCCGGGCAGGGACAGGGCGCCGAGACCGGGTTCTTCGCTGAGGGGTGGGGCTTGGATGAGTGAGAGGGGCATTATTATTCCTGACGGTTGTATGTATCCCTCACCCTGTCCCTCGCGAGACGTCGCACCCGCCAGAGGGAGAGGGAACCCTCTATTCCAGCGCGGTGCGCCCCCTCTCCCTGAGGGAGAGGGTCGGGGTGAGGGGCGGGATTTAGTACGGCAGTTCGACTTCCGCAGTCGCGCTCAAAATCACGTCGCCATCCTGCGTAGTCTGCTTCACCTTCACCACCACAACCGGCATGCCGTAGGGCGATTGATCGATCTTCTCGATGACCTCGCCATCCACATAGGTAACGTCACCTTCAAACGCAGGCTGACGGAACTGGGATTTGGAGTGCCAGATATAGCCGTCGTGGCCGGCCCAGTAGGCCACGTAATCGTGGAACCAGGAGCTCATCGAGGCGCCGTAGCCATAGGCGCCGCCCATGCCCACATCGTCGGCCTTGTCGGCGTTGATATGGCCGCTGGAAGGGCCATGGAACAAACCATCGCCCTGGCGTGGATCGTATTTGCGGGCTTCGTGGTCGTAAGTCATATGCTCGGCAAAGCCGGCATCTTCTTTGGCAGGATCATGTACGCCTTCGGATACGTTCCAGCGCCAGGTGCCCCAGATGTTCTGGCGGTGGGCGCGGCATTCCAGAGCGAAGGTCACGACGCTGTGCGGGCCGATCACGCGGCGCGGCAGTTTGTCGCCGACTTTAACCGCTTCGTAGTGAGGCGAAATACCCTCGCGGTTGGACATGATCCAGTCCAAACGCAGCTTGTTCACTTCGTCCAGTTCCGCTTGCGTCCATTTTTTCGGGGCGCGTTTTTCCTTGTCGTACATGCCGCGTTTTTTGGCTTCTTCACGCAGGTAGCGAATGGCGGTGGAGCGTTCTTTGGCGATCAGGGCGCCGTGCTGGTTGCGGTGTACAGTATCGCCGCGCGAGAACACGGTGGGGCCGGCGAATTTGGTTTCTGCGACGTTGTAACCATCGAAGCGACGATTTTGAAACAGCTTGTCGCCGGGGCGAATCGGCGAGCCGTAGAACCACCATTCCTCACCGCCAAAGATCAAGTGGGAGCCGGGGATTTTACCCACACAGGCCGGGTGGCAGCCGTGGCCGTAGTCCATGGCGACGGTGAAGGATTGTGGCGCCACGATGCCGCCCCCTCTCCTTGGGGAGAGGGTCGGGGTGAGGGGATGGATTCAGAGCGCAGCCAAAAACTGTTCGGCAATGCGCTGCTCATAGCTTTCCTGCGATCCAAGCTCCTTGTTCAGCAAGGCGCGCTTTAAAAACAGATGGCAGGGGTGCTCGTCGGCCATGCCGATACCGCCATGCAATTGCAGGCAGTCTTCTGCCACATCGACAAAGGTCTGGCAGGCCATTTGCTTGGCGCCGATGGCTTTGCTTTGCGCATCGTTGCTTGCCAGTGCATCCAGCAGCATGGCTTCGCAGGCGACAATCGCCGTTTTCATATCTGCGCAGCGGTGTTTCAGGGCCTGAAACATGGCCAGCGGACGGGGGAACTGGATGCGGGTGTTGAGGTGCTCAACGGTTAGCTCCAACAGTCGCGAGGCGGCGCCAATGGAATCGGCGGCCAGCGCGTAGTCGCGCAGGGCGATCAGGCGTTTAATCTGCCGGGACGCCTTGTCGTCGGTGGCGAGCACGGTTTGCTCGTTCAGATTGACGCCATCGAAGGTGATGTCCGACAGGGTGCGGGTTTCGTCCCTGAGCTTGCGTTCGGTGCGGGTGATGCCGCTCTGGTTCAGGTCGACCAGGGCCAGCAGTTGTTTGTCTGCCGTCCACACCAGCGCATAGGCGGCGGATTCTGCGGCCAGTGTGGCGGTGGCGGATTCACCGCTGATCAGCGTGCCGATCCAGTCACTCTTGTCGGCGAGATCGCTGTTACACACCGCATCGATGGCCAGCAGGGTAGTGAGTGTGGCCGAACCCGCCAGACCGCGCCCCAGTTCAAGGTGTACGGCTGCCGCTGCCGCGTCGCCCATACCCAGACCGTCGAGGTCTTCG
>JBFKXO010000200.1:0-4474 GCA_041638115.1 Litorivivens sp. | reverse complement strand
GTTCGTCACCATCCTGCCGGGCAAAGATGGTCTGGTACACATCTCTCAAATCGCCCATGAGCGCGTTGAGAATGTGTCTGACTATCTGAAAGAAGGCGACGACATTCAGGTTAAAGTTCTGGATGTTGACCAGCGCGGCCGCATCAAGCTTTCTATCAAAGAGCTGATCGAGAAAGAAGAAGTGGCTGAATCCGAGGGTAACTCGGACGACTGATCACTCAGTTGGCCCTATAGAAAAAAGGAGCTTCGGCTCCTTTTTTTGTGTCTGTGATTCTTGTGTGTCTTGGCATTGGGCTTGATCTGGCGTCTGGGGAGAAACGTACTATGCTCAGAGAATACTGAGGAGTGAGTCGTGAAAACCACGTTACTGGAGTCCATTGTCGTTGAGCGCGAGCTGGCAGATTGCTTTCGCTATGTGCAAGATTTTTCAACCATTGAGCAGTGGGACCCGGGTGTGTATCGGGCCGAGAAAATGACTCCGGGACCGGTCGATGTAGGGACTCGATTCCAATTGCTATTGAATATTGCCGGCAAGCGACTGCCGATGGAATATCAACTGACTGCCTGTGAAGAAGACCGGCGCCTGGTTTTTGTTGGGGAAAATCCCTGGCTGCAGGCGGAGGATACGATCAGTTTTGCCGAAGCCGGTGCTGGCAAGACAAAAATCACCTATCAGGCACTGTTGACGATTAAAGCTTTGCCACAACTCACCTTGCCGGCTATGACACCTGCGCTTACGCGGGTGGGCAAGAAAGCTGTCTCTGGATTAAAAACTGCGTTGAACCGGCCCTCGCTCCCTGCAGCCCCTTCGCTTATCGGCCGATTAAAAGACCGTCTGATCTTACCTGCTGCTGCAGATTTTACCGAAAAGGGTTACCTGGCTATGCCCGATAAAGGGCTTAGCGAGTTTATGGACGGCAAGACGGTGGTGATCACCGGGCCAACTTCCGGGCTCGGCCTGGCGGCGGCGAAATCGTTCGCCCGGCTGGGCGCGAAACTGGTTCTGGTGGGACGCGATTCGCAGCGTTTGCAAGCAGCGCGGCACGAGATTGTTGCATTCAGCGGGGTCGCGCCGGCGATGGTTGACTGTGTCGAGGCTGAGTTGTCCTTGCTGGCGGACGTGCGTCGCGCTGCGAACGAGATTCTCGCTCACCATCCGTCGATCGATGTGCTGGTAAATAACGCCGGCGTACTACCGCTCTCGAGACAAGTGACAAGCGAAGGCAATGAGTTGGCCTTGGCGGTCAATTTGTTGGCGCCAATGCTCCTGTTGCATTCGCTGTATCCAGCATTACGCGAGGCCAGAGGTCGCGTGATTAACGTAGCGTCCGGTGGTATGTATCTCAGCGGCGTGGCGCTGAGCGATATGCAGAATGCGCAGGGTCGCTACGACGGCAGTCGCGCATATGCCCGTGCCAAGCGAGCGCTGGTCACGCTCACCGAATACTATGCCAGTCGCTGGCTCGGCTCGGGTGTTGATCTCTACAGCATGCATCCAGGCTGGGCGGCTACGCCTGGCGTTGCCAAGTCGCTGCCCGGATTTAATCGCTTATTGCGCAGCCGCCTTCGCGACGACCGAATGGGCGCAGACACGATTGTTTGGCTCGCATCTGCTCGCGAAGTAGAAGGAAAAAGTGGCTATTTCTGGTTTGATCGCCAAATCCATACCACCGAGGTTCTGCCGGGAACCGCGCCCTCGTCAGCCAAAACGCAAGCCTTGGTGAATTGGGTGAATTCGTCGCTGGATTTGCCCGTCAAAGATGCAGAGAACCCGGCGTGTGCCTGAGTTCAGTCTACCGTCCGCCCTTGATCGACATTGTAAATTGCGCCGTGAATCGCCCTGGCTTCCTCTGATGCCAGAAAGAGAATGGTCGAGGCTACGTCGTCGGGTGACATAAAGCCCCGCGGTGATCCCGAGCGCATGATCAGATCGAAATCCATGTCTTCGGCAAAGCGGATGTTCTGCACTTGCGGCGTATCCATGCCGCCGGGACAAACGGCATTGACCCGCAACTTTGTATTGACGTATTCCAGTGCAAGCGCCCGGGTCAGGCCAATCAGTCCGTGTTTGGCAGCGCAATACGTTGCGGCGTAGGGTTGGCCCTGAGAAGAGGCGAGGGAGCCGATATTCACAATGTTACCGCCCGTGTCGAGCAGGTGGGGCAGAGCCGCCTGGGCGAGAAAAAACGGTGCGTTGAGATTGATCGCCAGATCCTGCTGCCAGTCCTGATCGGTGATATTGGCGGTGTGGTGAAAACGATGAACGCCGGCCACATTCAGCAAGATATCCAGCCGACCAAAATGCTCGAGTGCAGTGTCGACGGCATTGCGGCAGTTTTCAGGAATCGCCAGGTCACAGGCGTGGATGGCGAGCGACTCACTGGCGGCTTCTTGTTGTAGCCGCGCCAGCTTGTCTGGCGAACTTGCGATGGCCATCACCTTCGCGCCTTCTGCAGCTAACCGCAAAGCACAGGCGCGCCCCAAACCTGATGATGCTCCGGTCACCAGTGCGACTTTTCCGGTAAAGCGCCGCTCGGCCATTGTCAGGTGGATGCCTTGAAAATGCGCCACAGCAGGCCGGGGAAAAAGCGACGCAGCCAGGTCAGGATCTTGGCTTCTGCGCCGGGATAGAGAAACTCCTGATCCTTGGCGATGGCTTTTTCAACCGCGTCGACGATAAACTCCGGACTTGCCAAACGCCCCTTGTCGCGCGATTCCTTGATGTTTTTGGTCTGTACTGCCTGTTCAATCAGCGGGGTGTTCACCATCGGCGGGTTGACCGCGAGAATATGCACGCCACTACCGCGATTTTCATGGATCAGCACTTCGGTATAGGCATTGGTGGCGGCTTTGGTGGCATTGTAAGCGCCAAGCTCCGGGGCCATCACATAGCCGGCTATCGATCCATAGATCACCATCAGGCCGCGTTTACGCTGTTGCATCTTGGGCAGTAGAACCTTGGTGAGATGCACCGTACCGTTGTAGTTGATAGCCATCATTTTGGTGATCAGGTCAGCCGGCATATCAGCCAGTGGAGCGGTCGGCATTATCGCGGCACAGTGGGTAAGCTGATCGATGGGGCCAAGCTTCTCTTCAACGGCCTCCACTACCTCGCGGACCTGTTTCAGGTCGGAGACATCGCAGCGAAAGGGGCTGATGTTGTCGGATTCTGCAGCGGTTTTGGCCAGTCCTTCCTCATTCATGTCCAGAACGGCGACCTTGATACCGCGACGCGCCAGCCGAATGGCTGTCAATTGGCCCATACCGCTCGCCCCCCCCGTTACAATGGCGGTTTTTACGTCAAATGGCATGCTGGCGGTCCTCGGTTTTTATCAATGTGGTATGCAGTGTGCCATAGCGCTACAGAGCCACTTAATGAAGATTTTTTCACCTGTTTATGACGTTTCCCATTGGCGCCTCTACTCGTCATAATGGCTGAAAGGAGAATAAACCCTATGCGAATCGCACCGGATGTCAGTGAGTTGTTGGCCAGTATTTACGAGGGGCCGCTTGAAGCGGAGCCCTGGCAGACCTTTCTCGGTTTATTGCGCACCGAGCTGGGTGCCAATTCGGCAACACTGGTCCTGAAGCCGCCCTCGACCGGGGAGCGTGGCGTGCTGCGTATTGATGGTGGCCGGATGGAAGGTATCGCGCGATATCAGGAAAGCCTGTTCGCAATGGACCCCTTTCTGCATATCCCTCCCGGTGAGGTAAAGAGCATTCTGGAATTGATCCCGGAAGAAGAGTGGGTGGCCAGCGAATTGTATAAAGTTTGCATGGAACCTGCGGGGTTCTACGACAGTATTGGCGTTGATATGCACGTGCCCGGTGAAATGGAGGCCGGTTTGCGGGTCACGCGCGACAAGGCTTCGCCGCGCTTCACCGATGACGACAAGGCGCTGATGCAGGATATTGTTGAACATCTGGAGCGTGCGATTCGTATTCACGTGCGGATGAACAAGATCGAATCTGAGCGCGCACTCTACGCGGGCGCAGTTGATCAGCTATCGCTGGCCACCATTTTGCTCGATGAAAAAGGAGCGGTTCTGTCCTGCAACCGGATGGCAGAGCAATTATTGGCTCGCGAGCCCGAGTTGCAGGTAGCCAACGGCTACTTGCAAGTCGGCGACGAAGCGACCACCGCCGAACTGCAGCGTTTGATTGGGCTGGTGTTGGCGCAGCAACAGCATGGCGGCCCTGCCGTCATCGAAGCCATGCGAATCCGCCGGGATGGGGATTATGCTGACCTCGGGGTCGCAGTGCGGCCAGTACCCATGAACGAGTGGTCGGAAGGGCGATCGGTACCCACGGTGGCGATTTTTATCAGCGATCCGGATTTTGGTGCCGAAGCACCGGTTCAGGTGATCACTCGCTTGTTTGGGTTTACCCCAACCGAAGCTCAGTTGTCCTTGCTTCTGGCGGAGGGCCTGAGTCTGGACGAAGCCTCCCAGGCATTGGGTATCAGCCGCAATAC
>JBFKXO010000199.1:0-4505 GCA_041638115.1 Litorivivens sp. | reverse complement strand
GCTCGGTCACCCGGCGCTCGATCAATCCCAGAACGTGCTCGCGTTCACCAGCAGTCAGGCGGGCATCCAACAGACGGCCATCCAGATCGAAGGGCAACTTCAGCGCTGAACACACCAAAAACCAGGCTTCGTCCTGGGCATTGTCAGTGCCGTGACCATAAAACAGCTCGGCGTCCCCAAAGCGGGATATGGCCCAGCGCAAAAAATCTCGGACGGTTTCCAGTTCCGCGCTCAAGTCGCTCTCCAGTGTCGTAGAATACGGGCGCACAGTGTAACCGTTTCCCTCCCCCGCATTAAGCACGTGAACCCTCCGTAATGGCCAGCCCTGTTCACTTTTGCTAACATCGCCTTCCCTTGATCAAGCAGTCGGACAGTACAGTGGAAAAAGCCTTTGCCGAAATTATAAAAAGTGTTGGAGAAGATTTGGAGCGTGACGGGCTGGTGGACACCCCCAAACGCGCCGCCAAAGCCTTCCAGTTTTTGACCGAGGGCTATCGCCGCAACGTAGACGACGTCGTCAACAACGCGCTGTTTGAATCCGACTGCAATGAAATGGTGATTGTTTCCGACATTGAGCTCTACTCACTGTGCGAACACCATCTACTGCCCTTTATCGGCAAGGCTCATGTGGCATACATTCCCTCAGGAAAAGTATTAGGCCTGTCCAAAGTCGCCCGGATTGTGGATCTGTTTGCACGCCGTCTGCAGATTCAGGAACAACTCACCACCCAGATTGCCCAGACCGTTCAGGAAGTAACCAACGCCGCCGGTGTTGGCGTGATTATCGAAGCCAAACACATGTGTATGATGATGCGCGGCGTGGAAAAACAGAATTCGGTGATGCGTACGTCAGCGATGCTGGGAGAGTTCCAAAGCAACCAGGCCACCCGCCAGGAGTTTTTGTCACTGGTCGCCGGCGGCCGCTGATTGGCATCACGCCAGAAGATACGGTAGCGCGCCCTGCGCTACCGGCACCCCCCAAGGTTATTCATCCACCTATTTCGTCAGCATCTTTTCTGCTTTTTCAGCAAAGGCTTTTGCATCTTCATCCGAGGCCTTCGCCAGATCCACTTCAGTGGGCGGCACATTCAATCCTTTCTGAACCGCCGGCCTGGCACGCATGCGTTCCATCCAACCTTGCAGGTTGTCCAGCCCGTCGACCTCGACACCCGCCCAGAAGTGAACATGAACCCAGGTGAAATTGGCGATATCGGCGATGCTGTATTCATCGGCCAGCCAGTCACGACCACTTAGCCGTCCATCGAGCACCTCATAGAGCCGACGGGTTTCGTGCTGATAGCGATCAATGGCGGCCTGAATCTTTTCCGGAAAATAGCGAAAGAAGACATTGGCCTGACCCTGCATCGGGCCAACACCGCCCATCTGAAACATCAGCCACTGAATAACCGTATACTTGCCCTTGGGGTCAGCGGGCATCAGCTTGCCCGTCTTGTCGGCCAGATACTGAATAATGGCGCCCGATTCAAACACGGTGATATCCGTTTCCCGGTCAATAATGGCGGGGATTCGGCCGTTGGGGTTTATGCGCAGAAACTCGGGTGACTTTTGCTCGTTCTTGTCGAGTTTAATCGCATGCAGCTCGTAGGGCAGACCGAGCTCTTCCAGGGCAATTGACGCCTTCCAACCATTGGGTGTTGCCGCAGTGTACAGCTCAATCATGATACCCCCTCCGTTGTGAGAAACTCGCGAATTCGCTGCGCTATCGTGGCAGCAGATTCCTCCATATGGAAGTGGTGCCCTCCCGGCAAGACCTCCCGCCGCAAATTCTTGATCAGGCCACTTAACGCGTCCAACTCCGGATAGCGGGCATATCCCTGGTCGGCAACAAGCAGCAAAACCGGCTGAGGTAAAGCTTCCAGAAAAGCGCGAATATGACCAGAGGAAAGTTTAAAGGCCGACGCACCTTTCAAGCGCTGATCGGCTCGCCAGATCCAGCCGCCGTCGACCTCGCTAGCGCCACGCTCAGCGAGCACTCGCGCCGCCGGCTCATTCATCGCCGTCGATTTCTGGCGTGCAGCGATCAGCGCGTCCAGCGTCGGGTAAATCCTTCCTGGACGTGAAGCCAGTTTTCTGTTGTCCCGTAAAAACTCGCCCAGCTGCTGCGGCGCGTCCTCGATCTTCACCGCCCCGGGTACCAGGCCATCAAGGCAAATCAGCCGTTTAACGCGCTCAGGACAGCTCGCCGCCAGCAGCATCGACATCATGGCTCCGCGCGAATGTCCCAGAATAGTGAATCGCTCCCACCCCATCTGGTCAGCAACCGCCAACAGCACGGGCAGGTCATCCCAGATATTGTAAGTAGCCTGCGGCGGTCGGTCGTCGCTACGTGCAGTGCCGGGCATATCCAGCGCCAGGAGCGTCAACCCGCATTCACCCAAGGCATCAAAGCCTGCGGCATTATCCAGCCAGCCATGCACGGCCAACAATGGCTCGGTATCTCCTTCCCACCAGCGCGCTCGCACGGTCATGCCGTCGAGCTCAAAACTTTTTTCCTGCGCACTCATTGTCGTCTCGCAATCTGTCCGTACTCGGGGGCATGCCGCAACCATTGAAGCCGCCCGCTGTGTTGGGCAACGACGGGGGTGTCTATCAGCGCCATGCTCGCCGGCGCCATCACCTCATCGATATCGTCACCGCAGAACCATCTCAGAGCGCGGCTGAGCTGAGGGTTGTGCCCGATGAGCAAGAGTCGCTCGGTATCTGCAGCAAGCATTAACGCTTCAAGCTCTGCCAGTGACACATCGGGCTGCAATCGGTCAGATCGCTGTCGTTGCAGGCCGGGAAATCGTGACAGAAAAATGTCGGCCGTCTGGCGCGCGCGAGTGAAGGGACTGTGAATCAGCAGATCTGGCTGCCATTGATCGGCCAACCAGTTCGCAGCAAGACCAGCATGATGTTCGCCAACCAGGGTCAGCCGCCGCTGCGAATCGCTGGGCGCATCCCAGGAGGCTTCACCGTGACGAACGAAGACGCATTGCATCAGCGCAAACTGAAATCCACGTCGCGGGTCTGGTCAGCGCTCATCATATTGGCAACAACCTCATCGAGAGAGCGTTCATTGTAGATAATGTCGTACAGACCTTTCGCAAGAGGCATATGGACGTCGAGCTCTTCTGCTTGATTCTTCAGCAGACGAAGCGTATTCACCCCTTCCGCCACCTGCCCAAGCTCGGAGACCACTTCATTGAGATCCTTGCCCTGCCCCAGCGCAAATCCTACCCGATAATTGCGACTCAGCGGTGAGGTACAGGTAACGAACAAATCGCCCACCCCGGCCAATCCCATAAAGGTCATTGGGTCAGCGCCTTTTTTCACCGCAAATCGGCACATCTCTGCCAGCGAGCGAGTAATCAACACACTCTGGGTATTGCTGCCAACCCCCATCGCTGCCGCAATACCGGAACAAATCGCGTACACGTTTTTCAGCGCGCCACACAACTCCAGCCCGTAGGTATCCTCACCGGCGTAAACCCGAAAGTAGCTGCATTGCAGCAGAGTTTGAATGGTTTCCGTCACCCCGCTGTCCTGGCTGGCAATCACTGTCGCGGTGATCTGTCGGTCAGCCAGTTCTTTGGCCAGATTAGGGCCACTCATTACCCCCAACCGCGCATTGGGAATTTCTTCGTGAATGACCTGACTCATCAGTTTAAAGCCGTCGGCCTCAATGCCCTTGGTGGTACTGATGAGAATACAGTCTTCGTGCAGAAACCCGGCCAGTGTGCGTGATACCTCGCGACAGGATTTGCTGGGAACCGCCATAAACACGATCTCGGCAGAGGCAACGGCCTCTTTGAGATCGTTGGTTGCTTGCAACGCGGGGTTCAGATTGATACCCGGCAAATAGGCACTGTTGCTGTGACTTTGGTTGATTTCCTGGGCCCGCTCCTCGCTGCGCAACCAGAGATACACTTGATGACCGTTGTCAGCCACGATATTGGCGATGGCGGTACCGAAACTGCCGCCGCCCAATACGGCTACGCGATAGGACTTCTCAGACATGGATTATTCTTAACTCTGCCGCTGTGGCAGGCAGTCTACCACAGAGAAATGGGGGAATGGCTTGCGCGAAACAGGGCCAGAGCGAGGCCCGCAAGCTCTCGCCTGCGGGCCAGCATCAACTTACCGGGACAATTCCAGCAGCAGTTTGTTGAGCTTGCGAATATACGCGCTGGGATCTTCAATATCCGCGCCTTCAGCCAGGTGGGCCTGATCAAACAGGATCTCCACCAGATCGCCAAAGCGGTCTTCATCGGCCTCTTTATCGAGTTTTTGCACCAGCGGATGCTCGGGGTTCAGCTCGAAGATGGGCTTGCTGTCCGGCACGTCCTGACCGGCCTGTTCCAGAATACGCTTCATCTGCATGCCGATATCGTAGTCGCCAACGACCAGACAGGCCGGAGAATCAGTCAGGCGGTTGGTAACACGAACTTCCTGCACCTTGCCTTCCAGAATACCCTGCACGCGCTCAACCAGATCCTTGTGCT
>JBFKXO010000198.1:0-4513 GCA_041638115.1 Litorivivens sp. | reverse complement strand
TATCGTCGATCACCATGACTTTGAGGTTTTCGAAGTTTACTTCCATATTCTCACCGTAAGACTGCCTGTAACACGCTCCGCGCGCACGAGGCCTTATTATTGTGCAAGCCAGTCCCCTTGTTTAACACGGATTCAAGGTTTAATCCATAACTGACGCTGGCATCGGGGAAATTTGGCTTTCGTCAACACCGATATCCGCCTGGTTTTCCCTGCTCCGAATCAATGGGTTATGATCGCAGCCTGCAGACCCAGCACGAGGCCACGTTGATGCCAGTAAAACTTGGGGTGGTCATGGACCCCATCGATCAGATCCACTACAAAAAAGACTCCACGCTGGCCATGCTGTGGGCCGCAAGTCGGCGCGACTGGGAACTCTATTACATGACACCGGAGTCCCTGTATCTCGCCAATGGCAAGGCCCTGGCCACCACGCAGTCATTGCAGGTATTTGAAGACCCAGAGCACTACTATGCACTGGGAGAACCTCAGGAGCTGGCACTGGCAGCGCTGGATGTGATCCTGATGCGCAAGGACCCACCCTTCGACAACGAATTTCTCTACGCCACCCATATACTGGAAATCGCGGAAAAACAGGGTGCACTGGTGGTCAACCGGCCGCAGAGCCTGCGCGATTGCAATGAAAAGCTGTTCGCCGCCCAGTTTCCCCAGTGCATACCGCCGCAGGTGGTTACCCGCAGCGCAGCCCGTCTGCGCGCCTTTCACCGCGAGCACGGCGACATCATCCTCAAGCCTTTGGACGGCATGGGCGGCGCGTCGATCTTCCGGGTTGGCCCCCAGGACCCCAACCTCGGGGTCATTATCGAAACCCTGACCCGCCACGGCCAGGAAACCGTGATGGCGCAGCGCTTTCTCCCGGAGATTCGCGACGGTGACAAACGGGTGCTGTTGATAGATGGAGAACCCGTCGACTACTGCCTGGCGCGAGTTCCGGCCGAGGGCGAAACCCGCGGCAATCTGGCCGCTGGCGGCACCGGTCGCGCCCAGCCGCTGACCGATCGCGACCGCTGGATCGCCAGCGAGGTAGCGCCGGTGTTGCGGGAAAAAGGCCTGATCTTTGTTGGCCTGGACATCATCGGCGATTACCTGACAGAGATTAATGTCACCAGCCCAACGTGTATTCGCGAAATCGACCGGGCTTATAATACCGGCATTGCTGACAAACTCATGGACGCCATCGCCGTGCGCCTGACCGGACACAACGGATAATAATGAACGCCGCCGCCCAGACTCCGCCCCCGGACAAACTCGGCTTCTTTTTCTGCCTGGCTGTCGCCCTGCACGCCGCGTTGATTCTGGGCGTGGGTTTCAGCGAGGAACTGCGCCAACGCGCCGCACCCCGCCTGGAAATCACCCTGGCCAAGTTCAAGTCCGAACCCAACCCCGAGGCGGACTTTCTCGCCCAGAATGACCAGCAGGGCAGCGGCACCCTGGAAGAAAAAGCGCTGATCACCACCGACAAGCAACGCCCGATGCGCGACACCCTGCACTCCTCGCCAAAGACCTTGACCCTGGCCAAGCGCAAACTGGCGGCCGACGATCAGAAACTGCTCAGCACGAGTGCCGAGGCCCAGCGCCAGACCGCGCGCAATGACAAGGAAAAAGAGCAAGTCCCGGAACTGGTCGATGGCCCGGCCGACAGCACCCGCTTGAGCCGCGAAATTGCCAGCCTCCAGGCCAAACTCGACATACAGCGACAGGCCTACGCCAAGCGGCCGCGCATTCGCACACTCACCTCCACCTCCACCAAGCGCGCGGTTGAAGCCGAGTACCTGCACCAGTGGCGCACCGAGGTGGAGACAATCGGCAATAACAACTATCCGGAACAGGCCAAGCGCCTGGGCCTGGAAGGTTCACTGCGTTTGATGGTGGCATTATTGCCAGATGGCAGTGTTCGCGAGGTTGAGATTTTGCAGAAGTCCGGTCACGCGATGCTGGACAGCGCCGCCCTGCGCATCGTTCGTCTGGCCGCGCCGTTCGCGCCCTTCCCACCGGAGCTGCGGCGCGAAGTGGATGTGTTGGAAATTATCCGCACCTGGCGCTTTGAGCAGAGCACCCTGACCTCCGAGGGTTGATATTCACCTTGTGTTAACCCTGCGCTGGGTCATAATGATCCCATGCCTGACAACTCACTTAAAAATCACTTTCTGATCGCCACCCCCCAACTGGACAGCGGCTTCTTTGCCGGCAGTGTGACCTATATCTGCGAGCACGATGAAGAGGGCGCCATGGGGATTGTGGTGAATCATCCGCTGGATGTGCGGGTAGACGAAGTGCTCGACCAGTTATCCCTGGCCGATGCCGACCGGCCCCACAATGAGCCCGTGCTCGCCGGCGGCCCACTCCATACCGACCGGGGTTTTGTGCTGCACAGCCGCGCCCAACGCCACTGGCAGGACTCCATAACCATTGGCGACAATATCCAGCTCACTACCTCACTGGACATACTCAGCGCCATTGCCGCCAATGCCGGCCCCCGTCACAACCTGATCGCCCTGGGCTACGCCGGCTGGGCACCGGGCCAACTGGAAGCCGAGCTTGAGGACCATGCCTGGCTGACGGTACCAGCGGACCATCACCTGCTATTTGATGTACCCCACCACAAAAAGCTCGACGCCGCCCTGCACAAGATGGGGGTAGATCTGGCGAAACTGGCGCCCTACAGCGGTCACGCGTGAAAACCGTACTGGGCTTTGACTACGGCACCCGCTGGATCGGCGTGGCTGCTGGCCAGACCATCACCGGCACCGCCAGCGCGCTACCGCCACTCATGGCCAAAGACGGCATTCCCCAATGGGAAGAGATCGGAAGTCTGCTGCAAGAATGGAAACCCGCTGTGGTGGTCGTCGGTCTGCCGTTGAATATGGACGGCTCGGAATCCGACCTGAGCCAGCGCGCCCGAAAATTTGGCAACCGTATTCACGGCCGTTTTGGCGCGCAGGTTACGTTCTGGGATGAACGGCTAAGCAGCTTTGAAGCCAAGGGTGACATCATGGAGCAGCGCCATAGCAAGCAGTTTAAACAGCAGCAGGTCGACAGTCTGAGCGCCTGCTTGATTCTTGAATCGTGGATGCGCAGCGAGCCGGCCTAGGCCGCCGCGCGAACGACCCGGTCAGCTGCGCGGTCGCGTCATGCCACCACCGCCGCCACGGCGGGTCGGGCTGGTGTCTTCCTCCATCAGTGACAACTTTTTGGACATTTCACCCAGCTTGTCGGAATCGGCGCCGCCCATTTTGATCATCAAGCGCAGATCGTTGGGGGAATCCGCGTAGGCAAGCGCATCTTCATAGGTAATCTGACCGTCGGTGTAGAGCTCAAACAGTGACTGGTCAAAAGTCTGCATGCCTTGCTCATTGGAGCGCGCCATCAGCCCCTTCAACTCATGCACTTCCCCTTTGCGGATCATATCCGAGGCCAGTGGCGAATTGAGTAACACTTCGATACAGGCGCGGCGGCCTTCGCCATCCGGGGTGGGAATCAATTGCTGGGCAATCATTGCCCGAAGATTTAGGGAGAGGTCCATCCACAGCTGGCCGTGGCGCTCGGCCGGGAAAAAGTGCTGAATGCGATCCAGGGCCTGGTTGGCGTTGTTAGCGTGCAGGGTACACAGGCACAGGTGACCGGTTTCGGCGAAGGCAATCGCGTGCTCCATGGTTTCGCGACTGCGCACCTCGCCAATCAGAATCACGTCCGGCGCCTGCCGAAGGGTATTTTTGAGCGCCACTTCGAAGGAATCCGTATCAATCCCCACCTCGCGCTGGGTAATGATGCAACCCTCGTGCTTGTGGATGAATTCGATCGGGTCCTCGATGGTGATGATATGACCGCGTGAATTGCGGTTGCGGTGACCGATCATGGCCGCCAGTGAGGTCGATTTACCCGTACCGGTGGCGCCAACAAAAATAATCAGGCCGCGCTTGGTCATCGCCAGATCCTTAACCACATCGGGCAGACCCAGCTCATCGATAGACGGAATATTGGTCTCGATCCGCCGCAGCACCATGCCGGCAAAGTTGCGCTGCTGAAAAGCGCTGACCCGGAATCGGCCGATACCGCGGGCACTGATCGCAAAGTTGCACTCCCGGCGCTCGGCAAATTCGCGGCGCTGGTTATCATTCATGATCCCCAACACAAGCTCTCGCGACTGGTCCGGTGAGGTCGCCTGGGTTGAAAGCGGCGTCATCTTGCCGTGTAACTTTACCGACGGTGGTACGCCGGCGGTGATGAACAAGTCGGAAGCACCCTTGTCCACCATCAGCTTGAGCATTTTTTCGATTATCACAACTCTTCCTCGATGATCAGAAATTTTCGGGGAAACGCGCTTTCGATTTGGCCGCGTCCCGACTGATCACCTTGCGTTTGACCAGCGCTTCCAGGCACTGATCCATGGTTTGCATCCCCAGATCGCCGCCGGTCTGAATGGCGGAATACATCTGGGCTACCTTGTCTTCGCGTATCAGGTTGCGGATCGCCGGCGTACCCAACATGATTTCGT
>JBFKXO010000197.1:0-4517 GCA_041638115.1 Litorivivens sp. | reverse complement strand
GGGCGCCTGCCGGGTCGGGTAAGACCGGCGTACTGCTGCTGCGATTTCTGAATTGTTTGCTGAGCGTGGACGCCCCGGAGGCGGTGGTCGCGATTACATTTACCCGCAAGGCCGCTGCCGAGGTTCGCGAGCGTATTCTGCAAGCGCTCGTGGTGGAGTCCGGTGACGGCACGCCCTATGGAGATACCCTTGCCTCCCTCGCTGCTCAGGTTCGTCAGCGCGATGAAGCGCAAGGTTGGGGCTTATTGCGCAACCCATCGCGGTTGCGGATTTCTACCTTTGATAGCTTCTGTGCGCGAATTGCGCGCCGCTTACCGCTACTGTCAGGCCTGGGCCATATTCAGACCACTGATGACGCAGACGCATTGTATCGCGAAGCGATCTTCAATTTATTCCGGCAGTTAGAAGGTGAAGATGCGCAGTTACGTGACGCTCTGGGTCGTGTGTTGGACTATGCCAGCAACCGGCTGGAACAGCTGGTCCCGCTGCTTAGCAACCTGTTAGCCAAGCGCGATCAGTGGGTGGAAGGCATTGTTGCCGGTGATCTCGATAGCATGGAAGCTGCACTGCAAGACGTGGTGATGGCGGAATACCAGCGCAGCGCCGAGCTTCTCGAGCGTCACGACTTTCAATCGCTGATTAATATTGTCAGAGAGCAGTCGGGCTATGAAGAGAGCCTTGCCTGGGCCAGCGCTTGCGCGGATTTACGGCCGGTCGAGGTAGCCAACCTGGGGTTGCACGCTCGCATAGCGGAATTAATGCTGACCGGAAGTGGTAGCAATCGTAGCTTGCGCAAACGGGCGGATAAAAATCTTGGTTTTCCACCGAAGCAGAGCGGCACTGAAGCGCTGAAAAGCTGGCTGGCAGTGCGCAACGACGACCCGGCCCTGCCGGAATTTACTGCCGCTTTGCAGATGCTGGCAGACCTTCCCTTGCCGCAGTTGCCCGCAGCCTCGCGCAGTTTGATTGAAGCCTTGATGCGGGTATTAAAGCACCTCTTGGCGGAACTGCATCTGGTATTCGATAGCCGCGGCCAGCTGGATTTCCCTGAGGTTGCCTTCCGTGCCATTCATGCGCTGGCGCCATTGCCTGATAGCGAAGGCGTCTATGGGGACGCGCTGCTGCAGGAAGATCGCATCCAACATGTGTTGGTCGATGAAATGCAGGATACCTCTGTCAATCAGATCGTTCTCTTACAGCACCTGATGCAAGGGTGGGAGCCCGGTGATGGCCGCAGCCTGTTTTTGTGCGGCGATCTGCAGCAATCGATTTATCTGTTTCGCGGTGCGCTGGTGGGTGAGTTTGAACGACTGCTGGAGTTGGGAAGTTTTAACGGTCACCCGCTGGTTTCCTTGCAATTGGTGGCCAATTTCCGCTCTGCGCCGGCGCTGGTTAACTGGGTTAACACAGCGTTTGCCACGACATTTGCCGGTAGTTACACCCCGGCGCAACCGCAGCGAGCAGAATCGGGCGATGTCGCTGTGCATGCATTTACAGGCGATAAAGCGGCGGCGCGTATTCAAGAGGCTGCGCGGGTCGTGGAGCTTGTGCAGCAGGCCCAGTGCGAAAACCCCGACGGTAGCATTGCGATTCTGGTACGTTCGCGCGGCCATCTGCGCGAGATCGTGCCAGCGTTAAAGCGCGCCGGGCTGACCTTTGCGGGACAGGACATAGACCGTCTGGCGAGCCAGAATGCGGTCAACGATTTTCTGGCGCTGCTGCGGGCCTGGTGGCATGGCGCGGATCGCGCCAGTTGGATCGGCCTGTTGCGCGCTCCCTTTGTCGGCCTGAGCTGGGATGATTGCTGGGTGGTGGCCAATGCTGCCGACGAGCGGCTCATCAGTGAGCGGGTGCTGGATCGCTCGCGCGACGGTTTTATCGGTGAGCTGGCGTTGTCAGCAGACGCTCTTTCGCGGCTCGAGTCGCTGGCTGCCACCTGGCAGGCGATTGCCAGCCATCCGCGTGCGGTGGATATCCGCTGGGCGGTGCCGGCGCTCTGGCACAGTTTGGGCGCGCCGGCGTTCCTGAGCGATCAGGAAAAACGTCAGGTCGAACGAGTGCTGCGATTGCTTGGCGAGCACAGTGCCGGCGGGGTATTGCAAGACTGGCAGGAATTCCAGCGCGCCTTGGACAAGCTCTACGCCGAGTCGGCACCGGCGAAGCTGGAGATCATGACCATCCACAAATCGAAGGGGCTGGAATTCGACACCGTCATCCTGCCGGGCTTGGGTGAGCAGGGGCGCAATAGCGAAGGTGCGTTGTTTTACTGGCGCAGGATGGCGGGTCAGTTGCTATTGGCGCCGCGCTCACCGCGTGGCAACGACAACGATACTGATCGCCTGTATCGCTATTTACAGCGGTTCCAGCAGGCCGATATTGACCGCGAATTAGACCGGTTGCTGTATGTGGCACTAACCCGTGCTCGCCGCGCATTGCACCTCATCGGCAGCGCCGGAATCAGCAGCAAGGGCGATCTGCAGGTTTCTAACAGCTCGCTACTGTCGCGGCTTTGGCCAATGCTGGAGGCGGCATTTGAGAGCGCCGAACCGCTGCCGTCGGCAGACGAGGAGGTGCGATTGCAAACGCCCCTGGCACCGCGCCGGAACAGCGAACTGATCGTTGAGATCAAGCGTCATTGGCCCGAGGTGCAATCCCCGGAATCCACCATTGACCGGTTGGCGCGACAGGAGCGCGAGGGGGTCTTGGAGGCCAATATCGAAGAGCGCTGTGTCGGACTGGTCTATCACGAGTTAGTGCGCCGGCTGGCCACGACCCAATGCAACCGCGATCAGCTCTACCCGGCGATCGCTGCCCGGCTGCGTCACTATTGCCATCCGGAAACCGGGCTGGAAGACAGTGTTGAGCAGGTAATCGGCCTGGTGGAAAACACCTTTGCCTGCGAGCACGGGCGCTGGATATTGGGGTGTTATCAAGCCTCAGGTGCCGAGCAGGCGCTGCGACGACAGTTGGGAGATCGGTTACAGAAGTTTATTGTTGATCGCTTCTTCGTCGATGGGGATACCTGCTGGATTATTGACTACAAGACGGCACGGGGCAGCGGCCAAGCCTTTCTGGAGGCCCAGCGCGAGCGCTATCAGGAAAAAATGCAGGTATATCGCCAGGTCGTGGCAGAGGCGACCGGTTGGGAGGAGGTCAGGGCGGCCTTGTACTTTCCAGCAGCCAAAGCGTTGGTCGAATGCTGATTCCGCAAGGCGTCAGCGATTGCCCTCGATGGTGTTGAGCAGCGCGGCAAAGCGGTCCATATCGCGATCGTACTCGGCGGCGGTCTCCTCTTTTTCTCGCTCGCGCACATTGATCAGGTCTTCCACATCGCTCAGTTGCTGCTTCAAGGTCGCGATGGCGTCAAGTTGCTCCCGGCTAACTTCCTGGCCCAGTCGCTCGGTTTCTGCGGCCCGAAAAACCTCCCGCTCGACCTGGGTTTTCAGGTAATTTCGGTTGCCCTTGAGTATGGAAATGCGCACCTGAATGTCGCTTAGGGCGCGTTTCTTGGCTTCTCGGATGTCATTGACGTCGCTGTAGCGCAGCAACAACGATTCATCCCATTTCTTCTGCTTTTCTTCATGGGCCCGGGCTTTTTCCGCCGCGGCTGCCGCGCCGGGTGGTAGGGCGGCTTCAACCCGTTTGACGACCTGGCCGCCGGGCTTGATGATTTCATAGCCGCGGCTGACGGCGGAAGGCGGCAGGGTATCGTTGAGCACGGTGCGGCCCTGCTCGTCTTGATAGCGAAAGAGCAGCTTTTCGGCGTAGCCTGGGGAAGACAGCAGGGCTGATATAACGATCAGCGCCAGACCTGTACTCGTTAGTCGTCGTTTCATTGCGAAGCGTTAGACACCGTATTGGGCGCGATAGTTCTCAATAGCTTCAAGGTTAGCAGCTTCCACCGTGTTTGTACGTAGGTACTCCACAATATCGTCCAGCCGGATAATGCTCACTACGGGAAAGCCGAAACGTTGTTCCACATCCTGAATTGCCGACAATTCGCCCTGGCCGCGCTCCTGACGGTCGAGCCCGACCACCACGCCGGAGATTTCAGCACCGTTACCATTGATAATCTCAACCGATTCGCGGATCGCGGTACCGGCGGTGATCACATCATCAATCACCAGCGCCTTGCCCTCTAGTGGTGCGCCGACCAGCACGCCGCCTTCGCCGTGGGATTTGGCCTCCTTGCGGTTGTAGGCGTAAGGAGTATCGCGCTGATGATGATCGGCCAGGGCGCAGCTGGTGGCAGCTGCCAGCACAATGCCCTTGTATGCAGGCCCGTACAAAACGTCAAACGCCGGCGCCTTGGCGCAGATGGCGGCGGCATAGCAGCGGCTGAGCGTTGCCAGGGCTGCACCCTGGTAAAACTTGCCGGCGTTGAAGAAATAGGGGCTTTCACGACCGGATTTAAGGGTGAATTTGCCGAAAGTCAGCGCTTTTGCGGCGATAGCGAGTTCAATAAATTGTCGTTGATACGGTTCCATAGTACCCTTTAGCTCCAGCCTCTATGTGGC
>JBFKXO010000196.1:0-4518 GCA_041638115.1 Litorivivens sp. | reverse complement strand
TCTGAAGTTCTGCTGAATATTTTTGCCCACGAGTTGCAAAAGCTCGGCAAGCTGGTGCCAACTGCCGACGATATTTTTCACGCGGTTGCAGGTGTACACGAGCGCTGTATCGGCGGTTATGCCGCTGTGGCCATGTTGGCTGGTTACGGCATTGTGGGTTTTCGCGATCCTCACGGTATTCGCCCGATCGTCTATGGCAAGCGCGAAGGCAAAAACGGCCCGGAATATATGATTGCCTCCGAGAGCGTGGCGCTGGACGCACTGGGCTACAAGGTGGTTCGTGACCTGGCGCCAGGCGAGGCGATCTACATCGATTTTGAGGGCAATATTGAGTTGCGTCAGTGCGCCACGGAAACTGAGCTAAACCCCTGCATTTTTGAGCACGTTTACTTTGCCCGCCCAGATTCGATCATGGACGGTGTCTCGGTTTACAAGGCGCGCCTGCGCCAGGGTGAACGCCTTGCCGACAAAATCCTCAAGCTGCGACCCGAGCATGATATCGATGTGGTTATTCCTATTCCGGATTCCAGTCGCATTGCCGCTCAGTCTCTGGCTGCGCGCCTGGGCGTCAAATTCCGCGAAGGTCTGGTGAAGAACCGTTATATCGGTCGTACCTTTATCATGCCGGGACAGAGTGTTCGCAAAAAGTCGGTGAAACAAAAGCTCAATGCGATCGGCCTCGAATTCAAAGGCAAGAATGTGCTGTTGGTCGATGATTCCATCGTGCGTGGTACAACCTGCGAACAGATTATCGAAATGGCCCGCGACGCTGGAGCGGCTAAAGTGTACTTTGCCTCAGCTGCACCGCCAGTGCGCTACCCAAATGTCTACGGTATTGATATGCCGTCGGCCCATGAGCTGATTGCCCACGGTCGCACTGAGGAAGAGGTAGCCCAGCTGATTGGCGCTGACTGGCTGATCTACCAGGACCTGGAGGCATTGATCGCCAGCTCCGCTGAGGGCAACAAGAAGATCAAGGGATTTGATTGCTCGGTCTTTACCGGTGAATACGCTACCATGGACGTTGATCAGGATTATCTGGACCGTCTGGCGCAAGAGCGCAGTGATGCGATGAAAGAAAAGCGCGAGCAGTTTTTAACGACCGATGGTGCGCTGATCGGCCTGCATAATGACATGTCATAGTGCCTGTCTGTTAGGGCTTGAGCGTAATGGCCTGATCCTTCCACACTGACAGAAAGACCACGGATTAGCGGAGCCGGAATTGACCGACATCGACCAGCAAAGGCTTGAGGTACTTGCACAGGCCGAACTCGATACCCGCGCGGTAAGAGCAGGGCAGGTTCGCACCCACGAAGGTGAGCACGCAGAACCTATTTTTGCCACCTCCAGTTATGTATTTGCCAACGCTGCCGAGGCCGCGGCGCGTTTCTCCGGCGAGCAGCCGGGCAATGTCTATTCACGCTATACCAACCCCACCGTGCGAACCTTTGAAGAGCGCATTGCGGCCCTGGAAGGGGCCGAGCAGGGGGTGGCTACCTCGTCGGGCATGGCGGCCATACTGACGACCTGTCTGGCTCTGCTCAAAAGCGGAGATCACATCGTTTGCTCGCGCTCTGTATTTGGCACCACCACGGTGTTGTTTACCAAGTATCTTGCCAAGTTTGGCGTTTCCACGACCTTTGTTTCGCCCACGGTGCTGGAAGAGTGGAGACAAGCCATTCGTCCAGAAACGCGCTTGTTCTTTCTGGAAACACCGTCCAATCCACTTGCGGAAATTGCGGATATCGCCGCGATCGCCGAGATTGCAAAATCTGCACAGAGTTATCTCGTTGTGGACAACTGCTTCTGTACGCCAGCCTTGCAGCAACCACTGGCACTGGGCGCAGATATCGTTATTCATTCTGCCACCAAGTATCTGGATGGGCAGGGTCGCTGCGTCGGTGGCGCTGTAGTGGGCCGATCTGAAGAAATGTCTGAGGTTCTGGCCTTTGTACGCTCTGCAGGACCGACCATGAGCGCATTCAATGCCTGGGTGTTTCTCAAGGGGCTGGAGACACTGCGCCTGAGAATGGAAGCCCATTCGGCTAACGCGCTTGCATTGGCGCAATGGTTAAGCGAGCAGAGCAAGGTAGAGAAAGTTTTCTATAGTGGCTTGGCAGACCACCCGGGACATGCGTTGGCCGCCAGACAGCAACGCGCCTTTGGCGGCGTGCTTTCGTTTCGGGTGAAAGGTGGTAAGAGTAGCGCCTGGCAGTTTATTGATGCCACTCGCCTGATGTCGATTACCGCCAACCTGGGTGATGCCAAAACCACCATCGTACACCCGGCGACCACCACCCATGGCCGGTTGAGCCAGGAAGAGCGTGATGCGGCAGGTATCACCGACAATTTAATTCGCGTGGCAGCAGGCCTGGAGTCTGTGGAGGACCTCAAGGCCGACCTGGCGCGAGGGCTGGCCGCGCTCTGACAAGCGACTTCGATGTATGAAAACTGACGCCTTGATTAATGCGGTAAGCTCGATTCTGTTGGGAAAACAGCAGCAGGTTCGCTTGGCCATCTGCTGTTTGCTGGCTCGCGGCCACTTGCTGATCGAGGACTTGCCGGGGGTTGGCAAGACCACCCTGGCACAGGCCTTGATGCGTGTCACCGGGCTTGAGTATCAGCGGATACAGTTCACCAGCGATTTGCTGCCTGCCGACGTACTTGGCGTATCAATTTTTGATCGGCGCGAGGGCGGTTTTCAGTTTCATTCTGGTCCTATATTCACCCAGTTGTTGCTGGTGGACGAGATCAACCGGGCGAGCCCCAAGACCCAAAGCGCGCTGCTGGAAGCGATGGCGGAATATCAGGTCACGGTAGAAGGCCGTACCCGGCCGCTGCCGCGTCCGTTTTTTGTTATAGCCACGCAGAACCCGTTGTTCCAGTCAGGGACCTTTCCGCTGCCTGAGTCGCAGCTGGACCGCTTTCTTATGCGGATATCACTCGGCTATCCGGATGCGGCCTCGGAGCGACAATTGTTAACCGGGACGGATCCTCGGCAGTTGCTGGACAAACTGTCTGCAGTCGTCACACCGGAACAGCTTAGTGCACTACAGGCGCGGGTGGACAAAGTAGAGGCCCGTGAGAGTGTGCTTGATTATCTGCAGCGGCTGATTGCTTTTACCCGCACTGATTCCCACTTTGCCTACGGCTTGTCGACACGCGGTGCATTGGCGCTGCTGCAGTGCGCAAAAGCGTGGGCTTTATTGGCAGGGCGCGACTACGTATTGCCGGAAGATGTGCAGGTGGTCCTGGAGCCAGTCGCGGGCCACCGGCTGCGCGAATCCCAAAGTGGCGGCGACAATCGCTCGTTGATTGAGCATATGCTGGAAGACGTTCCCGTGGTGGCTTGATCCACGATGATTCGCGAGCGCCTTCGACAGCGTTGGGAAAAGTGGCTGGCAGCGCGTATCCGGCCCGTCAATGCGGTCACGCTTGAGCAAAACCGTATCTTTATCTTCCTTTCTCGTACCGGCCTGGGCTTCTTACTGCTGCTGACAGTGCTTCTGGCCATGGCGATTAACTACCAGAACAACCTGATCTTTGGTTTGACGTTCTGGTTGTTCAGCCTGTTGCTGGTTGTCATATTTCACACCTACGCCAATTTTTCCGGGCTGGAGATCCAATCCGGTGGGGCCACGACGGTATTTGCCGGTGGCGTTGCCGAATTTACGCTGCACTTGCGCAGTCACCAGAGGGAGCGGGTCGCAATTCAGATCGGGTGGCCGGAGCTTGGGATGCAGACTGTCTGGCTGGCGGCGGGCGAGGAAAAGCAACTGGTACTGCGCCATGGCGCCGAGCGGCGCGGGCTCTATCGACCGCCCCGCCTGCGATTGGAATCCCATTTTCCGCTGGCCTTGCTGCGCACCTGGAGTTGGGTTCAGCTTGATTGGCAGGCGCTGGTGTATCCTGCACCGTTTTGGCCGGGGGATATTCCCCAGCGTGAAGGTGATCAAGAGGGCGCTGCGGTCTCTGCTGAAGCCTGGGGCGATGATTTTGCCGGCTTTCATCAATATCAGCCGGGTGAATCCCTGCGCCGTGCCTATTGGCGGGCCTACGCCAAAGGCTTGCCGCTGCTGATTATGGATCATGCGCAGTCGATCGAGAGTGAGATCTGGCTTGACTGGAACGCGCTGCCGGCCCTGCCGGTAGAGCAGCGATTGAGCGGTTTGTGTGCCTGGGTGTTGCACTGCGAGCAGGAAAACGTGCTCTACGGAATGCGCCTTCCCGGGGTCGAATTTGCACCGCACAAGGGTGATCGGCATCGCGATGCCTGCCTGAAAGCACTGGCCCTTTACGGCAATGCTGGCGGTAAATCACCTGCGCCGGGGGCGTCATGAAGATCGACTATCTGTCGCGCCATGCGTTGCTTTGGTTGTTTGTCGCCCAATTGGTGGTGATCGTACCTTACCTGTCGATTTTGCCCCTCTGGACCGCACTGGTCTGGGGTGTGGTGGTGTGGTGGTACCTCAAGATATTTCGCGGTGATTGGCATTTCCCCGGCAAACGTGTCACCTG
>JBFKXO010000195.1:0-4536 GCA_041638115.1 Litorivivens sp. | reverse complement strand
GTTGCCGGTCACCAGCACGTCGAACTGACGCGGGGCGCGCACCAGTTGCATCGCGGCATTATCCACGTACATGTGCGAAAGCGTTACCTCCGGATACTCGGGTGCCAGACGGTCCATCACTTCGCGCCACAACACGGTCACTTCCAGCACGTTGGCCTTATCCACCGAACACAGACGCTTGCCACGTTTCATTGCCGCTTCAAAAGCCACTTTGGCGATACGGCGGATTTCTGATTCAGAGTAAACGTAGGTGTTGTAACCCTGACGCTCACCGTCTTCGAGCTCGCGAATACCACGCGGCTCGCCAAAATAAATACCACCGGTCAGCTCACGTACAATCAAAATATCGAGCCCGGATACGACCTCGGGCTTGAGGCTGGAAGCACCGGCCAATTGCGGATACAGAATCGCCGGGCGCAGGTTGCCGAACAATTGCAGCTCACTGCGCAGCCGCAGCAAACCACCCTTCTCCGGACGATCTGCCGGAGGCAGTTTGTCCCACTTGGGGCCACCCACGGCTCCGAGCAGAATGGCATCAGCCTTTTTGGCCAGATCAAAGGTATTGTCAGGCAGAGCCTTACCGGTGGCATCAATCGCCGCGCCACCCAACAGGGCATGCTCAAGGTTCAGACCCAGACTGTACTTGTCGTTAAGAAAGTCCAGCACCTTGACCGCCTCGGCCATAATTTCGGTGCCGATGCCGTCGCCGGGCAATACCAGAATGTTCTTTGTCACGCGCTCACTACTCCAGAAACAACAAACCCCGACGTCACGGGGCAGGTGGCGGATTTTAACAAAGCGCGCCGGGAAAAGCGCGCACCTTGCTCCGTCTGTTAACTATTTACGCCGAGCGGGAAAACAGCCAGGGCGCTTCCTGACGACGCTTTGCCTCATACTCGCGAATGGCATCCGCCTGCTGCAGGGTGATGCCGATATCATCGAGACCATTCAGCAGGCAATGCTTGCGCCCGCTTTCCACCTCAAAGGCAATCACTTCACCGGAAGGCGTGGTCACCGTTTGTGCCTCGAGGTCCACATCCAGCTGATAGCCTTCGTTGACATACATTTCCTGAAACAGGCGATCCACAATCGCGGCGTCGAGAGCGATCGGCAGCACGCCATTCTTGAAACAGTTGTTGAAGAAAATGTCGGCGTAGCTTGGCGCAATAATGCAACGGAAACCGTAGTCTTCCAGCGCCCAAGGCGCATGCTCACGGCTGGAGCCACAGCCAAAGTTTTCGCGGGCTAGCAGTACGGAAGCACCCTGGTAGCGCGGGAAGTTCAGCGGAAAATCATTGTTCAGCGGACGATTGCTGCAATCCTGACCGGGCTGACCTTCATCCAGGTAACGCAATTCATCAAACAGGTTGGGGCCAAAGCCACTGCGCTTGATGGATTTCAAAAACTGCTTGGGAATGATCATGTCGGTGTCGACATTGGCACGATCCATTGGCGCCACCAGACCTTTCAATTGGGTAAAGGGCTTCATGATTGCGCTCCTTCCAGAATTTCATTCACATCAACAAAGTGACCGGCCACCGCTGCCGCTGCCGCCATGGCCGGGCTGACCAGATGGGTGCGACCACCAAAGCCCTGACGACCTTCAAAGTTTCGGTTTGAGGTGGAGGCGCAATGTTCGCCCGCACCCAGTTTGTCCGAGTTCATGGCCAGACACATGGAGCAGCTCGGCTCCCGCCATTTCATACCCGCTTCCACAAAAATCTTGTCGAGACCTTCCGCTTCTGCCTGACGCTTGACCAGACCAGAGCCCGGCACCACCAGCGCCTCTTTGATGGTGGCGGCTATCTTGCGCCCCTTGACCACATCGGCAGCAGCGCGCAGGTCTTCTATGCGCGAGTTGGTGCAGGAACCAATAAACACGCGATCCAGTTTGATATCGCGAATCTTCTGGCCAGCCTTCAAGCCCATGTATTGCAGGGCGCGCTCACAGGCAGACTTTTTTACTGGCTCGGCGAAATCATCGGGCCCCGGTACGTTGTCGTTTATGCTGGCGACCATTTCCGGCGACGTGCCCCAGGTGACCTGCGGCAGAATATCTTCAGCTTTCAGCTCAACTACTTTATCGAACACCGCATCGTCATCGCTGTGCAGGGTATTCCAGTAGGCAACGGCCTTATCCCAATCCTCGCCCTTCGGCGCATAAGGGCGACCTTCCACATACTTGAGGGTGGTCTCATCCACCGCGACCATACCAACGCGGGCACCCGCTTCGATGGCCATATTGCAGATGGTCATGCGGCCTTCCATCGAAAGATTGCGTATGGTGCTGCCGCCAAATTCAATCGCGCAGCCGTTGCCGCCAGCCGTGCCGATTTTGCCGATTACTGCCAACACGATATCCTTTGCGGTCACGCCGGGACGCAGGTCACCGTCGACCTTGACGAGCATGTTTTTCATTTTGCGTTGGCGCAGACACTGGGTCGCCAGCACGTGTTCAACTTCAGAAGTTCCAATACCGTGAGCAATCGCACCCAGTGCGCCGTGGGTCGCCGTATGGGAATCACCACAGACCACGGTCATGCCCGGCAGGGTTGCACCCTGCTCCGGCCCCACCACGTGCACAATGCCTTGACGCTCGTCGTTGATTTTGAATTCTTCAATACCGAATTCATCGCAGTTCTCGTCGAGCGTAACCACCTGCAGTTTGGACACCGGGTCAACAATGCCATCCACGCCGTGCACGCGCTCTTCAACCGCCGACGGCACATTGTGGTCGGGGGTCGCCAGATTGGCATCAATCCGCCAGGGCTTGCGGCCGGCCAGACGCAGACCTTCGAAGGCCTGTGGTGAGGTCACTTCGTGCACCAGATGGCGATCGATATACAGTAATGCGTCGCCATCATCGGTGATTGCAACGAGGTGATCGTCCCAGAGTTTGTCGTAGAGGGTTTTTCCGGCCATGGTCTGCTCCCGTTGGCGCTACATTATTCAACGCTGCACAGTCTACGCAGCACCATGCAATAAAACAAATTCATATTTTTTATATTTCTGATAACCTATTTTCATTCGATGTGAACTTTAATCGAGACCCGACTATGGATACCCAAAGCCTGCGCGCCTTTGTCACCGTTGCCGAATGCCAGTCCTTTACCGAGGCCGGCGAGCTGCTACACCTGACCCAGCCCGCCATCAGCAAACGGCTTGGCAATCTGGAGCAGCAACTGGAGCACCGCTTGTTCGACCGAATTGGCCGCCGGGTCACCCTCACCGAAGCGGGTGAGGCCCTCCTTCCCCAAGCGCGGGCAATCCTTTCGGCCATGGCCAACGCTGAGCGCAGCGTGCGGGATCTGGATGGCAGCGTCGGCGGCAAATTGTCCATGGGCATTTCCCACCATATCGGCCTGCATCGCCTGCCGCCGGTGCTGCGCTACTTTACTCGCACCTTTCCGGAGGTGCGGCTGGATATCGACTTTATGGATTCCGAGCAAGCCCATGACATGATCCAGCATGGTGAACTCGATCTCGCCGTCATCACCCTATCGCCAGAGCAGGAACCCAACCTCGAATCCTTTCCGGTCTGGGAAGACCCACTGACGGTGGCCACCGCCCTTGACCACCCGCTGGCGAAGCAAAAAACCGTCAGCCTGCAGGAATTGCAGCAGCACACCGCCATACCTCCGGGTTTGAATACCTATACGGGGCAGATCATCAAGCGACTGTTCGATGAGGCGGGGCTAAAGATGGATATCGCGATGTCGACCAATTACATGGAGACCATCAAGGTCATGGTGTCGATTGGGCTCGGCTGGAGTATTTTGCCTGCCACCCTGATCGATGACAGCGTGAAGGCGCTGGAACTAAAAGGCCACACGCTGAGCCGCACATTGGGCTGTGTGCACCACCGCAATCGCAGCCTGTCGAATGCCGCCCAGGCCTTTATTCGAGTCCTGAAAGAACATCCTGATCAATAAGCTCCTGCAGCGCTTGCGGGGTATCTATGTCACAGCAGATACCGCGATCGGGTACCGGCACCAATTCCAGTAATGCGCGATGGGCCTGCAAAATCGATTGCGCCCCCGCCTCACCCCTGAGCGCCGCTAGCTTATCAAAGTAATCCCGACCAAAGACCACCGGATGTCCCGGCCGCCCCTGAAAACTCGGGCGGCGCAAGTTCTTGCCAGACACCCTCTCCGTCAACTGTTTCAACGTATCGCTACGCAGCAGAGGCAGATCCACCGGCAAAATCATCACTGCGTCAAAATCCTCGCGAACACGAGCAACGGCCTCGGCAATACTGCTACCCATACCTTCAGCGGCACGATCCAGTTCCAGAAGACACCTGGGACGGAGCGTATCGCCGCGGCGCACTGTGACTCGATACGGAATGTTTGAGCGTTCGATCAACGCCAGCATATGCTCCAGCAAGGTCAGACCAGAGGGTAATTTCGCCAGACGCTTATCGGAACCGAAACGGCGACTGGCACCAGAAGCCAGCAGGAGAATGCCGACTCGGCTACTCACAGTTTCCGCTGGGCCTTGAGTTGAACCAACTCCGCCATAATGGCCACCGCGATT
>JBFKXO010000194.1:0-4539 GCA_041638115.1 Litorivivens sp. | reverse complement strand
TTTATCCAGCACACCTCTGCCAGTCTGTTGATACAGGAAAACTACGACCCGTCAGCCCACCACGACCTGGAAAACTGGCTCAACCTACTGGTTCCTGAAAACGACCCAATCTACACCCATACCCTCGAAGGCCCGGATGACATGCCGGCGCATATCAAGGCCGCCCTGACCGCGACCAGCCTGTCAATTCCCGTGATTGACGGCGCATTGGCTCTCGGCCAATGGCAAGGCATCAGCCGGTGGGAACACCGCCGCTTCGCAGGCACACGTAAAGTCATCGTTCACCTCGGGCCATAGTCAGCAATACCGGTTTTTGTTATTCAGCTTAAATTCATCTGACGGCAACATAATGGATCTTCACTGACCAACCGGCTGTGATACTATTTGGACCGCCTCATGCGAGGGATCCATAAAAAGACAGGAAGCTCAATATGTTACGAACAGTAGCTGTAATTTTTTCATGCTTGTTTTCCTTCCAGGCACTGGCTCTGAGTGTTGGCCAGGCGCTGCCGGAACTGTACGTCGAGGATAAGGGTGAACTGACTCTCGACGCCGAGAAGGAGATTGTTTACGTACCCTGGACCACCAAAAACCTGGACACCCAGGGCGAGGTACAAATCCTACAGTACATGGCCGCCAGACCGTCGGCGGAAAAACAGATTCGTCCCTTTACCGACCGATTGGAAACAGCCGGTTTCCCGGAAGAGCTGATCCATGTCACCACCGTGGTCAACCTGGACGACGTGACCTTTGGTATGACCAGCTGGGCGCTGTCTGAGCTGGAAAAAAACAAGCGTGAATATGCCACCTCAGCAATGGTCGCCGACATCAAAGGCAAAGGCCTGAAACTGTGGGATCTGGAATCGGCGAGCTCGGCACTGATCATCCTCGACAGTGAAGGCAAAATTCTCTATCTCAAGGATGGCAAACTCAGTAAGTCCGAGATTGACCAGACCATGGCCTTGATCGGCGCAGAAGTCGCTAAACGACAGTAACTCCCCTCCTCCCGGCGGGCGTCAGCCCGCCAGCGTTTCCGGCGCGACTGCCACAGTTGAAAGCGCCGCGACTATTTCCATAATTTAATCGTTATGGGCTGTGGGTTTTACCGCATTTCACTTTACAATCGTATAGTTATTGCCGACCATAGGCCGCTCTAAATCGGGCGCTCGCCCCCATCACTAACCGGATCGCACAATGACCCACATATACGACTACATTATCGTCGGTGCCGGTTCTGCCGGCTGTGCACTGGCCAATCGACTCAGCCGCGAAGCCAGCCGACAAGTGCTACTGCTGGAAGCCGGCGGTAAAGACAACAATCCCATGGTGCACATACCGCTGGGCTTTGCTTTCACTATGAAAGACCCTAAAACCAGCTGGTGCTATAAAACGGAACCCGAACCCCACCTCAATGACCGGGAGTTGGACTGGCCGCGCGGTAAGGTGCTGGGCGGCTCCAGCTCGATTAACGGCATGGTCTATATTCGCGGTCAAAAAGAAGACTACGACGCCTGGGCCGCTGCCGGCAATCGGGGCTGGGGCTACGACGACCTGCTCCCCTACTTCAAACGCTCCGAACACAATGTCCGTGGCGCCAACGCCTATCATGGGATAGGCGGCGGGTTGTGGGTCGACGAGCCCACCGACAAAATGGAGCTCGCTCAGCTCTATATCCAGGCAGGCATTGAAAGCGGCATTCCCTACAACGAGGATTTCAACGGCGAGCGCCAGGAAGGGATTGGCTACTATCAGCTCAATATCAAGGACGGATTTCGCCAGAGCAGCGCCAAGACGTTTTTGAAGCAATGCATCGACCGCCCCAACCTCACGCTGCAAACCAACGCCCTCACCACGCGTATTGAGTTTGACGGCAAAAAAGCCATCGCTATTAAATATCGGCACAAAGGCCAAGAGCTGCGCGCCGAATGCCGCGGCGAGATTATTCTGTGCGGTGGTACCATCAACTCGCCCCAGCTGCTGGAGCTTTCCGGTATTGGCGACAGCGAATTCCTGCAGAAGATGGGCATCAAGACGGTACATCATCTGCCGGGTGTCGGTGAGAATCTGCAAGACCACCTGACGGTAAACACCCAGTGCTCGCTGGCGGATGTCACCACCTTCCACGACGAACTCAAACCGCTGGGCATGGTGAAAAACCTGGCCAAACTCGCCTTCAAACGCAAAGGCCTGCTGATTCACCCGGCGTCTCAGGTCGGTGTTTTCTTCCGCACGACCGACGACGTTGAGCGACCAGACGCGCAAATTCACTTCACACCCGCCGCAGGCGAGCCCGACGAAAAGGGGCGGATCAAGCCTCTGCCTGGCACCACCGCGACCGCGTGTTACCTGCGACCAACCAGCCGCGGTTCTGTTCATCTGCGCGCACGCAACCCGGAAACCCATCCGCTGATTCGCGCCAATTACCTGTCCACCGACCACGACGTCAAACACACCCTGGCCGCCGTGCAAAAAACCCGGGACATCTTCAAAGCGCCCAGCCTGAAGAAATACCACCGCGGGGAGTTAATGCCCGGACCTGACGTGGATACCGACGAGAAGCTGCTCGAATATATCCGCAACATTTCCGAATCGGTGTATCACCCTGTCGGGACCTGCAAAATGGGTAACGACGACATGGCGGTGGTTGACGACCGCTTGCGCGTGCGCGGCGTAGAGAATCTGCGCATTGCTGACGGTTCTATTATGCCGACTATCCTGTCGGGCAACACGAACGCCACCTGCGTCCTGATTGGCGAGCGCTGCGCCGACTTTATATTGAACAAGGAGTGATCCCGATGAGCACCCAACCCGCTATAGATTCTGTACTAGAACCTCTGCAACGTACGCTGAACACTCAACGAGATGCCTTCCTCCGCGAAGGTGAAGTCGCGCTGGAAACACGTATTGACCGCCTCAATCGCTGTATCGCGATGCTGGTGGACCACCAGCAGGAAATCTGCGCTGCGGTGAATGAAGATTTTGGTTGCCGCTCTCGCCACGTGACATTGATGACCGATATTTTCACATCCGTCGGCTCATTGAAGTTCGTTCGCAAAAATCTTAAAAAATGGATGAAAGGCGAGAAGCGCAAAGCGCCGATTCCCATGAATCTGTTCGGTGCAAAAGCGCGAATTCAGTACCAGCCGAAAGGCGTGATCGGCATCATGACGCCCTGGAACGTGCCCGTTAACATGATCTTTAGCCCACTGGCTGATGCGATCGGCGCCGGCAACCGGGTCATGATCAAACCCTCGGAATTCACACCGAAAACCGCAGAATTAATGCAAAAACTGTTTCGTGAATATTTCGAAGACAGTGAAATCTGCATTGTCACCGGCGGCGCCGAAGTGGGCGCTGCGTTCAGCAGTCTGCCCTTTGATCACCTGATTTTCACCGGCGCCACCAGCATTGGTAAACTGGTCATGAAATCGGCGGCCGAGAACCTGACTCCGGTCACGTTGGAGCTTGGCGGTAAATCGCCAGTGATCGTTTCAGACAGCGGCAACATAGAAGAACACGCTGAAAAGATTATTGCCGGCAAGGCCATGAACGCCGGTCAACTCTGTATTTCGCCCGACTACTGCTTCGTGCCCGCCAGTCGTCTGGAGGCGTTTATCACCGCGTGCAAGAACACCATCAAAACGCTCTACCCTACGATCAACGACAACCCCGACTTTGTTTCAGTGATCAATGAACGGCATTTTGATCGGGTAAAAGGCTATATCGATGAAGCCCGCGAAGCCGGCGTTCGAATCGAAGCACTTAACCCGGCCAACGAAGACTGGAGTGATCGCGAGCGCCACAAGATTCCGTTGCATCTGATTGTTGATCCCGCGGACGAGCTGACCTGCATGCAGGACGAGATCTTTGGTCCAATTCTCAACATCAAACCCTACCGCACCATCGACGAATGCCTGCAGTTTATCAACAAGCGGCCCCGACCACTGGCCATGTATTACTTTGGCACTGACAAAATTGAACGCGAACACGTGTTGGCCAATTCCATCGCCGGCGGCGTAACCGTCAACGATATCGCCATGCATGTATCCTGCGACGACCTGCCCTTCGGCGGTGTCGGCCACAGTGGCATCGGTAACTATCGCGGCTTTGAAGGCTTCCGCACCTTCAGTCACGCCAAATCGGTATTCACGCAGGGCTTTGTCAATCTCGCGAAACTGGCCGGCACCCTGCCGCCCTATAGTGAAAAAGTCGACAACATGATGGCCCAACAGATCAAGAAATAAGGCTATTAACTTTGCGCCGCGGGTCCGCGGCGCAATTGCATGTATAGACCGACAGGTGTGAAATTTCCCTGAGACCTGCCCCGCAAAACACCAGATCAACGGCATTTCCCCCGGCGTTTTTGGCAAAACTGCATTGAGCGCCCTCTCGCCCCTTTTCTATGATCGCGTGAATTCTCAACCACAGGAGTGTGCGCGATGAACAAAAAGCTACTGCTTACCCTGCTTATCATGGGGGGTGCCACCTCTGGCGCCTGGGCAAAGGATGGTTTGATGCTCGGTGTCGGTGCAGGTAAAG
>JBFKXO010000193.1:0-4542 GCA_041638115.1 Litorivivens sp. | reverse complement strand
GGCCTGGACCTGTTCCAACTGCAAGCGCTTTTCGTCGACCACCAGCACGCGCGGCACCGCCACTTTGTCGGCAGGTAACAGGCGTCGCAGCCAGTCGAGCCCCTTGGCCTCGGCCACCAGCGCATCACGATAGTGGGTTTGATTGGTCTTGGTAAAAACCGCTGCAGGATCTGTTCGCATGGAAATAGCTTAAGCGTGGAAAGGCTGCAAAGAAAGGCGTAGTCTTTTGCTATTTCGTTCGCGAGGGAGAGCCCCATGATTCACGATTCCATTCTCCACACCATCGGCGACGCCCCGGTCGTCAAACTCAACCGGATCGCTCCGGACCACGTCACGATGTACGTGAAGTGTGAGTTTTTCAATCCACTGTCTTCGGTCAAAGATCGCCTGGCCATCGGTATTATTGAAGACGCGGAAAAGCGCGGCGCACTGAAGCCGGGACAGACCGTAGTGGAAGCCACCTCCGGCAATACCGGCATCGCGCTGGCCATGGTGTGCGCCGCCAAGGGCTACCCCTTTGTTGCCACCATGGTCGAAACCTTTTCGGTGGAACGCCGTAAAATCATGAAGGCCCTTGGCGCCAAAGTGATTTTGACGCCAAAGGAAAAACGCGGCACCGGCATGGTGGAGCTGGCCAAAAAACTGGCCGAGGACAACGGCTGGTTTTGGGCCAGCCAGTTCGAAAATGAGGCCAACCCCGCTTATCACCGCAACACCACAGGCCCCGAAATTCTGCGCGACTTTGCCGGCAAGCGGCTCGACTACTGGGTCACTGGCTGGGGCACCGGTGGCACCATGACCGGTGCCGGTCAGGTGCTGAAACTGGCTCGGCCGGATCTGAAGATCATAGCCACCGAGCCCGAAGGGGCTCAGCTGATGGGCGGCAAGGACTGGGCGCCGCACATGATTCAGGGTTGGACGCCCGATTTCCTGCCAAAAGTTTTGGACAAATCCGTGGCTGACCAGATTGTGCCCGTGACCGATGTCGAAGCTAGAGACACGGCCCGCAAACTGTCCCAGCAGGAGGGCATCTTCTGCGGGATTTCCGCCGGCGGCACCGTAGCCGCGGCCCTGAAAGTGGCGGAAAAGGCGGAAAAGGGCTCGGTGATTCTGGCCATGCTGCCCGACACCGGCGAGCGCTATATGTCCACATTTCTGTTTGAAGGTATCAGTGAAGAATCCGACGAGCAGTGGCTCGAAAGCAACACCGGTAAAGCCAGCAGCGCCTACTGGAAATAGCGAGCACGCCGCCGAAGCCGTATACCGCGTGGTAGCCAGCATTCCACCCGGCCGGTTGGCCAGCTACGGGCAAGTAGCCGAGCTCGCCGGTTTGCCAAAGCAGGCCCGGCGCGTTGGGCGCATTCTCAGCCAGCTACCACCTGATACTCGCTTGCCCTGGTATCGGGTGGTCAACGCGACCGGTAAAATCAGTTTTCCGGCAGGCAGCACCGGCTACCAGCGTCAACTCGCTTTGCTGATTGATGAGGGCAGCGCAACGCCAGATGGCCGGCTGGACTGGCGCGGCCGCCGCTGGTGATCACTGAATAAAATTTCGCTTGACGAAACCCTGGCGGCAGCATAAAAAGCGCGATCTTTTTTTGCTGTCGACTCTGTATGGCATGGGTTTCTTTTGATCTCTTCCGCACCCTGGGTTTTCCTGACACCCTAAACCTGAAGGCGGATCAACTTTTTCAGCGCAAACATGAGATCAGCACCGCCGATTGGGTGCTGTTCCCGCCCTATTGGCAGCTGAATTCTCTGGTTTACGGGCTCAACGCCAAGGTCTTTCCCAGCGAGGCCAGTTACCGGCTCGGTCACAACAAGGTGGAAATGACGCGGGCCTTTGAACTGGTCGCCCCGGCCAACACGCCGTTAACACTGATCGCCGCCAACACGGAAGCCGAAGCTGCACGTCTGTGGGAAATCATGACGCCCCCCTTCGTCGCCAAGCAGCCCAAAGCGTCTATGGGTGAAGGTGTCTGGTTGATCGAAAACGCCGCCGACTGGCGTGCCTATTTGCAAAAAACCGACACGCTCTACGTACAGGAATACTTGCCAATCGATCGCGATATCCGCGTGGTTATCGTGGGGGATCAGGTGTTGGCAGCGTACTGGCGTAAGCAGGCGCCACGAGGTTTCTACAACAACGTGGCCAAAGGAGGAGAGGTGGATTACAGCCCCGTGCCGGCCCAGGCCGTAGAACTGGCTCTGCATTTGGCACGTTCACTAAAAATCAATCATGCCGGATTCGACATCGCTATGGTTGGCGAGCACCCCTATGTACTGGAATTTAATCGCCTGTTCGGCAACCAGGGCATTCCCGGCGGCGACGCGGCTTTGGAGGCTGCAATACTGGCCTTGCTGATGCGCGAGTCAACGCCCCTACCAACCGCGCCCGTACGCGGTCGCAAGCTGCGCCGGGTTGCTTGATAGCGTTACTACCTCAGCGCGCGCCGCTGTTCGCGGCGTGCCAGCACCGGCACCAGAATAATTGCGGGAATACCCACCGCCGCAGCAATCAGGAAAAACTGGCTGTAACCCCCGGCATCCACGATCAGCCCTGAAAAGCCGCTAAAGAATTTGCCCGGCAAGGTCATCAGCGAACTGAATAAGGCATACTGAGTTGCGGTGTAGGCCCGATTGGTCAGTCCGGAAAGGTAGGCGACGAATGCGGTAGCAGCTATCCCCCCGCTGATATTGTCGGCGCTGATCACCACCATCAAGGCGCGAATATCCGGGCCGATATAGGCCATGCCCGCAAACAGCACATTGGTTAGTGCCACCAGCACGGCGCCCAGCATCAGCGGCCGATACACCCCCCAGCGCACCACCAAAACCCCGCAAAGAAATGATCCGGCGACACTCATCACAAAGCCGAATACTTTCGCCACCGAGGCAATTTCCGTTTTGCTGAAACCCAGATCCAGATAGAACGGATTGGCCATCACCCCCATGGTGATGTCGCTCAGCCTGAACACCGAGATAAACAGCAGAATCACCAGCGCAAACGACCCATTGCGATTGAAAAAATCGGTAAAGGGGCTGATCACCGCAGCGGTAAACCAGGCCTGAATATCTTTCAACCGGCTGTGATGACGACCAAAGATGGGCTCAGGCAGGTCACGTTCTGGCTCCGCAATCAGCAACACGGTGACGACACCCACCGCCATTAAGCCCGCCATGCTCAGATAGGCCAGGATCCAGTTACCAAAGTCGGCGATATAGAGGGCGCCGGCACCGGCTACCAGCAGAGCGACCTTGTAGCCAAAAACATAACTGGCCGACATTGCCCCCTGATAATCGGTAATCACCGCTTCTATACGATAGGCATCTATCGCCACATCCTGAGTGGACGAGGAAAACGCCACCAGCAAAGCCAGCAGCGCGACGGCGGTCAGATTCTGCGACGGATCAACAAAGGCCATACCTGCCAGCCCCAACGCAACGCCCAGCTGTCCCAGCAATATCCAGCTGCGACGCTGCCCCAGGCTTTTTCCAATCAGTGGCAACATCAAGCGGTCGACCACCGGTGCCCACAATACCTTGATGGAATAGGTCATCCCCACCCAACCAAAAAAGCCAATGGCACTGCGTGCTACGCCGGCATCAGTAAGCCAGGCGGTCAGGGTAGAAAAGACCAGCAGGAAGGGTAAGCCGGCGCTGAAACCCAGAAAGAACATGGCCAGCACGCGGGGATTGGAGTATATCCGGACGGCCTCCAGCCAGCCCACGGAAGGTTTTTGCATTATTCAAATGGTCGACGAGTCAGAGTTTGGCCCATGCTATACTGCGCGGCTTGTTTTCGCGAGGACTGTCCGCGCAGGGAGCCATGACACCGATACTGGAAGTACGCAATCTCACCAAGCACTACCGTCTGGTCCAGGCGGTGAAAGGCATCTCGTTCAGCATTCCACCGGGCATCTGTTTCGGCCTGCTGGGTCCCAATGGCGCTGGCAAATCCACCACCATCGAGATGATCGAGGGCATCAAAAAACCCTCCAGTGGCGAAATACTGTACAAGGGCGCGCCGCGAGGCCCCGACTTTTCGCAGCAGTGCGGCATTCAATTCCAGTCCACCGCCCTGCCGGACTTCCTGCTTGTCCGTGAAGTACTCGCCCTGTTTCACAGCTTTTATGACAAAACCCTCGCCATCGACGAACTGGTCAGCCTGTGTGATTTGGGAGAGTTTCTCGACAACGAGGCCAACCGCCTCTCTGGCGGGCAAAAGCAGCGCCTGTTGCTAGCGCTGGCACTGATCAACGATCCGGAGATTGTGTTTCTGGACGAACCCACCACCGGGCTCGACCCCCAGTCGCGGCGACGTTTCTGGTATCTGATCGATCGCATCAAGAAGCAGGGTAAGACCGTTATTCTCACCACCCATTACATGGATGAGGCCGAATCGCTATGTGACGACCTGATCATCATCGACCAGGGTTCGCCCCATGACCTGCTGCAAAAGCATCTGCCCCACCGGCAGGTGAGCGTGGCCATGGACACCGAGCTGGATGCCGCCGCCATTACTGGCGAGGTAACGCGAGT